>DKVC01000045.1:0-7337 GCA_002490995.1 Lachnospiraceae bacterium UBA7188
CTAACTTTCCCGAAAGGTTTGTATTATACAGTTCCGCCAATACTTTTGCACTCTGGGAAGTCTCAATGGTTTCTTCCATTTCTCCTTCCCCATTGACGAGCCATTCTTTCTTTATTTTCAAAGTACTGCAGATGGCATTGATCACAATGGCCTGCGGCTCGGTCTTATTTTTTCAGATTAAAGATGACGCCCAAAGGCGGTCAGACAGATCAGACGGGAAGCATTTTGGAGGAGCAGGTCATTTTCTGAAACAGAAGAGGAACAGGTACCGACAGAACCAGAGGATTTTTTCATACCGGAAGCATCGGAAGAGACACAGCCCTCATCTGTGGAGCCATCTGAGGAGGAGCCTGACGATAAAATGGAACAGCCGGAAATCATGGCGCCGCAGCCGGAAACAGGCAGTGCGGAATCGGAAGAAACAAGCCCCCCAGGAGAACAAAGGGAGGATAACGCGAAATGCTGACGCAATCGGATTAGAGATGGCAGAAAATCTTTCCAGCAGGCGGCAAAACTGGCAGTTCTCAATTAAAAGATTACGCTTTCTCTGTGGGCGATGTAAACGGTGACGGCAGGATAAACGCAAAAGACAAAAAAGTAATATACAATCACATAGCAGGCACCGCACTTCTCTGGGACTAAGCAGCTGCCAGGAAAGCCTGAGCCTGGGTGCTGGTATGGTTGTCTATGGTGGGAAGCGGAAGAAAAATAAACTGTAACCGAAGACACAGAAAAATTTACAGACTCAAATAAACTGTAACCGAAAAGAGAAGGCCTGGCTTTTAAGAGAAGGCAGGCTTTCTCTTTTATGGTCTCTTTTCTATTTGGGACGCTTAATACCGCCTTTTCGTTTCAAACCGAAGCCATGGAGATACAATTCCGGCACATTGATCCGCCCGTCTGTAGCCTGCATGACAATTCCCAGATCCAGCAACACATCCAGGATCTCCTGGGCAGTCCTGCCTGGAAGCCTGTCCCGGTCCTCCTCATGCCAGAGTTCTGGGGAGAGATATCCCAGGAATTCCTTCTGCTCCATCAGCATTGACTTGCCCTTCAAGCGGCCAATCAGATCCTGCAGCCATAGATATTCTTCATTGACCAATTCCCGTACACGATCTACTGACACTTCCCTCAATGCCCCCTGCAATCTGGTCGGATCCAAGATCTTCTCGTCCCCCAATGCCGCCAGCTCATCTGGGTGCTTCAGCATCTCCTGAGCTGCCAGCACAAAACATTTCAGAAAAGCCCTGGGTGCCGTCTGTCCGTTGGCATCCTGAATATGGTTAGGGACCCACATATAGCTTCCCCCACGCTTTGGTGTCTTTCCCATATATTTCCCGATCATTTTTTCTGTCATGGTCTGATAAGCTATCTCCGAATAACCCGGCAGATACCCCAGGCCCTTCTTTTTCTCACCTGCCAGCAGCCCAGGCACATCCAACAGATAATCTGTCAAGGCTTCCTCACCGGCGTTTGCCATCCTTTTCGCCAGCATACGATAAAGGGACAGCGTGTCCCAGCTCAATTCCAGGTGATAAGCGCGCATCTTGGAGGCATCCACAAATTGCAGGGATTTGGAATTATATCATGCCAAACCGTTCACTACAAGCCTGCTTATCAAAAACATCTACTTTGTGAAGTGAAAAGTAACGGCTCAAAAAACCTCAAAATAAGCCCAAAATAAGCTCTCCAAAAATAATTCGAAAAACTATTGTAAAAATTTGTCTTATCCCGTAAAATAATATAGTATGCGCCGATTCATTGTGCATATGGAAAATGCTTTGCGGCAATTTCTTGAAATTATATATACTCGCGATCGATAACATTTGCCAGACTGAATGTATAACGAGTGAGCGCTCGGGCAATATGTGACGAGAAAGCGGCAAATGAATGCGCTCACGAGTATAGGTCAGCATCGCCAGTTCCTAACGAAAAATATTTGGGAGAAAACAAATGAGTGCAAGCATACTATTGTCAATGGCAGGAGGCCTGGGGCTGTTTCTCTTCGGCATGCGCGTCATGAGCGATTCCATAGAGAAAGTCGCCGGCGCCAAGCTCCGGCGTATTCTTGAGATTTTTACCACCAACCGCTTTTCCGGTATGATAGTCGGTGTCGTATTTACCGGCATCATCCAGTCTTCCTCGGCCTGTACCGCCATGGTGGTCAGCTTTGTCAATGCAGGGCTGATGAATTTGTACCAGGCCGCGGGTGTCATCTTCGGTGCCAATATCGGTACCACGGTCACATCACAGTTAGTTTCATTTAACTTATCCGCTTACGCACCCGTTATTCTGCTGGTGGGTGTGCTTGTGGCCATGTTCTGCAAGAAGGATAAAATAAAGAAATTTGCGGATATCATTATCGGTTTCGGCGTCCTGTTCCTGGGCTTAAGCACCATGTCTACTTCCATGGCGGGGATGAGGGAGGTGCCCGAGGTGGTGAACCTGATGGGTTCTTTGAAGACTCCTCTTGTGGCGACGCTGATGGGGCTTGTCCTGACCACTATTATCCAGAGCTCTTCCGTTACGGTCAGCATTGTGCTGCTGCTTGCCAATCAGGATCTGCTGTCGCTGCGCATTTCCCTCTATATTATACTGGGCTGTAATATCGGTGCCTGCACCACCGCGCTGCTGGCGTCCATGGCGGGCAAGAAGGATGCAAAAAGGGCGGCTTTGATTCATTTCTGGTTCAATGTGATTGGCACGGCGCTTCTGTATGTCATTCTCTTTTTCCTGGAGGAGCCGGTGATGAGGATGATATGGGCGGTTTCTTCGGACAAGGGCCGCTTTGTGGCAAACGCCCACACCATTATCAAGATATTCCAGGTGATTGTTCTTTTCCCTTTCTCCAATGCAATCGTCCGTCTCTCCTGTCTCTGCGTGCCGGGAGAGGACAAGAAGGTAAATTACCGGGAAAGCTATCAGCTGAAATACATAGGCGACAAGGTTGTCTTCAACCCGGCTACGGCTGTGGTGGAGGTCATTAAGGAACTGGACCGCATGGCGTCCCTGGCCAGCGAGAACCTGACCCGGGCCATGAATGCCCTGGTTACGCTGGATGAGGAGGACATAGAAGAGGTATACGAGGTAGAGAAAAACATTAATTTCCTGAACCATGCCATTACGGACTATCTGGTGAAAATCAACCAGACCACCCTGCCCATAGAAGACTTAAAGAGCATCGGCGCCCTGTTCCATGTGGTTAACGATATCGAGCGGATAGGCGACCATGCGGAGAATGTGGCGGATGCCGCCAGACAGCGCAGGGAGACCGGTGTCACCATGAGCAAGGAAGCGCTACGGGAGCTGGGAGAGCTGCTGGAGATGGTTACAAGGCTGATTCGCTACTCCATAGATATGTTTGCCAGGAGCGACGAGAGCCATATGAAGGATGTCATTGCCCTGGAAGACCAGGTGGATGCCAGGGAGAAGGAGATGCAGAAGAACCATGTGCAGCGCCTGACCAGGGGAGAGTGTTCCCCGGAGGCGGGCATGATGTTCTCCGACATTGCCTCCGGCCTGGAGCGCGTGGCGGATCATGCCACCAACATTGCGTTTGCCGTGATTACGGCGGAGGATGAGTGAGGAGTATTTCCGGGCTTTTTCCTGAAGAACTCGTATTAGTTATTTCCCGGCAATTCCAAAAAGAGGACGCCCAAAAAGAGGACGCTGGAAAACAATGGAATGAAAAATAGGTGAAAAATATGTAAAAATATCAGGGAAAGCGGTTGACAGAATCTGCTGCTGCCTGTATAATCTTTTTTAACAACTTAATAATTCTGTAACATATTTGTCAAATTTGTAACGGTGGGCTAACAGACCATTTTCCATTCGAATATAGAATATAGAATACAGGAGTGATTACATGAAAAGTCGTAGAAAGAAAAAGATTGCAGCAGCGTCAGCAGGTATTATGCTTTGTATGGCATTGACTCCCTTGCCGGTGTGTGCGGCTGAAATGGATAATATACTGCAGGCCGCAGGCGTGACATCCATGCTGGAGACGAAATTGTCCACGGAGGAGTATATAGCGTTTGCTCAGCAGGCCCAGGGAGCAGCCTGGGGCTATACCAATATCGGTATTGCCAATGTGGAGAGCGGGAATCTGAACGTGCGGGAGATACCTTCCACCGACGGCAAGATGGTGGGGAAGATGCCCAAGCACTCCGCCTGTGAGGTGCTGGAGATTGCGGACGGATGGGCCCATATTCAGTCCGGCGAGGTGGAAGGATACGTGAGCACGGATTACCTGCTGACAGGACCGGATGCCAAGCTGAAGGCAAATGAAATTGTCCGTACCGTGGTGGTAGTGAACGGGGACGGCCTGAATGTGCGGGAAGCGCCCGACACGGAGAGCGCCATACTGACCCAGGTGGCATCAGGGGAAGAGATGGATTATCTGGAGACTCTTGACGGCTGGATTAAGGTGGCCGTGGATGCGGATGAAGCGTATGTCTCAGCCGAATATGTGACGGTGGAGGAGAAGCTGGATACGGCTATCACCATGACGGAGCTTCTGTATGGCCAGGGCGTATCCGATGTACGTGTGGACCTGGTGGAGTATGCCAAGCAGTTCGTGGGCAACCGTTATGTATGGGGAGGCACCAGCCTGACCAAGGGAGCGGACTGTTCCGGTTTCGTGCTGAGCATATTTAAAAAGTACGGAATTTCCCTGCCTCATCATGCGGCTTCCCAGGCGGGCTACGGAACCAAGATCTCCGCGGGTGACCTGCAGCCGGGCGATCTGGTCTTCTATGGCAACAAGAGGGGTTCCATTAACCATGTGGCCATTTATATCGGCGGAGGCCAGGTGGTACATGCCAGCAACGAGAGGACCGGAATCAAGATCAGCAATTACACATACCGTACTCCGGTGAAGTATGTGAGGCTTTTGCAGGATTAATCCGAAATTTTTCCGCAATTTTGCAGAAGATACGGAAAATTCAGGTTTACATTTCATTCCGGATATGATATGATAACATGGTGTGAAAGGCGGACAAAAGATTCCGCCTCAGCCGGCACCCGGATACGGGATACTCCGACCCGGTCTTAGTGCCAGGTGGTAAAATCGAAAGGAGACAGAGCAATGATTTCAAAGGAAAAGAAAACGGCGATTATGAATGAGTATGCCAGGACCCCTGGCGATACCGGTTCACCCGAGGTACAGGTGGCTGTGCTGACGGCGAGAATCCAGGAGCTTACAGAGCATCTGAAGGTGAACCCCAAGGATCATCATTCCCGCCGCGGTATGCTGAAGATGGTAGGCCAGAGACGTGGATTTCTGGAGTATTTGAAGAAGAAGGATATTGAGAGATATCGTTCTCTCATCGAGAGGCTTGGCTTAAGAAAATAAACAGATTGTAAATAAAGCAGACTTGAGTTGCCCGTGCAATTTAGGTCTGCTTATTTATGGAAACAGAGGGCATGCGGAGTGTGAGCTCTGTAGACGGGGACAGAAGAATGTTCCGAGACCGCTGAAAAGGGTGCGAATAGACGCAGGATATGTTTCGCGGCTTTTTCAGTAGTTTCGGCGCCTTCTATTCCCGTGCGGCGCTCAGCGGTATGGCTGAAGTGCGGTGTTGCGGCAGGTGAGACGGCGGGTGTGCCGGACAGCTTTTCTGGGTCCTTTTGGGATGTGGAGCCTGCCTTACGAGAATGACAGACAGGATGCGGCTGTAAGGTAATCCCGGCAGTCCGGGCAGTCAGCATCAGGGAAATGCCGGGGCGTATATTTTCTTGCGTTCAGGTAATTCCTGAGTGGAAGTGGCCGTGAGAGACGGCGGAATGGAGGAGAAGATTCTATGTATCAGACTTATGAGATGGAACTGGCGGGGCGCACGCTGAAGGTTGACATTAACCGTGTGGGCAAACAGGCCAACGGATGTGCGTTTATGCATTACGGCGATACGGTGGTGCTTTCTACCGCAACCGCATCCGAGAAACCCAGGGAGGGAATCGATTTCTTTCCCCTGAGTGTGGAATTTGAGGAGAAGATGTATGCTGTGGGGAAGATTCCCGGCGGCTTCAACAAGAGAGAGGGCAAGGCCAGCGAGAATGCGATTCTGACCAGCCGTGTCATTGACAGGCCCATGCGCCCTCTGTTTCCTAAGGATTACCGCAATGACGTGACACTGAACAACATGGTAATGAGCGTGGACCCTGAATGCCGCCCGGAGCTGGTGGCCATGCTGGGCGCCGCGATTGCAACCTGCATTTCGGACATCCCCTTCGACGGTCCCTGTGCCATGACCCAGGTGGGGATGGTTGACGGCATGTTTATCATCAATCCCTCCCAGGAAGAGTGGAAGAACGGCGACCTGAACCTGACCGTTGCATCCACCAGGGAGAAAGTGATCATGATCGAAGCCGGAGCAAATGAGATTCCGGAGGCGAAGATGATTGAGGCCATCTATCAGGCCCACGAGATCAACCAGACGATTATTGCATTTATTGATAAAATCGTAGCGGAGGTTGGCAAGCCCAAGCATGACTACACCAGCTGTGCCGTTCCGGAGGAAATGTTTGAAGAGATCAGGCGCCTGGTTCCCCCTGAGGAGATGGAAGTAGCCGTATTTACGGATGACAAACAGACCAGGGAAGAGAATATCAGGAATGTCACCGCAAAGCTGGAAGAGGCATTTGCCGAGAAAGAGGACTGGCTGGCAATCCTGGGTGAAGCCGTATACCAGTATGAGAAGAAAACAGTCCGCAAGATGATCCTGAAGGATCACAAACGTCCTGACGGGCGGGCGATTACGCAGATCCGTCCGCTGGCAGCAGAGGTGGATATCATCCCCAGAGTGCATGGTTCCGCCATGTTCACCCGCGGCCAGACCCAGATCTGCAATGTATGTACCCTGGCACCGTTGTCCGAGCAGCAGAAGATTGACGGACTGGACGAGAATGAAGTAAGCAAGCGCTATATGCATCATTATAATTTCCCTTCCTATTCCGTGGGTGAGACGAAGCCTTCCCGCGGGCCTGGAAGACGTGAGATCGGCCATGGCGCGCTGGCGGAGAGGGCATTGATCCCTGTGCTTCCCAGCGAGGAGGAGTTCCCTTATGCAATCCGCACCGTGTCCGAGACCTTTGAGTCCAACGGCTCCACATCCATGGCATCCACCTGTGCTTCCTGCATGTCACTGATGGCGGCAGGTGTACCCATCAAGAAGATGGTGGCCGGTATTTCCTGCGGACTGGTGACGGGAGAGACGGACGATGATTATGTGCTGCTCACCGATATCCAGGGCCTGGAGGATTTCTTCGGAGATATGGACTTTAAGGTAGCCGGTACAGACAATGGAATTACCGCTATCCAGATGGATATCAAGATTCAC
>DKVC01000045.1:7639-7848 GCA_002490995.1 Lachnospiraceae bacterium UBA7188
CATGGACAACTGCATGAAGCCTGCAATCTCCGCACCCAGGCCGGAAGTAGGACCTTACGCACCCAAGATCATATCCATTCAGATTGACCCTGAGAGAATCGGAGATGTGGTCGGCCAGAGAGGAAAGACCATTAATGAGATCATCGCCCGCACAGGGGTGAAGATCGACATCACCGACGACGGCAACGTATCCGTATGCGGCACTGACA
>DKVC01000202.1:0-471 GCA_002490995.1 Lachnospiraceae bacterium UBA7188
ATTGAAGCAGGATTTAGAGGATGTCGCAAATTTCAAGGGAAGCCCTCTTGAAAAACAGGCTGCGCTTTACTACAAGCGGCTGGGTATCATATAACAAGCTGTCTGATGTGGAGTCCCGGCAGATTGTACATATCCTTGAAAAATCGAAATTCTTCAAAAGCTATGTCAAGAAAAAATGTTGCGATGAAGCCCATGAGCAGATAGCCCAAGGTACGTGTAGGTATTCAGTGTCATCCTGATATCGCTATGCCCCATCAGGTATTGAAACGCCTCTACGTCATACGCCTCAAACACATACTCCCTAGACCTCCGCATATGGCGGTTAACTATACCCGTCCTGATCGCTGCTTCTACGGGATGCACACTTTCCGATAATAGCTTTTTTGCCTCATTGATGCGAACTGTCTCAAGGTATTGGTACGGTGTGACGCCTTTTTCTTTTGTAAAGGCCCGCAGCAGCGTTGACTTGCT
>DKVC01000202.1:754-7104 GCA_002490995.1 Lachnospiraceae bacterium UBA7188
TTTTCTTTTGTAAAGGCCCGCAGCAGCCTTGACTTGCTAAGCCCTGCATGGCGGCATATCTGGTCTAAATAAATGCGCTCCGTAAAATGTGCTGTCATGTATTCACAGGCTTTTGCAATTGCACGTCCCTGTTTTCCTTTTGTTTTCTGATTGCACCTAATTTCTGTCTTGTCATATCCCGCCAAAAGCTATAAAATGAAATTGTTCTGACAAAACAATGATTGAAACAAGGCGGGCCGGAGAAGATGGACATGCAATTGGCACAAAAAGCGCAGGAAGTGATCGGACAGGTAAACCAGGTGATTCTGGGCAAGGAGAAGGAAGTAAGGGAAGTCATGCTGGCATTCCTGGCCAACGGGCATGTCCTTCTGGAGGATATCCCGGGTGTGGGTAAGACGACTCTCGCCATTGCCTTTTCCAGGGCGATGGAACTGCAGTACAAGAGGGTACAGTTTACGCCGGATGTGATGCCCTCGGACCTGACGGGTTTTTCCATCTATCGCAGGGAGGAGGAAAGGTTTGTCTACCAGCCGGGCTGCGTGTTCTGTAATCTGCTGCTGGCGGACGAGATTAACCGCACCTCTCCCAAGACCCAGTCCGCGCTGCTGGAGGTCATGGAGGAGCGCAGATGTACGGTGGAGGGAGTTACCAGGGAGGTGCCGCAGCCCTTCCTGGTCATTGCCACCCAGAATCCTTCGGGTACGGCGGGGACGCAGTATCTTCCGGAGGCGCAGGTGGACCGATTCATGGTTACTTTGACGCTGGGATATCCTGATTTTGACAGCGAGCTCGCCATGGCCATGTCCGTTGGAAAGGCAGAGCGGCTGGAAGCGGTGCGGCCGGTTCTGGAGGGGAAGCTTCTGCAGGAGATGCAGGGGCAGATACACGATGTTTACATGAAAGAGGAAGTGTACCGCTATCTCCTGCAGCTGGTAACGTCCACCAGAGAGCATCCGTATCTGGAGAGGGGAGCCAGCCCCAGGGCAACGGTTGCGCTGGTGAAGACGGCCAAAGCTTCCGCCTGGCTGGAAGGGCGGGACTATGTGACACCCGGCGACATCAGGGAACAGTTTCCCTATGTGGTTTCCCACAGGCTGCGGCTGAATGCGGCGGCGCGGATGGAAGGGCTGGACAGGAGGCAGATTATCGGAAAGGTGCTGGAGCAGACGCCCTGCCCGCCCATGGGGGAAAACACATCCCGGCAGCCCGCATCCATGGCATTTTCCGCAATTCGCTTCCCCGGGAGGAAAAAGGGAGGATGAGAAAGCTTGTCTATGTTTTTGTTACTGTCCTTACCTGCTATATGGCAGGAGTATTCCGCTCAGTGCCTCTGATGGCCCTGGGCGGTATGGAGGCAGTTCTTTTTGCGGCGGCTTTCCTTCAATCCCGGTATTTGAAGCGGCATGTGTCTGCGGAAATACTGCGCCATTGGGAAAGCATTGAGAAATCCGCGTGGCTTGCCTGCAAGATAAAAGTGAAAAATACCGGTAAGCTGCCGGTGAGCCGTTTCCGGATAAAACTTCGGTATGGATACTGCCGGGAAGTTGCCCATGCGGGCAGGCAGAAAAGTGACTGGAGGCATATCGCAGCAGCGGGAGCGGTAGGGTCGGAGAAGGGTGCCGGTGCATCGGCGGAAGCAAAGTACATTGACGGAAGCTGCGGACAGGGAGAAAGCATCGTTCAGATGGAGATAACCGGAAGGTATTGCGGAATAATGACACTGCATATGACCAGGCTGCGCGTGTACGACTATCTGTCATTGTTTTCCTGCGCCCGTAGAATGGACGGGACAGTGGAGGTAGCCGTTTACCCGCAGGAGAAGGCGCTGCAGCTGGAGCTTTCTTCTCTGGGAGAGGGGGAGGAAGGTCTGGTTCAGGAGAGGATTTCCAACACTGGCGGGGAAGCCGGGGGAGAAGTCCGGCAGCTGAGGGAATACCGGTCGGGGGATTCCAGCCGTTACATTCACTGGAACCAGACTGCAAGGACGGGGCAGCCCTGGGTAAAGGAATACGAGAGGGAAGCGGACAGCTGTATCAGGCTGCTATTGGATATGGAAGGAATGGAAGAAGCCGATGAGGCGGAAGCGGATGCGTTTTATGAGCTGGTTTCGGCTCTGGTGCTGGGATTGCTGAAGCAGACGGCTTCCGTGCTTGTGGGTTGGCATGACAGGGCGGGAAGGATGGCGGATATGGAGGTCGGCAATGGGGAGCAGTGCCGTGAGCTGCTGCTGTGCCTGTACCGCAGAGGGCTTCCCGGCCTGGGCGGTACATCTCAAACGCCATGGGAACCGGGAAATGCATGGAAGCAGGAAAACGGGAGTCCCGGGGGGATTCTGAAACTGGATTTTCGGTTAGGCTTGTACAGGAATGATACGCTGCTCTATACATTTTCTGCCGATAACCTGGAAGCGCAGATTACAGGCGGGAAATATGTTCTTGATGGGGGATGTTGTGGGCTGTAGATGTAAACTTTTCCCTTAAACGCTGGAAGCATTTCCGAATTGAAAAACAGGAACAAGAGGTGCTGCAATGAATGGAGTTGAAATCAGAACCGGCGTAGAAGAGCCGGAAGAAAAAGGGCGTCCGTCTGCAGCGCTTTTATTTTTGGAAGCGGGTGTTTTCGGGATTCTCCTCCTTTTTGGCTCGCTGAAGGGGATTTCCTTCTCGGGATGGGTGGTTTATCCGGTGACGGCCCTGCTGTGCTGGGCAATCTGGTATACCTGCTATGGGAGCAGGCGGGCATATCTGCTGCTTGTGCTTGGGGCAGTGGCGGTTTATGGGGCCATGGTTTTCGGCATGGAGGACATACTCCGGGAACAGATCCGGTATATTGAGGGCTGTATCCTGGGCGGCTCCAAGGCAGAACCTGTGGATGTCACGGAGACGATGCTGCTGCTGGCGGCGCTGCTGGCCTTTTTTACCGCCATGCTGGAATTCCTGATCAGAAGCCACCGGCTGCTGTATTTTCTGACCACCGGGCTGCTGTTTCTGACGCCGTTCTGGGGAATCCAGGCGGGGGCAGGGGCTGTTTTGCTGCTTGCTTTGTTTCAGGCGGCTTTCTGGATACTGCAGGCGGACGGGGGTTCGGCGTGGCGGGCTGTTTTTGAAAATGCCAATAAACGGCAGATACTGGAGAAGAGCAGCCTCGCCGCCGGGATTGCCATGCTGACCGTTTTTCTGGCCGCCTTCCTGCTGGTATCCGTCAATGCGGATAGAATTTACACATGGATCTATCAGGGAGAAAGCCAGGTTTACAGGATGATGAACCGCCTGGCGGGAAAAGATACGGCACCCGTTACAGGAGGGACAGTGGGACGGGGCAATCAGTATCGGACAGGGACGCCTCAGCTGGAAGTGGAGGCAGATGTGAAGCCCACGGAGACGCTTTATCTGTGCGGGTTTGAGGGAGATGAATATGTGGGCGGCGGCTGGAGCACCCTGGGTGAGGGTGAGCTGTTCGAGACGGTGGAGGAGAAGCTGGGCTGGCAGATGTACAGCAACGGACGGTTCTCTGCCAGCAACCTGTACAGCAGTATGTATTTTATGATGAATACAAATACGGAGAAGGCGGAGCCGCCTCAGTGGAGAAATCTGAGAATCTGTCATCTGAACGGCGAGTATGAAAATATGTATGTGCCCTATTACAGCCAGCGCGGCTGGGGCTGGGGCGGCGCTTTCTACGAGGGCTATCTGTTCTGGTATTATGAACAGCAGGACATGGATGTGTCCTGGGATAAGGTGTATGATGATTTCACGGTAATACGGGACTGGTACAGGGCGCTGCGGGATGCTTATATGGAGGAAATGCGGATTGCCTATACGAAGGTTCCGGTACAGCTCCTGCCGCGTCTGACCAGCCTGTGCAGCGAGAATCATCATGAATCACTGGAGGAGATTACGGCATTTATTCTTTATACCCTGCATGAAAATGCCGAATATACCATGACGCCGGGGTGGGCGCCGCTGAACGAGGATGTTGTGGAGTATTTCCTGTTTGACAGCGGAAGGGGGTACTGCGAGCATTTTGCCGCTGCCGCCACGCTGATGTACCGTCTGTACGGGATTCCGGCCAGGTATGCAAGCGGCTATATGGTGCAGCCCGACGCATTTGAGCAGCAGGAGGAAGGCAGCTGGAAGGCAGTCGTCACAGACAGGGAAGCCCATGCATGGGTGGAGATTTTCCTGGAGGATTACGGGTGGACGCCTGTGGAGGTAACGCCGGCAGCAGGCGGTGGAAACGCGGCACGGTATCCCGGCTTTGACAATTCGGTTTTCCGGAAGCTGGTGCAGGACAGGGGCTGGGATACGGAGAATATCAGATTGCGTTCCGAGACGGAGGGCAGGACGGAAACGGCATGGCAGCCGGCGGAGGGATTTTTTGAATTTGATATAGATTTTGAAAAATATGAAAAATGGCTGCATGTACTGGGCGCTCTGGCGATTTATTCCCTCTGCCTGCTTCCTGTGTTCCTGGATTACCGGAGGTTAAGGCGGCTGAAGAAGCTGGAATCCATGGGCAGCAGGAGGGTGTTTTTCCGGCTGCTGGAGATGCTGCGCTTTGCGGGAATGATGCCGGGATATGACGGGACGGAGGCGGATTTCGCGGAGAAGCTGGCAGCGGAGACGGGCGTGCCGGAGACGGATATCGCCGGGATGCAGAAACTTGTCTCGCAGGCGGCGTATGGGGAAAGGGTGCTGCCGCCGGAAGCAGAGAACGAGGTGAGGAGAGTGTATCTGTCCCTGGCGGAGGCTGTGTGTAAGCGGCTGAAGCGGTATAAGAGATTAGGGTTTCGCTGGTGGAAGGCGTTTTTCTGAGTTCATTCTTTCACAGGTCTGATAACCCGCTGCCTGCAGCATTCAGTGGGAAGGAAGACAGCGGATACTCAGCTGTTTGCGGTGGGGGAATTTTATGGGAGAAACCTCTCCTGAAGCCGTTTGTGGTGGCAGGAGAGGTTTCTGTACTTAAGGAATTGCGGCAGGCGCTTTTAAGCAATTGGCGAAGATATCTCCCATGGAATTGGCGAAGGCATGTCCCTTATATACGGGCGCGATACTGAGAAGGTGTCGTGCCCGTGATTTTTTTAAAATGGGTGATGAAGTGGTTTGCATTTTCATAGCCCACTTCGTAGCCTATTTCATGTACTTTCAAATCCGTTTCCACCAGCAGGTCTTTTGCGGCCTGAATCCGCATTCTGTGAAGGTACTGCAGGGGAGAGGAATGAAAATGGTCCTTGAACTCCCGGCAGATTCTGTATTTATTCTTTTTATATTTCAGTTCCAGTTCCTCCAGGGTGTATTTTCTGTAATATTGAGATTCGAATTCTGATTTGATTGCCTGTAAATAAGCGGGGACGGTCTTTGCAGGCTGTGTTTTCTCCAGGAGGGTCTGACAGAGCAGGGTGGTCAGGAGCATATGGCAGAGAATCGGGTCCATTTCTTCCTGCCCGAAGAGCAGATGAGGGGTGGATGCCTGTCTGGCAGAGGCAGATACCTGTATGAACGGCGTTTCATTGTCCGGAAAATGCCGGTAGTATGCCAGGCTGTGCAGGCTGCATAGGTCGCGGCCGGAAAAGCGGACAATTTCATATTCAGCCGTACTGCGCACCTGAATCCGGTGAGCATAAAGGCAGTCAAACAGCAGAAAGCAGTCGCCCGTCAGGGTACAGGAGGCGTTGGAAGGGTAAACGGTATACAGAAGGGAGCCCGAACGCAGATGCAGCAGCCCAAGGCCAGGCTGTTCCGCCGTGTAATAGGAAAGGGGGCTGGTGACCCGGCCCAGTTCCAGGGAGGTCCTGTGGAGAAGGAACTCGGCGGCATCTTTTTCCGGATGGAAGGCAGTCAGGCTGACGCCCATTTTGGACAACAGTGTTAAGCTTGGGGTGTAGCGTTCTGTAGTTTCCATGAAAATCTTCCTTTCAGTGCCATGCGTGGGCAAGGCCGGGCGCGGGCGGCATGGCTGTTTCGGGCAGTTGTTTCGTATAGCTGTTTCAGACAGTCGTTTGTACAGTTGCATCAGAGAACTGTTCCGTATAGACGTTTTATACAGCTGTATCAAAGAACTGTTCCGTATAGACGTTTCAACCTGCTGCATCAAAGAGTTATATCGTATAATTATTTCAAACAGTCGTTCCGTACAGTTGCTTTAAACGGTTGTTTCATATAGTTGTGTCAAATAGTCACTTCAGGCAATTATTTCAGGAGACCATTTCGTACAGACATTTCAGGTGACAGTAACTCAAACAGTCAGAGGTTTTGTATGTGCTTAAACAAAGATTTAATAAAATTAAAAATGTAGATTAAAATTAAGCAATACAGTTTTATTATAAAGGAAATAATAAAAAAAGAAAATAG
>DKVC01000306.1:0-15349 GCA_002490995.1 Lachnospiraceae bacterium UBA7188
CTCCATGACATTGGGATACAGCTCTTCCATGATGCCCAGCTGCTCCAGAACATTGTCCAGAGGCTCCCACAGCTCTTCTGCCGTCTTAAATCCCACCAGGGAAGGATCAAGCAGCACCGGTCCCTTTCCCGCAGTCAGCTGTGTCAGCAGCGCGGTCCTGTCATCATAATCGAGCCCTTCCAGTTCAATATAACAGCTGGGATACCGCTTGTTGAATTCCGCCACCACCCCCTGCCAGGCATCCACATCGTACTCATCTACATTCATGGTAATCTTACAAATCGGCACCTTTTCCGTAGTGGGTTCCAGGCACAGGCAGGTATACTGCTCGGAATCGCTGTAAAGAACCGTAATCTTCCCTTTCCCATCCGTCTGTATACCGGATATCCCATGGGCAATGATGCCGTGTTGGATCCAGGTGTAGAGAATCTCCGGATTCTTCCCGGACAGATCGCTGCGGTACAGGCCGTCCTTATCCGCATACAGCAGACTGTCCTCGTCAAAAAGCGTGACATAATAAAGATTGTTTTCCGGTTTTTCCCAGGAAGCCAGGGTCACCGGCATACCGCTTTCCGCATCCATACACTGCAGGCTCGTCTTCCCCTGGTTTCCTTTCTCTTCCTGCAAAAAAGCCATACGGCCGTCATACAGGGGAACCATGTCCCCGACAGTGCCGTCTTCCGGTGCGTATTCCGCCAGAATCTCCCCCTCCTGTGACACCACCAGGTATCTTCCCGTCTGCATCACATGGGCAGCCCCGGAACTGTCCGTCCCAAGCTCCCGGATGGTTCCGAGTACCGTACCGATATCTCCTTTCAGGAACTTAAGCGGAAACTCCCTTACCTTTTCCTGGTTTTCGTCCCTCTCCGTAAGAATATAAAGTTCTTCCCCCGTTACCTCATCTGTTTCAATATTTAAGCCTGCATAATGATCCGTGCCGGCTGCCGGCCCTATTCCCCACAGCTGATTCGCCAGGTCAATTCTTTCCGTCCCCCGCTCCCCTTCCGAAGATACAAAGGAAAGCTCATCCCAGCATTCCTTCATTTCCGAAAAGAGGTGCTTTTTAAAACAATAGGCTCTGGATACTCCCAGAAAAGAACCCGACAATCCCCCTTCTACGGCATTCTCCGGATTTTCCGTCTGCAGGGAAAACCTCGCCACCGCAGAATAAGCATCCAGGGAATTGTCCTTTCCCTCAAGCGCCTGAACCGCAAAGGGGTCCAGCATATCCCCTTCGCCTGAAGACAGCTCCTGACCCTCCGGTCCGGCAACACCTGAGGCTTCTGCCTCCCGCTCCCTGTCTGATGCGCCTGAGGCTTCTGCGTTCTGCGTCCCGTCTGATGCGCCTGAGGCTTCTGCGTTCTGCGCCCCGCCTGATGTACCTGACATTTTTGTACCCTGTGACGCATCCAGGGCGTTCGATGCCTCTTTGTTACCCGCACCGCACCCGCTGAATACTCCCACAAGCATCGCTGTCAAAAGAATGCCGCTGATTGCCTTCTTCCTCATATACCTTCTCCTCCTCTTTATTGCGTAGTCCTGTATCATCCAACACACAGCATATTGGAGCTGTATCCCGTTATATCGCTCATCCTTTCCCATGATTGGCACTGTGGCAGGCTAATCCCGGTGAGCAATATACTCACGTTCAGAAATATTTGCCAACATAAATGTATAACGAGTGAGCGCTTCTGCGAATCAGGGGCAGAAAACGGTAAAAGAATGCGCTCACGAGTATGGCTCTCCATTACCTGACAGTTTTATTGTTTACCCTGAAAAGCCTGTCCCTCAGTTCCTCTCCCCCAGGTACAGCCCCAGCCGGTTCTCCAAATGGTCAATGAGCATATCCTCCGTAATGTCACCTGCAAGATACAGATCCAGTTCTTCATACAGGATATTCCTCGGTTCAAAGAAAGAACCCGGCCTTGCACCGTCAATCAGCTCCAACAGCGTTGCCCTGTCCCGTTCTATATCCATATTGTCTTTCATATTGACCTCACCGAAGAAGTACAGGGAAGTTATTGTCGGCATGGAAGCAATCTGCTCATCCAGCACATCCCTGCGTACACTTAGATGATAGCCCCATGTCGCATCCTTTATTGCCCGGACATGCGCTTCACGGGAAAGATACAGGGCAAGGAAGGCGGCGGCAGCCTCTTTTTCCTCCTTTGCGGCTGACTTGCGGATTGACAGCATGGTGGAAGTCTGCATCTGGTGTATGCCCCCATCCTTTGTGGGGAATCCGATGAATCCGGCATTCTCCCCGTATATCTTGCGGTACCCGGCTATATCTTCCGGCCTGCGGACAGTCAATATATTACATAATGTCTTCCCCTCCAGCAGGGAATCGCCCGGCAATACACCTTCCTCACTGCTGCAGTACTTCCCCATCAGTTCCAGAACCTGACGGAATCTGTCGCTGTCAAAATGCAGCCCTCCCGTTTCCTCATCCGTAACTATAAAATAGCAGTCTTCCAGTCCATGGCTCAGCAGAGAAAGGAGCTGAGTCGCCCCGTTATCCCTGTCATAATAATTGCAGACCGCTTCCAGCCCAAGCGTACCCTGGGCGTACTGCATAAAGGTATCGAAGTCCCAGTCCTCAAGATCCGGATCCCAGGCAACCACCGTCTCCAGATAAAAATCCCTCACAATCCCATACAGGGTTCCGTTGATTTTCCCCATCTCCATGACATTGGGATACAGCTCTTCCATGATGCCCAGCTGCTCCAGAACATTGTCCAGAGGCTCCCACAGTTCTTCCGTCGCCGCAAAATCCACCAAGGAGGTATCAAGCAACACCGGTCCCTTTCCCGCAGTCAGCTGTGTCAGCAACACGGTTCTGTCATCATAATCGAGCCCCACCAATTCAATATAACAGCTGGGATACCGTTTGTTGAACTCCGCAACTACCCCCTGCCAGGCTTCCACATCGTTCTCCCTTACATTCATGGTGATCTTACAGACCGGCACCTCTTCCGTAGTGGGTTCCAGGCACAGGCAGGTGTACTGATCTGAGTCGCTGTAAAGAACCGTAATCTTCCCTTCCCCGTCCGTCTGTATACCGGATATCCCATGGGCAATGATGCCATGTTGGACCCAGGTATAGAGAATCTCCGGATTCTTCCCGGACAGGTCGCTGCGGTACAGGCCGTCCTTATCCGCATACAGCAGGCTGTCTCCATCAAAAAGCGTGACATAATAAATATTGTTTTCCGGTTTTTCCCAGGCAGCCAGGGTTACCGGCATACCGCTTTCCGCATCCATACACCGCAGGCTCATCTCCCCCTGCTTCCCTTTCCCTTCCTGCCAGAAAGCCATATGGCCGTCATACAGGGGAACCATGTCCCTGATGGTGCCGTCTTCCGGGGCATATTCCGCCAGGATCTCCCCCTCCTGTGACACCACCAGGTATCTTCCTCCCTGCACCAGATGGGCAGCCCCGGAACTGTCCGCCCCAAACTCCTGGATCGTTTCATTTACCGTGCCAATATCCCCTTCCAGGAACTTAAGCGGAAACTCCCTTACCTTCTCCTGGTTTTCGTCCCTTTCCGTAAGAATATAAAGCTCTTCCCCCGTTACCTCATCCGCTTCAGTATTTAAGCCTACATAATGGTCCGTGCCGGCTGCCGGCCCTACTCCCCACAGTTGGTTTACCAGGTCGATTCTTTCCGTGCCCCTCTCCCCTTCTATAGACACAAAGGAAACCTCGTCCCAGCTTTCATATGCATTTGAATAGAGGTGCTTTATAAAACAATAAGCCCTGGTGGTTCCCAGAAACGAATCCGACAATACCCCGTCCATGGCATCCTCCGGATTTTCCGTCTGCAGGGAAAATCTCGCCACAGCAGAATAAGCATCCAGGGAATTGTCCTTTCCTTCAAGCGCCTGGACTGCAAAGGGATCCAGCATGTCCCCTTCGCCCGAAGACAGCTCCCGGCTCCCTGACCCGGCAGCGCCTGTCGAGACTTCTGCGTTCCGCGTCCCGTCTGATGCGCCTGACATTTTTGTGCCCTGTGACGTATCCAGGGCGTTCGATGCCTCTTTGTTACCCGCACCGCACCCGCTGAACGCTCCCACAAGCATCGCTGTCAAAAGAATGCCGCTGATTGCCTTCTTCCTCATAATACCTTCTCCTCCTCTTTATTGCGTAGTCCTGTATCATCCAACACACAGCATATTGGAGCTGTATCCCGTTATATCGCTCATACTTTCCCATGATTGGCACTGTGGCAGGCTAATCCCGGTGAGCAATATATACTCACGTTCAGAAACATTTGCCAACATAAATGTATAACAACGAGTGAGCGCTTCTGCGAATCAGGGACAGAAAACGGTAAAAGAATGCGCTCATGAGTATGGCTCTCCATTACCTGACAGTTTTATTGTAGCAAAATGCTTTTTAATAAAAAACAGGGGAATCCTTTAAGATTTGTTTAAGACGAAACAAAAAAGTCTTCCGGCAGAAACCGAAAAACTCTTAAAAATAAACAGCAGGTATTCCAGGAACTCCCAGGCGCCTTCTTTATATTCGGAGGCACTGTTTATGGCAAACCTTGCCAACATGGAGAGAATAAATGATAATATATCCATACAGCACACCCCTTCCTGTCACCAGTTTAGGGACGGTAAATGCTTTTTACTTTCTTGACCCTTAAGTCGGATAATAAGACACCAGCTCCTCAAAAGCGTAGTGTTTCGCCAGATCCTCCGCATAGAAACCGGCTGTGTTAACCAGGTCAGGACCCGCGCCCTGCCTGAGCATTTCTCCCATATCCTGCAGCTCCTCCAGCGTATAATCGGCATGCCACAGCAGCTTCCCGTCCGGGGCGGATGCGCTGTCCTGATCATGATTGATTCCGTCATCTGGTTTTTCACTCCGATTCTGTGTCGGAATCTCCTCCGGAACCTTATGTGTCTCAGACCGGTTATCTCCCTCATCCAAAGCAGGCTCCGGGATATCCCGGAGCCCGCACGTACATGCCGGAAGCCCTCATTTCGTGTAAGCCTCCCTCCTTTGCAGGAAATCCGATGTAACGGACATCCTCCCCATATATCCTGCGATATGCAGCCACATGCTCCGGTTTATAGATATACAATACATCGCATAGCGTTTTCCCCTCCAACAGAGAATTGCCCGGTTGTATCCCTTCCTTACTGCGACAGTACTTCTTCACCAGCTCCAGAACCTGACGGAATCTGTCACTTCCAAAATGCAGCTCTCCTGTTTCCTCCTCCGCGATCATAAAATAGCAGTCATCCAGTCCGTGATTCAGCAAAGCTATCAGCTGATACGGCCCGCTTTCACTGTCATAATAATTGCAGACCGCTTCCAGTCCTGGCGTATCCTGGACACACTGCATAAAAGTATCGAAATCCCAGTCCTCAAGATCCGAATCCCCCACAACCGCTGTCTCCAGAACAAAGTCACTCACAATCCCATACAGGATTCCATTGATCTTCCCCATCTCCATGACATTGGGATACAACTCTTCCATGATGCCCAGCTGCTCCAGAACATTGTCCAGAGGCTCCCACAGCTCTTCCATCTCTTCAAAGCCCACCAGAGAAGGATCAAGCAGTACCGGTCCACCTCCCGCAGTCAGTTGTGTCAGCAGCGTGGTTTCGTCATTATTATCGCTCCCCACCAGTTCAACATAACAGCTTGGATATTGCTTGTTAAACTCCGCAACCGCCCACTGATAAGCATCCATATTATAATCTTTTACATTCATGGCAATTCTACAAATCGGCACTTCTTCCGCAGTTGGTTCCAGACACAAGTAGGTATACTGATCGGAATCGCTGTAAAGAATCGCAATCTTCCTTTCCCCGTCCGTCTGTATACCGGATATCCCCTGGGCAATAATCCCGTGATGAATCCAGCTGTAGAGAAGCTCCGGATTCTTTCCGGACAAGTCGCTACGGTACAGGCCGTCTTTATCTGCATACAGCAGACTGACTTCGTCAAAAAGCGTTACATAATAAATATTATTTTTCGGTTTTCCCCAAGCAGCCAGGGTCACCGGCTTACCGCTTTCCACATCCATACACTGCAGATTCATCTCCCCCTGCTCCCCTTCCTGCAAAAAAGCAGCACGGCCATCGTACAGAGGAACCACTTCCCTAATCCTGCCGTCTTCCGGTACGTATTCCGCCAGGATTTCGCCTTTCTGTGACACAAGCAGATACTTTCCCCTCCATATCAGGCTGGCTGTTCCTGACTGATCCACCATAAAACCTGAGAGACCCGTAAGTATTTCACCTATTTCCCCACTCAGGAAATTCAAGGGAAACTCCCTTAATTCTTCATGGTTTTCGTCTCTCTCCATAAGAATGTATCGGTCTTCCTCCACGCCATCCTCTGATTTAATCTGAAAGCTCACATAATGGTCTGTGCCGGCTACCGGTCCTACTCCCCACAGCTGGTTCTTAAGGCCAAAGCTTTCCGTCCCTCGCTCCCCTTCAGTAGCCACGTAAGAAAGCTCATCCCAGCTTTCAGCCGCAGTTGAAAAAAGATGTTTTTTAAAACAATAGGCTCTTGAGACCCCCAGAAAAGAACCTGACCCTCCCCCTTCCAGGACATTCTCCGGATTTTCCGTCCGCAGGGAGAGCCTCGCCACCGCAGACCAGGCATCCAGGGAATTGTCCCTTCCCTCAAGCGCCTGAACCGCAAATGGATCAAGTATGCCCTCTGCTCCTACAGACAATTCCCGACTGTCCGCTCCGGTAGCATCCTGTGCCGTACCTAATACAACTGACGATTCTGTACCCTGTACCGCATCCGGGGGATCTGATGTTTCCTGGTTCCTTGCCCCGCACCCGCTAAACACTCCCGCCAGCATTGTTGCCAGAAGAATGCTGCTGATTGCCTTCTTCATAAAACCTCCTCCCCTTATGCTATACCCAAAATGGCATAACAGAGACAAAACCTGCTATGCCACTTAAGTCACCTATTGCAAAGAACTGCTAATGATAGCTCATTTTCATCTCTTAGTATCCCAATATATGTTAATTAACACTATGCCTAACGGGATCTCTCACAATAGTACATACAAAAGGCCAGACAATTGCATCCTACTCTGGCACTATTACTTCAACAAACTGATTTTCGATACTGCCTGTAAACACTCCTTTTTTTCGGTGTTATCTACAGGCAGCATCTTATTCCCTCCGGATCCGGATGCCCCTTAAAAGTTTTCTCCTGTTCTATATATGGAACAATTCATCAAAATCCGTTTTCAAGTTCGGAAACATAACAAGCTGTAAATCTTCCTTATTATCTTTCGTAACCGTTTTATACAGATAAAAATACGTCGTGCCGTCTTCTTTTCCGTCGTTCAAATATATTTCTGCCTGCTTTTTCCTCCAGTCAACAATCCAGTATTCCGACACGCCCACCTTTCGGTATATTTCCATTTTATCCCCGCGGTCGTATTCTTCAGTGGCATCGGACAATACTTCCATAACCATACGCGGGATGCCTGTCAGCGACACGTTTTTCCTGTCCCTTGTATTGCAGTTTATGGAAACATCAGGTATCACTATCTTATTATCATTTTCATACCATTGATATTGTACACCGTCGCCTAACACACGGCACAGGGAATCCTGAAGCTGTCTCCCAACCATCACTACAAAGTTATTAATGATGAAGGAATGCTCCACAAAAGTATTACTCATGTCTGTTATCGCCAATGCACCCATTTTAACCACACCTTTCTTTCATTTTCACATTCCTGTTTTTCATTAATCTCCGCTCTTCTTTATAGCTGTTCCCTGTTCCTGTTAAATGCTTTTGACCGTGAGTCTATATTGAATTTTCTGTCCCGATTTTCTGCCCTAATTCTTAAAACTGTGAATCGGCGCCGGAATCCGCCCACCGCGGTTGATAAAGGCATCACAGCCGAACCGGTTCACCGGCATAATCGGTGCATATCCCAACAGGCCTCCGAATTCCACTGTCTCGCCTACGCCCTTGCCGATGACAGGAATAATGCGGACGGCTGTAGTTTTCTGATTCACCATTCCGATGGCCATCTCGTCTGCGATGATTCCGGATATGGTAGTTGCCTTTGTGTCTCCCGGAATGGCGATCATGTCCAGTCCCACGGAGCAGACGCAGGTCATGGCTTCCAGCTTTTCCAGGGTCAGGGCTCCCGCCTGCACCGCGTTAATCATGCCCTGATCCTCGCTGACCGGAATAAACGCGCCGCTTAAGCCGCCCACATAAGAGGATGCCATCACACCGCCCTTTTTCACCTGATCGTTCAAAAGCGCCAATGCCGCCGTGGTGCCGGGCGCGCCTGCGTATTCCAAGCCGATCTCACACAGAATATCCGCCACACTGTCACCGACAGCCGGGGTAGGCGCCAGAGACAAATCTACGATTCCGAAGGGCACATTCAGCATGGCAGAAGCTTCCTTGGCCACTAACTGCCCTACTCTTGTCACCTTGAACGCTGTCTTCTTTATCGTCTCGCACAACACTTCAAAATTCTCTCCACGCACCTTCTCCAAAGCTGTCTTCACCACACCGGGGCCGCTGACGCCCACATTGATGATTTTATCTGCCTCGGTAACGCCGTGGAAGGCGCCTGCCATGAACGGATTATCGTCCGGCGCATTACAGAATACCACCAGTTTCGCACAGCCCAGGGAATCGTTTTCCTTCGTGTATTCCGCAGTAGACCTGATAATCTCTCCCATCAGCTTTACGGCGTCCATATTGATGCCCGTTCTGGTGGAGCCCAGATTGACGGATGAGCACACCCGCTCCGTATTGGAGAGCGCCCTTGGAATAGAGCGGATCAGAAGCTCGTCTGCAGGCGTCATGCCCTTGCTGACCATCGCAGAATAGCCACCGATAAAGTTCACGCCCACCTCTTTCGCCACCCTGTCCAGAGTCAGCGCCACAGTGACGAAATCCTCCTCCGTCCTGCAGGCAGCGCCGCCTACCAGGGCAATGGGGGTTACTGATATCCGCTTATTTACAATTGGTATGCCGAATTCTCTGGATATTTCCTCTCCGGTTTTCACCAGATCCTTTGCGGCTTCATATATCTTTGAGTAAATTTTGTCATTCAGCCTCTGCAAATCGGAATCTATACAATCCAGAAGGCTGATCCCCAGCGTGATAGTACGCACGTCCAGGTTCTCCTCCGCGATCATTTTGTTGGTTTCTGTCACTTCATATATATTTATCATTCTATTCTCCTAACCCGGACAAGCCGGAACCAAAACTTTACTGGAAAGCACAAAATTTCGGACGGCAATTATTCATGACAATAGAAGACTCGCAAAGCGTGGATTCTATTGTTTGTGTTTGTGAGTATAAGTGCCCGCCCCGGTTAAATCCGGTGCATTTTGTCAAAAATCTCTTCCTTCTGGCATTTGATCTGTACGCCGGTCTCCTCCCCCAGCGCGGTCATTTCATCTACCATATCGCCGAAGGGCTTTGTCATGATACTGGTGTCCACGATCATCATCATATTAAAATATCCCTGTACAATAGTCTGGGAAATATCCAGAATATTGATTCCGTTCTCAGCCAGATAAGTGCAGACCTTTGCTATGATGCCTATGGTATCCTTCCCAACTACTGTAATAATTGTCCTCTTCATATATTCCTCCGTTCCCGCGTCCGTGACGCCTACCATACCCCAGTCAAGCCGGCTTCTTTTTGATGTGTTCTTTGTTATTAAAAACTATATTGTTACAAGATTTATGCAAATATGTTCCGCCTTTAACAAAATTATTATGACTTATTAACTTCATATTGCTAAAAATATCGTCAACGGTTTCTTCAATTTTGAACCTCTTTGCATAACTGAGCCAGCTTAATTGCCTTAAACAAACTGATAACTTTTTCATCCTTTGATTCCCATATTTCTGCATGATAAATATTTTTCTTATTCCCTATTGGATTTGGATATGCCTCTACACCCCTACATTCCCCAGCTGTTATTTTAATAGCTGTTTTATAATCATTTCTTCTTCCAAAACGAGCCTTCAATACTTCTACAATTTCTTTCTCGCTTCTTTCACCATCCCTGTCCACAGAAGCACCTTTTTCATCCATAAACAAAGCCGCTGTAGGTTTACCTGATATAAAACCATCTGGATCAGATTCTCTAACTACTCGGTACAATATTTCTGTATCTTCAATTTTATTTAAGTCCATAAAAGCGCACCACACTCTCGTTTATCTGTTGACTGACATTTTCTGTAAATATCTCCATCTGTGCTAAAGAATAATCACCTTTGGGAATATATACTTCCTCTGTTCTTCTTTCACTCACCTCAAAAGCCAGCATGCTTTTATCATCCAGCTCATATTGCATCAATAAGCTATTCCGGCCTGTCGGTGCGATTTGAGGCTGCTTCTCAAGTGCGTTGATGATTGCCTTAAAAAGATTAATAGCCCCTTCTGAAAACGCTTTTCCCCCCGTCCCATTCCAATTTTCTTCAAATAATGCCATTTTTTTAATTTTATTGAGATTCTCTACCTTCATTAAGTCTATTGCTTTATTAGTATACAACCCCATATAGCCTTTTTCCTGGTTTAATTTTATATATTGTATGTATGAAGGTTTTATATCATAGCCTGATATACCTTCTTCTATTGGATATCTCAATGCAGTCGTTCCAACAAAAACGGCAAAAGCAATAGATGTAGCTGCTCCCACTTTACTATATGCCTTTTTTTCAATATGATTATTAAATTTCTCTGTAGAATTTGATAAGGCAATCAAATTTCCGCTATTCATATATTTTACCTTTTTCCTTTTACATAAATAGAATTAGTTGCCAATAACTGCCCATTAAATGATATCGAAGTGCTATATAATCCTTCTGATTCAAAAATTACATTAAGAAAATCCATACTCAAATTTAATCCTTTATATTCATTTGGTAAACCAACCTCATCCACATCAGGCATCGGAGGAATTGCAATAATTCCAGAATCAACCAGAATATTCCTCTCCCCATCCTTTGAAAAAACAATCTGGACCGTATTATTTCCAGAAATATCCATATCTAATATAGAAAAAATAATTGAAAAGGAAAATGTTCCCGGAACAAACTCTGGAGTTAAAGCTGACATAACCCCTATCGCGTTTATACTATTACCGCTTCCGTCATTAGCCGCAACTCTCTCTGCATTTATACAATATATGAAATTAGTTAATTTAGCCATTTAATTCCCTCCGCTTTAATCAATAAGCCTATACTTTATCTTAAGCATTTTTTGTTATCATCGTTACACAATCACCGCCGGGGTCACTTCGCTGCGCCTCGCCACACGGATATCAAAATCTCCCGCCTTATAAGGGTTATCCCCTGTATTTATCTCCATCCGCACGGACTCGTAAGCCAACTCCGGCAGATTGTTTTCCTTGCTCAGATGTCCCAGGAGCACCGCCTTCATCTTATCATGCAGAATCCGGCACAAAAGTTTCCCTGTATTTTCATTGGACAGATGCCCTCTGTCTCCCAGAATCCTCTGCTTCAGGTAATAGGGATAAGGTCCCACCTGGAGCATGTTCACATCATGGTTGGACTCCAGCAGCAGCGCGTCCATTCCCTTCAGACATTCCACTGTATAGTCATTGTACACCCCCAGATCGGTGCAGACTGCCACTCTTTTGCTGCCATACGCAATTCTGTAGGCAACAGGCTGTGCCGCATCATGGGATATGCGCATGGGATTTACGGTCAAATCCTTTATGATGAATTTCTGATCCTCCTTCACCTCATGGTACAGTCCATGATCCACATTTCCCAGTCCTGCACAGTTCTTCATCGCTTCGATAGTACCGGCTGTGGCGTAGACCGGGATCGCATATTTCCTGGCAATGACCCCCAGTCCCTGGATATGATCGGCATGTTCATGTGTAATCAATATTCCGTCTATATCCCGTCCTGTCAGATCCAGTTCCTTCAATCCCTTCTCCGTCTTCTTGCCGCTGATTCCCACGTCTACAAGCAGGTGAGCCGCTTCCGATCCCACATAGATACAATTTCCGCTGCTCCCGCTTGCTATACTGCATAATCTCATTTTTATCCCCCTGCCCGCTCCGGCGGGCATCCGATCAATAGTTTGAAAGGGACTTTCAAACTTCTATCTCTCTTCTTATCCGTTTTCGTTAGTTATCTAATCGTAATCCAGATACCGGTCGGTATCCCGCATTTTTGAATCTGAAAAGCTCTGAGTTTCCATACTCTACTTTATCGGTATGTACCAAACAGGTTCAATGCAAACGCACTGTTGATAATCTCTCATCAATTTGCCGGTATGTATCCTTCAGGCTGCCGCTGTTATCTATCACAAAATCGCAATTCTTCCTGAAGCTTTCCTCCGACAACTGCCTGGACATGATCTGCGATATCTTCTCCTCACTGTAGCCCCTGGTGCGCCGCAGTCTTTCCCGGCGGATTTTCTCATCTGCATAAATATACCACATCTCATCCACCAGCGCAAGATACCCGCACTCAATCAGCAGGGCGGCTTCCACGAAAAACAGCTCCGCCTCCCCTGCATTCCTTGCGCGCTCCAGACGCTCCAGCAAATATTCCCTGACGGCAGGATGAATCATCCCGTTCACCTGTTCAAGAAGCTCAGGTCTGGCAAAAATCTTATCCGCCATAACCGCCTTATCTATCTGCCCGTCAGCCGCCACTGCATCTGTACCCAGCAGCCTCACGAGTTCCTGATAGCACCGCTTTCCCGGCTGCTTCACCAGGTGAGCCACCTCATCCGCCAGGTATATCTCACATTTATAGTGCTCTCCTATATAATGCAGTATCTCCGACTTGCCGGCACCGATCCCGCCTGTAATTCCTATAAAACGCATCCTCATACCCCTGATTGTTTTTCCTGTTTTTCAATCACGCAGCTGTGAACCTTCTCCTTCGCATCATAATTGATGCCCGCCATCACGATTTCGCCTCCATAATCCTCCAATACCGCCGGATAATTCCGCTCTTTCATCTGCATAATCGGGCCTCCGGAAGATTTATTCCATTTCAGCTCAATCACCAGCGCCGGGAGCATAGAGTTTCGTTTCGGCAGGTACACCACGTCCGCAATCCCCTTTCCGGAGGGGAGTTCTTCTACTTTAAAATACTGGCCTATTGCGGTGATATACGCAAACTTGATCACATACCGCAATGCCTGTTCGTTGTTATAAAAAGTCGGCGCATACTGCGTATCGCGTATCTCTTCTATGGCTCTCGCCACTGCATCCCCGTTTCCTGCAATGGTATCCTCCAGAAGCTTTCCGGAACGGCTGATCAGCTCCATCCATTTCCGGTTGGCATTGGTACCCTTCAGTATTTTCCGAAACTCTGCCCTCACCTCTTCATTTGGAATACGTGCTGTCCCGTCTTCCTCATGCCAGGTCAGGTATCCCAGATGTATCAGCAGTGTCAGCACATCATCACGGCTCCTGAACGTCTCAAAATCATTCTCGAAGCCTTCCGTGTCAACCTCTATCTCTTCCCCGGAAATCAGCCGGGATACAATCTCCTGCAGCCCCTCGAAATCCATATTGATATATGTCATCAGCGATTCCGCCGCCGAAGTCTTCTTCCAGTAGGAGCCAAACTTCCCTCTCTTCATAGCCTGCATAACCGAATAGGGATTGTAAATTGCCCCGATATCCGGGAAATCATATCCATCATACCATTTTCTGGCATCTGCAAAGCTCATCCCATAGCTCTCACACAGTTTCTTTACTTCTCCCTCTGTAAAACCGGTAAACTCCGCAAATCCGTTCGGATCAAGAATCGGGTATTCTATAAAATCCGAAATAGCCGACTGGGAGCCGTCCTTCTTTATAGGCAGGATTCCCGTCATATAGGCCGCCGCCACTGCCTTCGACGTAAAGCTGTTGTTCTTAAACCATCCTCTGAGCAGGTTTAAGTAAGCTGATTGGACCTCCCCGTCACCCTTTGCCTCCCGGATCAGGGCATCCCACTCATCGATGATAAACACAAATTCCCTGCCGGTCTCTTCCACGCAGCGAATCAGATCATCCACAAGATTTCCTCCAGGAGGCAGCTGCGGGAATAGATCCTTCAATTCCCTGTGGACGGCCTCCACGATTTTTCCAGGAACGTCCGCCATCGGTTTCCTCTGCATCTTTGCCTCGGACAGAAAGCTTGTGATATCAAGATTGATCACATAATACCGGTTCAGGTACGTCAGGTACCCCGGTGTCCGCGCAATCTCCCTGCCATCGAAAAGCGCATGGGAATCGCAGGAACAGTCATAATATGCGCACAGCATCTTCGCCGCATACGATTTTCCGAAACGCCTCGGCCGGCTCGTACAGATCAGCTTTTCCATCGTTCCCACTGTTCTGTTGATCAATTCGATCAAACCGGTTTTATCCACATACTCTGACTGTAATATTTCCTGGAATCCTTTATTTCCCGGATTTAAATATGTCCCCATGGAATACACCCTCACTTCGCCTCATACCAGTTCTCCCCGGTATGCAGATCCACCTCCAGCGTCACCGCCAGGTCTGCGGCCGATACCATATTTTCCGTCAGAATCTGCCGCACCTGCTCTTCTTCCTCCCGGTACGTCTCTATGACAAGCTCATCATGCACCTGCAGGATCAGCCTGGATTTCAGCCCCGCATCCCGCAGCGCCCGCCACACTCTGATCATGGCAATCTTGATAATATCCGCCGCAGTACCCTGTATGGGGGAATTCATTGCCACCCGCTCCCCGAAGGAACGCTGCATGAAATTCGATGAGGAAAGCTCAGGCACCGGCCTGCGTCTGCCGAACATGGTGGTGATGTAGCCATTCTTTTTCGCATCGCTGACCAGCTTATCCAGAAATTCTTTCACTCCCGGATAGGTGGCAAAATACTGCTCGATATACTGGCCCGCCTCCTTTTTGGTGATGCTTAAGCCCTGGCTTAGCCCGAAAGAGCTGATGCCGTACACAATCCCGAAATTCACCGCCTTGGCATTCCGGCGCTGTAAATCGGTGACCTCCTCAAAGGGCGTATGGAACACTTTCGCCGCAGTAATCCGGTGGATATCCTGGTCCATATGGTAAGCCTCTATCAGCTGCTCATCCCCTGACATATGGGCAAGCACACGCAGCTCAATCTGGGAATAGTCCGCGTCCATAAATACGCAGCCCTCCCTGGGTACGAACACCTTCCGGATGCGCCTGCCCAGTTCCATGCGCATGGGGATATTCTGCAGGTTGGGCTCTGTGGAGCTGATGCGCCCGGTGGCGGTAATCGTCTGATTGAAGCTGGTGTGAATCCTCTGGTCCGCCCCGATATACACCGCCAGCCCGTCGGCATAGGTGGATTTCAGC
>DKVC01000306.1:15663-20028 GCA_002490995.1 Lachnospiraceae bacterium UBA7188
TAGGTGGATTTCAGCTTGGTCAGCTGCCTGTACTCCAGGATATCCTTGACTATGGGCGCCTCCCCTGCAAGCTTTTCCAGCACATCCGCCGCCGTGGAATACCCGGTTTTGGTCTTCTTGCCCCCGGGAAGCTTCATGGTATCAAAGAGCACCTCCCCCAGCTGTTTGGGTGAATTGATATTGAACTTCACTCCAGCCTGGGCATGAATGGACTGCTCCAGTTCCTCTATCCTCTCCACCAGTGCATCCCCGTAAGCCTTCAGTTCCTCCCGGCGCACCTCCACTCCCTCGCGCTCCATATCATACAGCACCAAAGAAAGGGGCATCTCCATGTCACGCATCAGCTTATCCATTCCGGCTTTTTCCAGCTTTTTCTCCAGCACTTCCGCAACGGCAGCCGATACATAGGCGCCATAACAGCAATATTCCGCAAACTGCTCCGGCATAAGCGCGGCAGCCTCATGCAGTTTCTTTTTCCCGAAAATCTCCCCCCGCCCGGGTATGGTAAGGCCCAGATGCTCCGCCGCGATGGCTTCCAGATCATAATCGCTCTTTAACGGGTTCAGCAGGTAAGCCGCGATCAGTATATCGAAGTATTTATCCGTAGATTCCTGCGCGATATAACGATAATATCTCTTAATATCAAAGACCGAAAGCTTCACCCGTTCAGAAAGCGCCAGAAGCCCGTCCGACAGCTGTCTCATATCCGCATCCGCCGCATCCGTATTCCCCGTGCCTTCCCCGGGAATCTCCTCGAACAGAGACAGCTGCACATTTTCCTGCACAGGCAGAATATACACGACGGTTTCCTCCCGGCTGCTCGCCGCTGCCCCCAGCAGTTTACCGTCCTCCAGAGCGAGAAACAGCCCCAGGTCTGACCCCGCTTTCCTCTTTTTCAGCCATCCCAGGAATTCCTTCTGTTCCTCCAGCTTTCGGAATGTTTTGGCGATATCGCCGCCGCGGCTCACGTTCTCCTTTTCAAAACGGCTCAGCATCTGTTTGAATTCCAGCTGCTTGAACAGGTCATAGGCTTCCTGGGTATAGAAGCCTTCCGCCTTCGCCGCATCATAATCCAATTCCACATCGGAATCCACACGGATAGTTGCCAGCACTTTGCTCAAATCCGCCAGTTCACGGTTCTGAATCAGGGATTCCCGGATGCTCTTTTTGGTGATTTCCTCCACATGGGCATAGATATTTTCCAGGGAACCGTACTGCACCATCAGCTCCGTGGCGGTCTTCTGCCCCACCTTGGGTACGCCAGGAATATTGTCGGCAGTGTCGCCCATCAGGGCTTTCAGATCGATAAACTGAATGGGCGTCACCTGATATGCAGCCTGCACATCCTCCGGATAATAGTCCTCCACCTCGGTTTTCCCCATCTTCGTCTTGGGAATCCGTATCTTGATATGCTCGTCCGCAACCTGCAGCAGGTCCCTGTCGCCGGATATCAGAGTTACCTCCATCCCTTCCGCCTGGGCTTTCTTCGCCAGGGTTCCCAGGATATCGTCCGCCTCCAGGCCCTCCTGCTCCACAATCACCACCCGCATGGCCCGGAGCACATCCTTCATCACCGGCACCTGCTCCCTTAATTCCTCCGGCATGGGTTTTCTGGTTCCTTTGTAAGGCTCATACATCTGATGGCGGAAAGTAGGAGCATGCACATCAAATGCTACCGCAAGGTAATCCGGTTTCTCTTCTTCCAGAAATCGGAACATAATATTCAAAAATCCGTAAATTGCATTTGTATGAAGCCCCTGGGCATTGGTCAGGTCCTGTACACCGTAAAATGCCCGGTGCAGAATACTGTGCCCGTCTATCAGTACAAGTTTCTGATTCTTTGCCATATTTTCTTACCGCCTTTTTACCTACAATAAAATCCATATCACGATACCAATCAGCAGGCCCACAGCCACAATCTCCATGACAATCCCCAGGTACAGGAACGCGCTGTGATAACGGATGCTCTTTGCCGCTTCTTCCATACGCTGCTCCAGCTCGGACTGCAGGTCAAAGGCATTTCCCTCTTCCAGACGCTGCATGCCCTCCTGCACCAGAAACTGGATGTCCAGCTCCTCACGACAGTCCGGGCAGTGCTGTACATGCTCATAAAAACGCTTCAGGGTGGGATAATCCATTTCTTTCGTTATAAAATCAGGGATAAGCTTCTCAAAGTCTTTGCATTCTTCCGGCTCTTCTTTCATGGAACGCTTTTCCTTCCCGGAACGTTCTTCTTTCATGAAATGCTTTCCTTTCCCAGAACGCTTTTCTTCTGAACGCATTTTCTCCACGGAATGCTTTTCATCCACGGACAATTTTCCTTCCCCATTGCCCCGCCTGCCCATACTGTCTACCTCCTGTGCAAAATAACCTTATGCGCCTGCTTCTAACCGTTTTAACCTGGCCGGAATTCAGCCGCAGCACTCCAGAGCCTGTGCCAAATCCGCAATCAGGTCATCCTTATCCTCAATTCCGCAGCTGATACGGATGAGTTCGGCGGGCACACCTGCTTCTTTCAGCTGCTCGTCCGTCATCTGGCGATGGGTGCTGGAAGCCGGGTTCAGGCAGCATGTGCGGGCATCCGCCACATGGGTCTCGATGGCGGCAAGCTTCAGGTTCTTCATAAAGATTCCGGCTGCCTCCCGTCCGCCCTTTAAGCCGAAGGAGACAACGCCGCAGCTGCCATCCGGCAGGTATTTCTGCGCCAGGGCAAAATATTTATCCCCCGGCAGGCCGCAGTAATTGACATAGGCAACCTTAGGATGCTTTGAAAGGAATTCCGCCACTGCCAGTCCGTTCTCGCAATGCCGTTTCATGCGCACATGCAGGCTCTCAAGCCCCAGGTTCAGCAGGAAGGCATTCTGGGGGCTCTGAATAGAGCCGAAATCTCTCATCAGCTGTGCCGTACATTTGGTGATGAAAGCGCCTTCTTTTCCGAATTTTTCGGCATAGGTGATTCCATGGTAGCTGTCATCCGGGGTACAGAGCCCGGGATACTTGTCCGCATGGGCCATCCAGTCAAATTTACCGCTGTCTACAATGGCGCCGCCCACAGCTGCCCCATGGCCATCCATATATTTGGTGGTGGAATGGGTCACGATATCCGCTCCCCACTCAAAAGGCCTGCAGTTGACAGGAGTAGCAAATGTATTGTCCACAATCAGCGGAACGCCATGGGCATGGGCGCATCTGGCAAACTTCTCGATATCAAGCACGGTCAGGGCGGGATTGGCTATGGTTTCGCCGAACATTGCTTTTGTATTGTCCCGGAAGGCCGCATTCAGCTCTTCCTCGGAAGCGTCAGGGCTGACAAAGGTAACATCGATGCCCATCTTCTTCATGGTCACGGAAATCAGGTTGAAAGTGCCGCCGTATATGGTACTGGATGACACAATGTGGTCGCCGCAGCTGCAGATATTAAACAACGCATAGAAATTAGCGGCCTGCCCGCTGCTGGTCAGCATTCCCGCCGTTCCGCCCTCCAGCCGGGTAATTTTCGCCGCCACATAGTCGTTGGTGGGATTCTGGAGCCTGGTATAGAAATAACCGCTTGCCTCCAGGTCAAAAAGCTTTCCCATGTCCTCACTGGTATCGTATTTGAACGTGGTGCTCTGAATGATTGGAATCTGACGGGGCTCCCCGTTTCCAGGCGTGTAGCCGCCCTGTACACATATACTGTTGATCTTCATATCGTTTTCCTCCTGATTTCATCTCTGTTATACTCAAGACCGCCAGAATTTACTAATGTGTCTTTGGCCAGCATATGTGACTGACAGTCTTTCGTTGTTGGCTACTGCAAACTTTAACGGCGTGCAGTATATATTGTCCAGTATACACATTTGGGAAATGAAATTCAACCTTATAAAGAATATTTCAAAATTTTAAATGGATTAAGATAAAGGCTTTACACTTTTGGCATTGATTGCTATAATCGTTATACATAGAAGTAACTCAATTAATCAGGAACTGTGCAAACATTTCCATAGTAAGGAGAAGAAAAATGAGCATACAGGAACTTAAGCCCATCAAGGAGGGCAAGGTACGTGAGATTTATGACAACGGCGACACCCTGATTATGGTAGCCACTGACCGTATCAGCTGTTTTGACGTGATTCTTGGCAATAAGGTCCGTAAAAAGGGCACGGTGCTGACCCAGATGTCCAGGTTCTGGTTCGATATGACGAAAGATATTCTGCCCAACCACATGATCTCCGTGGATGTTAAGGATATGCCTGAATTTTTCCGGAACGAGGAATTCGAGGGAAAAAGCATGCTCTGCCGCAGGCTTGACATACTTCCCATAGAGTGTATCGTGCGCGGCTATATCACCGGAAGCGGCTGGGCCAGCTACCAGAAGGACGGCAC
>DKVC01000306.1:20309-21863 GCA_002490995.1 Lachnospiraceae bacterium UBA7188
GGCCAGCTACCAGAAGGACGGCACGGTGTGCGGAATCCGCCTGCCGGAAGGCTTAAAGGAAGCGGACAAGCTGCCGGAGCCTATCTACACCCCCTCTACAAAGGCGGAAATAGGTGACCATGACGAGAATATTTCCTTTGATGAGAGTGTTGATTATCTCGAGAAGCGCTTCCCCGGAAAAGGCCGGGAATACGCTGAAAAACTTCGTGACTACACCCTTGCCCTGTATAAAAAATGTGCCGAATACGCACTGAGCCGGGGCATCATTATCGCCGATACCAAGTTTGAATTCGGCCTGGACGGGGACGGCCAATTAGTCCTTGCGGATGAGATGCTGACGCCTGACAGCTCCCGTTTCTGGCCGGCCGACGGCTACGAGCCCGGACACAGCCAGCCTTCCTTTGACAAGCAGTTCGCACGGGACTGGCTGAAGGCGAATCCCGGCAATGACTGGGTGCTGCCGGAGGATGTGGTACAGAAAACCATTGACAAATATCTTCAGGCCTATGAACTGCTCACCGGCAAACCGTTATAAAGAAAAATGCAGAATCTCCTCATACAGGCCATCTCTCCAACGGCTTGTATGAGGAGATTTTCTTCGGATCAGGTTTCCTGAGCATTTCTTAAGCCTCTCCGTTCCGCACTGCCCACTTCCTTATCCGGCCTTCCGGAAGCCTGCATTATACTGCAGCTGCGCGTCAATATCCGCCGCAATTCTGGACTTCACTATTTCCGCAATCTCCGCCGTTCTCATTCCGCTGTACTCCTCAAAAAAAATCGGCTGCAGAAAATGTACATACGTCCTGACTTTACGAATTGAGTTTATACCAAAAGGTTTATAGGAATCAATGATAGCCACCGGCACAATAGGAGCTTTCGCCCAGACAGCACATTTAAAAGCTCCCGGCATGAAATCCTGAAGGTCATTTTTATTATGGTCGTAGCCGCCTTCCGGAAAAACAATATAGCGCCTTCCTGCTTTGACTTCCTCCGAGATCTCCCGAATCGTCTTCATCTGCTTCTTCATGTCACGCTTGTCCAGGCGGCTTCCCTGTACCAGATCAATAAAAGAATCCGTGATAGGCAGCCTGGAACGGTAGGCATCTATGACAATGGTACAGGGCTTTGGGTGGGATCCCATGATCCCCAGCGTATCGTATTTTCCCTGATGATTGGAATACATGACATAACCGCCCTCTTCGGGTAACAGCTCCTGTCCCCGGCTCTCAGTCCTGATCCTTCCGTTGCGCATCATGATGGAGATACACCTGCGGGCCATCCGGTAACGCCTCTCCTCCGAGAAGTTTTCTCCGTGCCGATCAATATAATGTGCCTTACAGACATAATAAATCACAAAGGGAAATGAAACAACTACCACATAACACAACCTTAACACAATCCAACACCTCTATTCATCTGACGCGCCTTCGGCATAATCCGCTCCCTGATGATATAAACCAGTCTGCGGATTCTACACTTCCTTAGGAACTGCCGGAAAATAACCTACGCGATTTCTTCAGAGTAAACCTGATAAAATCTGTAAATTCTGCAATA
>DKVC01000046.1:0-149 GCA_002490995.1 Lachnospiraceae bacterium UBA7188
TAATATTCTCTTCCCCAAAAAACAATCCCTGCGAACATAAATTTTAAGTTATCCGGAAAGGAAACATATAAAAGGCACACCTCAATGACGGCGACAGCGTAGGTGCTGCTTTCGTAAAAAGCGGCTTCGGAGACTACAGCAGCTTCTTC
>DKVC01000046.1:455-995 GCA_002490995.1 Lachnospiraceae bacterium UBA7188
GGAGACTACAGCAGCTTCTTCAAGACTTTCACCAAGGCTGTAGGGGTGTTGCCTAAAAAGTATGCGAACTTAAGTGTGGGTTAAAATAATGCATGCAAAAAACCCTCCTGCCAGTTACTTCCGGCAAAAGGGCTTTTCTTAGACCTCCGTTCAGTTCAAAACAGCCGCTCTGCGCATCCGTTCCCGAAGCCAGATTCCTCCTGCCACCAGGAAAACCGCTGCCCCCAGCAGCCAGGGCCAGGTTCCCTCGTCACCTCTGCAGACAGGGAACAGGCCGAACTTCCACAGACGGTTTGCCATACCCATATTGGCTGCATAGTACAAAATCGACACCATATACCCCAAAACCACCTGATTGGTGACCGCCGCCGCAAAACAGCCGATTCCTCCCAGGAACAAAGCCTCACAGAACGCTCCCCGCCACAAAAGTCCCACCGGGAACACAGATCCGCCGGCCAGAAGCCGCAGGATGAGAATGCTCACCACTGCCGCCAGCATGCACACCGCCGGCAGCTGCCTGCCCAGATACAGCTTCCACAT
>DKVC01000046.1:1330-8662 GCA_002490995.1 Lachnospiraceae bacterium UBA7188
ATTCCGGCGAGGACACCGTACTGCTCCATCACCTTCGCCGCCCCGGCAGCATCCAGGTTGCGGAAGCTCAGCACTGCTCCGGCACACAGCACCAAAAGCGCCGCCCCGCACATATGGGGAAAATAATGGTATCGGATAAAATTAAGGATTGTTTTTACGTGATTTTCCATACGGTATCCCCCCTTTCTGCCTCTTTTTTTCATAGACTGCCACTGTGAGCAGAACCAGTGTGGCTGCCAGCGCCGTATACATCCCCTTATTCCGGTACAGCTGCCCCAGCTCCCCGGCATACTTTCCGTAGCCGCCGAAAGCATTCCAGCGCGTCACCAGTTTCCAGCCGAAATCGCCCACAAGCGTAGAGGCGGAAAGCACCGAGCCGAATGCCCATGCCGCCAGAACCGGTATCGCCGCAATCGTCTCCGTTGCCTCTGTAAGAAAAAAGGCTGCTCCAAGCACCACCATGATCACAGGCAGCAGCCACAGGAAACTGTACCTGGCAAACGCCAGAATATCCGCCTGGATTCCCACCTGGCCTGCGGCATACACACAGGGCATCTGCATCAGCAGCGCACACAGAAGCACCGGCACAAAACACATCACCACATTGGCCAGATACCGGCACCCGATCAGAGCGGCGCCGGAGACGGACCGGCTGCGGATAAGCTCCGACGCTTTCGCCCTCTTATCCTTCAGACAGGCGGAAACACCCACAAAGATAGGCAGGAAAGAAAGAAAAATGCAGGCATAATCGCTAAACAGCCGCATCTGCGCACCGCTGACCTTATCCTTCTCACACAGTTCCCGATAATTCTCCAGAGCATCCTCATAAGTCAGGTCCACGATGCCCATTCTTTCATAACGGGACTTCTCATAATAGCTTCCAGAGCCTACGATTTCACAGACGTTCGCCATCACCTGCTCAAATTCTTCGTAGCTTAAATCTTCCCTGAGGGGAACATGCCATTCTTCCGCCTCCGAATACTCTGCCCCGCTCCCTTCCATCTCCATCCGGTAAATCTCCATCCCGTAAGCGTTATTCTCCTCTACCATCTGCTCAAATTCCATACCCGTGCACTGCTCCATTGCACGCTTAAGCACTTCCAGCTCTTCCTCATTCAGGGTCACTGCCTTGTAAAAACCGAAAGGATAGGTGGCAAACCGATTTGCCATAAGTTCCCGTAACAGTGTCTCCAGGCCGCTGCGCATGACCATTCTCTCATCACTGGAATATCCGTACCCATAGCTTTCCTGACCGGGTTCCGGCTCAGACAGCTGATCCACCCAATCCACATCTCCCATCTGTCCGGTGATAAACAGCACGAATGCCGCCAGATAGACATAATACACCAGACTTTTTGCAATCTTCCTGCACTCCTTCAGAAACAATGCTCCCATCATGCCTGCCCGCCCCCTTTCTGCCCGGGCGCTGCGGATATGCTGTGCATCAGAAACATATAGGCATCCTCCACAGCTGCGCCGCAGGGCTTCGCTTCCGCCAGAGGCATGCTCTCCGCAATGATCCTGACGGTGGCAGTGCTTCCCGTATTCAATATACCGGTCACAATAAAACGTTCTTTTAATCCATCCAGTTCTCTCGCCGAGACCTCCGCCGAGTAAACCTTATTTTCCACCAGCTTCAGAAGTGACTCCACCGTTCCACGGAAAACTACCTCCCCATGATTGAGGACCGCGATTTCTTCACAGGTAGCCTCGATATCTCCTACAATGTGCGTGGAAAGCAGCACTATCCGCTCTCTGGCAATCTCGCACAGCAGGTTGCGGAAACGGACCCTCTCCTCCGGATCCAGCCCTGCCGTAGGCTCATCCACAATGATCACCTTCGGATCATGGATGATCGCCTGGGCAATTCCCAGCCGGCGCTTCATTCCGCCTGACATTGCCTTCACCCGGATATTTTTCTGGTCCAGGAGATTTACCTTTTCCAGCATTTCCGGTACCTTTTTTCTCCGCTCCGTCTTCGGAATCCCGGAGAGCACTGCCAGATAATCCAGCGCCTCACAGGCAGACATATTTCCGTACATGGAGAAATCCTGGGGCAAATACCCTGTCATCTTTCTGATCTCTGCCGCATGTTCCACCGGCACCCCGCAGACGCTCACCTCCCCGGCAGATTTCGGCAGCAGCGTGGCAAGCACTTTCATAAGCGTTGTCTTGCCTGCCCCGTTGGGCCCAAGCAGGCCGAACATCCCCTGCCCAATGGTCAGGTCAACGGATTGTAACGCCTGCTTTTTCCCGAAATTTTTACATAGACCTTTGATTTGAATTTGCGTTTGCATAACACGGATCTCTCTTTCTTTTTTCTTGAAAAGCATTGGACAGCTTCTGGCTCCTGCACCTTATCCCTGTCTGGCGACGGAGGACTGTTCAACCCTTATCCATACTATAGGAAGCAAGTGCAGCTTCCCATGGTTGAATTCGGCGCAAACAGACGCGCCTTTTATTGAAAACTAAGGGATTGCTTCCGATAAAACATATTACAGGAACCGCTTCGCGAACCCTGTAATCAGACATGGCGGGAAAGCAGCAAGTTCCTATAAGACATACTATACAAGAGAAATCTCTACAAACAATCTACATTTTCTAAATAAGTCCTGAAGCTTTTTAAAAAGGATTCTTAACCCCCTACCAGAAAGGCCGCAGCCGCAATTCCCCCGCCGTCTATGCTGTTGACCAGTTTCAGTGTTCCACCGTGTTTCTCACAGAGCATCCGGGAAATGAACAATCCCAGGCCGAAATGTCCTCCCCCTTCCTTGTCCTCGCTGTAATAAGGATCCGTGCCATACCGAAGCGCCCTGTGAGAAAATCCCATGCCGTCATCCTGCACATAGATCAGAAATTCCTCCCTGTTCCGGACAAACGCAACGCTGATTCCGTTTTGTGCATAGCGCAGCGCATTGGATACCAGATTGTCAAAGACTTCCTCAATCAGCCCTCCATCTGCAAAAAAGCTTCCCTCTATCCCCTGCGCCGCTATGCTGCAGGTTTTCTTTTTCTCCGCCGCAAGTTCCCTGGCCGCCGTTCCGAGACGCTGCGCAAATATTCTGCCCTCCAGCCATGCCCCGGCCACCTCTCTGGCTTCCTGCCGATGCAGTTGTGTCATGGTTTTGGAAAGCTCCAGAATCCGCTGTTCCTGATGATGCATGACTGCCAGCTTTTCCAGAAGCTTTTCTTCGGAAACCTTTCCCTCCGGCACATACTTCTGCAGAAATTCCGTACAGCCGGAAAGCACAGTAAGGGGCGTGCGGATATCATGGGCAAAGGCAGCATTAATCCTCCTCTGGCTCTCCTGATCCATCCATCGGCTTCTCTTCTCCTTCACCAGCTTTCTGCGAAGCTGCTCAAAGCTCCGGCAGAGCCCTCCCATCTCATCCCCCTCAAGATATGCGATCTCCCTTCCGTAATCTCCGGCCCCGATACAGCCCAACGCATCCTGTACCGCTTTCAGGGCAGGATATATCTTTTTCCGTAAAAACATCCCTCCTGCCGCCGTACAGCATACCGCCAGGCAAGGGTAGAGCCCATACCAATACCAGAACCAGAGAAAATGTATTGCTGCCTTTCCCTCATTGGCAATCTTCCAGCTAAGAATGAGATTCTCACGCAGCTTTTCCCCGGTAAACACCCTGAACCAGCTCCCGCAGAGGTTCCTGGATAGAATCCACAGCAACATCCCGGCCACGGCTCCTGCCGCCATATAAAAAAAGAGGCTCTTCGCCAGGGAAGCATTCCTGAATTCCGCTCCCAGACGCGCAGCCCTCTTTCTCAACCAATCCATCGATATCCCACCCCCCACACTGTCTCAATATACTCCTTCTCCGGGGCATTCCCCAGCTTTTTCCGGATACGGCGGATATGCTCCGTAATGATGGACGCATCCGCCTCTCCCTCATATCCCCGGACACTCTCATAGATCCGCTCCCTGTCAAGCACCACGCCCTTATTGGTGTAGAGCAGTTCCGCAATGGCGAATTCCGTCTTCGTAAACCCCACATCCCGGCCATCCACCAGGAAACGGCGCCCGGAAAAATCCACCGTGAGATTTTCCTCCGTCACAAGAGCCCGACCGGTTCTCTCCTGTCTCCTGAAATGCGCCTCTATCCGGGCGAGCAGTTCCTCCATGCCGAAAGGCTTCATGATATAGTCGTCTCCGCCCACCTTCCATCCCATAATACGGTCAGCCTCTTCCGTTCTGGCAGATAAAAACAGAATAGGCGCATTGGTGCGTCCCCGGATAGCCTGGCAGATCTGGTATCCGTCCATGTCCGGCAGGTTGATATCCAGAAGAATCAGATCCGGGCGCTTCTCTATCAGCAAAAGTGCGCTCTCTCCGTCTGTCGCCTGGTCCGTGGCATACCCCTCCATGGCAAAAGTCTCCGCCAGCAGCCCGCGGATCTCCCTCTCATCATCTACGATCAGAATCCGTTTCATTCCTCTTCTCCATTTCCCGCTAATTCCCTCTGGAACATTTCTCCGCGTCAATAGACAGCACAAGCATAAGCGCCGCCAATGCATCCTGAGTGTCATATACATCTATGGCATAGGTATCCGTCCAGTTGAAAAGCTGCTTGGAAACGGCGGCAACCGTATTCCCTGACCGGTCTTCCACCCGGTAGTCCCACTCCATAAAGTCCCCCTCCACATGCCAGCCCATATAGTCAATCTCATACCTGGGCTTCAGGAAGCTGAATTCCTTGCTGATACAGCCGATATAACTGCCTTTTTGGTACAGCTCGAACTTGGGCAGCCAGGTGAGCACCCGCTCTTTTACCATGCCCAGTTCATTGCCCCGGGGATCAAATATCTTCAAACAATGTCCCCAGGACAGCTGCCCTTCCACTGTATATAAAGTCCCGCCGTCCTCCCCGTAAATATCATAACTGTCAAACCAGGAAAAAAATCTCTGCTTTTAATTTTTACTCGCATTCCTGGATTCTGACGGCAGCACGAATCGCTGTATCATATCAAGAATGAAGCGTAGGCTGTCATCTGAAAGCCCCTCCAAAGATTGTGTGATCTGATTCTGTAATGTTGACATAACAGACACCGCCTTTCTACATAATATGGCAAACATATATCTGATTAGACTCGTGAGCGCATTTATTTGCCGCTTTTTGTTCTATGCTACAGCAGCACTCATCGTTATACATTTTATCTGGCAAATGTTTTTGAAGATATGGTTTATTATACTAAAGAAACCGCTTTTTATCAAGAATATCCAAATTGAAAAATCTCAGCTTAATACAAATAATCCCACCCAAATTCCGTAAAATCCAGGTGAGATTATCTCATTCCAAATGATTCAACTTTCAGCTTTTCCTGACAGGAACCCACGACTCGCAGAACAGCCTGCTTTCGCCCTTTTCAAATAACCGGCCGCACCCTGAAAATCCTGTTGCTTCCCGCACAAATTTGTCCTGATATACCGCTTAGGAATTGTCGGAAAATAACCGCTACAATTTGTTTAGGGAAAAACCCAGAAATACAACAAAAATTGCTGCAAGCTTGTAGCGGTTATTTGTAGACACTTCCTTATCCTGCGGTTGGATTGTGACGCAGATACAAACCGTACTTACTCTACACTCACCGGCGGCTCTTCCTTTACCGCCTCCGCCAGCCGCTCCTTCAGTTCCCGGAATTCATTCAGTTCCCCGGTGCCGTCGAAATATCCCTCCAGCTCCTTCAGGCGGTAGTACAGCATGCCGCGCTCACTCCCTTCCCAGCATTTGGAATATGCTTCCGGCTCATACTGCAGCCGGTCCACCAGCGGTGCCGTGTAGCGAAAATCTTCCAGGCTGTCGTAAGCGGCGGCGGCCTTCTCCGCCAGCAGCAGACAGCGCAGCGCTTCCTTCCTGTCCTCTTTCAAAAGATGCAGTTCCGCCAGTCTGCGGTAATTCCAACCCACGATCCGATGATAGAACTGATAATTTCCGTCAGGCATCACGGTCTCGTATAAACGGTTTGCCGACATGATATATTCTATCTTTTCGTCTATGCTGAACCCGGATTCCAGCCCATACTCCTTTCGGAATACGATATCCACCATAACCGTCGCGGCATAGTCCACCGCTTTCAATATATTTTCCTGGAGCTGGCGCAGCTTCTCCTCCCCGGACAGAATCTGTCCCAGAAGCACCTCCCGGCAATGTTCCATATCCCAGGCCTCCTGCGCCAGGCGCAATGCCTCCGGCATATTCCCCCGGGACACATAAACACTGCATAAAAGCTTTACTGCACGGCATCTCTCCCGGCTGTCATTACAGTCTTCCAGGACTCTCCGGCACAGCCTCTGTACCCGCTCGGAAAAGCCTCCTTCCGAATACTCTTTCCGCTGAGCGCCGTTTCCGCCGGCATACAGTTCCAAATCCTCTGCCAGGTTCATCATATAATGAAATTTATGCGGTAACTCCCTGACTGCCTGCTCCATCAACTCCCTCCGTAGCGCAAGGTTTCCGTCCTTCCGATACCGTGCATATGTTGTATTGTAATAATTCTCACGTTCTGCCGTTCCCGCGTTTTCCATATCAAAGAGCGTATCCGCAGACACTTTGAAATATCTTGCCAGCAGCGGGACCAGCGTCACATCCGGCCACGCCATGCCGTTTTCCCACCGGCTGACACTTTGAAACGATACCCCCAGGCTTTCCGCCAGTTTCTCCTGTGTAATGCCGTCCCGCTTCCTCAGTTCCCTGATCACTTCACCGATATTTTTCATATATGCCCTTTGCCTCTCTTTCTTCCGTTTCAGTAACAAATATGTTCCTCTCCGTTATCGCGATAACTTCCTTCAGCTGTAATGAAAGTATATACCCTATCCGCACATAAAAACATCATCAATCCAGTGAATTCTTTTTCCCGGGCTTGTTTCTCCCGGAAACAATAGACACAGAAATAAAAGAAACGCTTTACACCCCAGGGCAGGATTGTTATAATAAAAGCATCAGATACAAGTCAACCATACCAACAGAAAGAGGTGAACCTATGCCGAGTGGTGCAGATATTATCAAAGACTATGTTTCCGAGTTTTCCAGACTGCAAAATTGGATGCTTGCCATTAAAGAAAAAGATCCGGCTACGTACAGTTCCATGCACGACAGATATATTGAACTGAAAGTTACACTGACCAGCCTGGGTGTCAATCTTGCAGAACTTGACAAGGTAAAAGAATAATCACAATCAAACAGCATCCACAAAGGAAAGGTACAAAACCTTTATAAAACAATAAAGGCTCTGTACCTTTTCCATTTGTCACGGCTCTATTGTTATTTTTCGCAGCATGCCGCCGCACTGTTAGGAACTGCCGGAAAATAACCT
>DKVC01000046.1:8960-19685 GCA_002490995.1 Lachnospiraceae bacterium UBA7188
CTGCAATAGGCTTGCGTAGGTTATCTGGAGGCATTTCCTTACACTCAGACTCCCTCCATCTCCCTGTTAACAGCATCCTCACAGGAACGCATAGCCAGAATCGTTTTCTCCAACAGCTCGTCCAAAGTCCATCCCAGCCGCTCCGCCCCGGTGCTGATGACTTCCCTGGAGCATCCGGCTGCAAACCTTTTATCCTTATACTTTTTCTTCAGGCTGGATAATTCCATATCCATAACGCTCCTGGACGGCCGCATCCTTGCCGCTGCCCCGATCAGGCCGGTAAGCTCGTCACAGGCAAACAGGATTTTCTCCATCAGGTGTTTCGGCTCCAGGTCACAGCACAGCCCATAGCCATGGCTGCAGATGGAATAAATCATGTCCTCGGAAACTCCCGCTTCCCGCAGAAGCTCCGGTGCCTTGACACAATGCTGTTCCGGATAAAGCTCGAAATCAATGTCATGGAGCAGGCCTGTGATGCCCCAATATTCCTCATCCTCTCCGTTTCCTGTCTCTCTGGCAAAATAACGCATCACGCCTTCCACGGTAATGGCATGCTGGATATGAAACGGCTCCTTATTATATTTTTTCAGAAGCTCCAATGCTTCCTCTCTTGTAATATTACACTGCATTTGTCTTTCTTCTTTCCTTTCCCGTCTTTATACTCATGATCACAAGCATTTACCATTTTCTCGCCCGCTCCTATGCCTTTCTGCTGGCGGCAGCAGAACCACAGGAATCAGGAAACCGCATCTGCCTGTGCCTATGCCTGTGCCTATGCCTGTGCCTGAATCCTTCCCATCAGGTATCGCCCCGTGCGCTCCATCAGCTTACAGGCATCCGGCATCAGTTCTTTCGGGAATCCGTAATAGAAACTGTCCGCCTCAAACGTAAAGTCACCCTCATAGCCGATATCCGCCAGTGCCTTTGTAACGGCCTCCCAGTTCAGGCTCTGCGTAAAAGGCAAAGTATGGCAGTCATGGAGATAATCCACATCATGCACATGAAGCGCCTGGAGCCTTTGCTTTCCCATGGCCCTGATAAAATCTTCCGGCTCCACACCCACCAGCGCACAGTGCCCCAAATCCAGGCATCCCACAATCCATGGGCTGTCCAGCGCATCCAGCAGAGCGCAGAATTCCTCCGGCTGGGAGCATACGCTGTCCACAATATACCTGCGCTTATTGTCGTACTGCCACATATTCTCCGCGCAGACCCGGATTCCATATTCCTCGCAATAAGGAATCAGGCTGCGGTAAAATACCAGATTTTCCTCCCACAGGCGCTGTTTTTCCTTCGCATAGGTCAAATGCTGCACCGGATGCACTACGATATTCCGTATCCCCATCAACGCCGCCGCATGCATGGAACGCAGAATCCGCTCCTGGATAACGGTATCGGCCGGTTCTTCTCCCTGTGAAGAAGGGAACGGCGCATGGGCCTGGGCAAAACCGATGCCGTACTCAGCCCCCAGCTCCTTCAGACGCAGGGCATGAGATTTCCATTCATCCGTACACCAGATGCCCTTTCCCGCCGCCATCTCGAAAAATCCCCAGTCGATGGCATCAAAACCCGCTTCCGCCAGAATGCGGACACATTCCTCGTCACCGAAAACTTCGGCAAATTTTTCCGTTGTCGTTACCAAACGCATTTTCATTCTCCTGTTTCTTATTCCCGTTCTGTATTTTCCCGATCACTTAGGAATTGTCGGAAAATAACTGCTACAATTTCTTTAGGTAAAAACCAGGAAATACCATAAAAATCGGCATTAACTTGTAGCAGTTATTTGTAGACACTTCCTTACGATACACGCAGGCAATTGCTGCTTTCAGTTCACAGCCAACACATCATTCCCCACGCATATCACACTCTCTCCGGCTGCCGGGCGGAATTCACCCCTTCAGCGGATGTGATCCTGGGGATTCTCGTCCTCAAATTCAAACACGCATCGCTCATATGCGTTAATGATATTGGTATCCAGATACTTGTCATACCGTTTATGCTGCCTTCCGTAGGACATGTGCACATGCCCGTGAAGGAAGTATTTGGGATGGTACTTCTCCATCAGCGTACGGAATACCTTAAAGCCCTGATGGGGCAGATCCCGCCCGTCATTGAGCTGATACGCCGGCGAATGCGTCACCAGGATGTCAAAGCCGCCCTTGCGGAACAGCTTAAACCGCAGTTTTTTCACCCGCTTACCCATCTCTTTTTCCGTATACTGATGAGGCCCCGGCTTGTAGCGCATGGAACCGCCCAGGCCCAGGATACGTACCCCATTATAGACATAAATATCATCTTCAATGCAGATACAGCCCTCCGGGGGAATCTGTTCATATTTCTTGTCGTGGTTCCCGTGGACGTACAATAAAGGGGCGGAAGCAAATGTCACCAGAAAAGAAAGGTATCGCGGATCCAGGTCACCGCAGGATATAATCAGGTCGATTCCATCCAACATACTTCTCTCGAAAAAATCCCACAGATATTTTGACTCTTCGTCCGCAATTACCATTATCTTCATAAAAAAGCCCTTCTTTCGACTCCGGTTCCGCACTTATTCCGTTCCTGCGGCCAGAGTCCTTTCCGTACTGTACTGCCCCTGCCATGCTTCGTCACTCCCGCCCGGCTTTCTTTTGTCCCGGCTGAAGACACCTGTGCAAATGGAAGGCCTGCGCAGCCCCTCCCGCTTAGTCCGAATTCCCACATGCCCCACGGTTCAGGGTACAAAAAGCATTACCGCTGTTCGGTCTGCATCATCAGCCTTTTACACCCTGCTGCTTAATGACGGGTTCCGCCGTCTCCGTCAGTTCTTCCTTCGTCGGTATGGAACCGATTACATTCTCCGCCAGCCAGTCCATTGTCATGATTTCCTCCGGAAGCAAACTGCGGTTCGGATCCTCCTGCACCACCCCTTCCTGGGAGTACAGAACGCCGGAAAACGGATTGAAACGGTCCGAGCTGATGGTTGCCTTCAGCAAATCCACCAGACGCCTGGTCCCGATGGGCAGCTGCCTGGAGCACACCACATCGATTACCCCCGCGGACATGCCCCACCAGTAGTTGATCGCCTTGGTGGAATCGGTGTCGTCATATTTCCATGTTCCGTCCAGGATAGTCCTGAGCAGCTGCTCATAGAATTTACCCCAGTGATACAGCGGCATTGCCAGATTTCTCGGATGATCCCCATCCATATGATAAATGCCGAAAAACCGGGATGCCTCCTCCGGAATCACCATGTCCCGCCCTGAGATACAGGAAGAACCGGTCTCCCGTATTTTTTTATCCAGATCCACTTCTTTCCGGGTGGACCACTCCAGGTAAACCTTCGCCCTGGGATTGATCATCTTGGCACCCAGCGCAAAGGCGTTGATATTTGCAATGGATCCGAAAATAGGGTAATCCGCAATATAAGTCAGCCTGCTGTTCTCCGACATGGCTCCCGCAATGGCTCCCATCAGGAACTTCGCTTCATGCATCCGCGAATAATATGTACGGATATAGCGATGGGAAGTATTCAGCGAACAGTTCAGAATCCGTACCTCCGGATTGGCAATCGCGGCTTTCACACTGGCCTGCACAAAGGGAGGCGTGGTGGTAAAAATCAGCCTGCAGCCGGAATCAATGGCTTTCTGTATCAGGGAATTCACATTTTCTTCCGTTCCGTTTTCGTAGCAGACCGTAGTCAGTTCATCCGAAAAAATCTGTTCTACATATTGCCTGCCCAGCTCATGGGCATATGTCCATGCCGAAGTTCCCGGTGTCTTCTCATAGATAAATGCCACCTTCAGCTTGGAGGACGACAGCGGAAGCAGGAGCTTGCTCAGCAGCGGCTTTGTCTTCTTTTCCTGGCTGGGCTCCATTTTCAGCTCAATATCCTCATCCTCCTGAAGAAGCTCAAATTCCTCCCATGTCTTCGCAACCAGATCCCGCAATTCATTGGTTGTCTTTTCATCAACCGTATCATATCCATGGAGAGAAATAAATGCCAGAAAAGCATCACCCTCAGTAATTTTCAGCTTATTGCCGCCCTTTGCCTCATACTCGGAGGTAAATCGGGTATACAGGGCGCTGAATCTGAGCAGCTCGTCCTCCGTCCATACCTCTCCCGGCTCTTTCCCCACTGTCTCCACCAGCTTTGCAAAGCTTCCCTCCTGGGAAAACCAGATGTAGTTGATAGGGGCGTACTGATAGAAATCCATAAATTCGTAGTAAATCTTATTTTCTTTCTCTTCGGTACGCTTCGGAACGATGCGGGTCACATTGCCCGGGATGGAGACAGCTCCGAAATATTTCATGACACTGACACGCTTGTTGCCCTCCTCCACATAGAACTTATTCATGTATTCATAAGCTTTAATGGGATCGCGAATCCCCTCGTCCTTCTGGCTCTCACTGAGATTTATCCACTTGGAGGCAAACTCCGTATCTTCATAGAGAATCGGCATAAAATTCCCCGCAAACGAACTGCTCCTTCCCACGGTCTTCGTCCCCACAATCTGCGCTATGGGAACCTGCACCAGCCCGAGGGATACCTCATGATAGGTACCCTTCTCCGGCATGATATCATCCAGTACCTGCAGGGTTGGCTTTACTCCTCGAAGCATCCTGGACTGATAGTCCTTTTTTCCTGATTTAAATGCCTTCAAATAATCGTCTTTTGCCATAATTGGTATCCTCCATTTCAGTTCCGCATCTGCGCATACGGGGCCGGGACACAACAGGAACTTTCCGGCCGCAAATGTATGCGTTGTAAATCCTCTGCAGCATTTTATGCGCAGATGTTTCTATCATTTTTGACTAACCGCTAACTCTCATATCAGGAATTCTTCTTCATAAATATGACTGTAAAAAGCCGTTAACTCCTTACAGCCTCCTCCCACAAATATCATATGTCCAAATTCCTATCCTTATTATAAGAAAGGATGGAAAGAATTGCAAGAAGAAAAGAAAAGCCTGCTGTAAATGCATAACAAACGGTTACATAACAAAGCATATCATAAAAAAGCACTCCCAAAGACAGGCAATACCATCAAGCAACGAGGTATTAGAACTGTGGAGGAATAAAAAACAGCCCGAATGGAAAATCCTCCGGGCCGTGTAATTCGTTTTGTTCCTTAAACTACCTGGAACTTATCAATGTATACAGGGAATGTACTTGTTCCCTTCATTTCCTTCCCGGCAGTAATGGTAACATTTTTATCCATCACGAGGTACTCCACATTGGCGCCGGCTTCCACCACGCTGTCCTGCATCAGGATACAGTTCTTCACCTTCGCGCCCTTAGCCACCTTAACGCCACGGAAAAGGATGCTGTCTTCCACTTCGCCTTCGATGACGCAGCCGTCGGCAACCATCACATTGCTCACCTTAGCGCCCTCAATATATCTGGTAGGGTTGTCGTCACGAATCTTGGTGTAAATCTGCGGGCCAGAGAACAGAGCATCCAGATTATAGTCATCCAGAAGCTTCATATTCTCGTCAAAATAACTCTTCATATCGCAGATGCGCGCCACATAGCCGTCATACTTATAAGCCTGCACATTCAGCTTATTCAGCCTGGGAAGCAGTACATCGCGCTCGAAATACTCCTGCCCGCGGACAGAAGCAGTATTGATCAGGTCAATGAGCATTTCCCTCTCCACCACGAACATATTCATGGAGAAATTCTGCACGCCGCTGTCCTTTGCATTGACATAAATCTTCGTAATCCTGCCGTTCTCAATATCAAAGGTATAGTAATAGCCCAGATCATTGGCCTGCATCTTCAGGAAGCTCTCCGGCAGAACCTGCTCATTGTATGCGATGGTCACATCTGCACCGCTCTCAATGTGATGGCGTATCATATCCTTGAAGTCAAAATTGACTACAATATTAGTGTCAGTGATTACTACATATTTCTCCCGCTCGTCCCGCAGGAAATCCAGAATATTGGCCAGCGCGCCAACCCTGCCCGTGTATGGCTTGGCACTCTTCTCCATAAAGGGAGGAAAGATATGAAGGCCGCCGTTCTTGCGAACCAGATCCCACTCACGGCCGGAATCCAGATGATCCATGAGGGAATGATAATTATTGTTCACCATAACGGAGATATTATCAATTCCGCAATGGGTCATGCTGGACAGGATAAAGTCGATAAGGCGGTAACGGCTTGCAAAAGGAATGGAAGCCATCAGGCGCACATTCACCAGATCCGGAACCAACGCATCATAACTGTTCGGGAAAATAATCCCCATTGCACTTGTATTGGAATTTACCATTCTTCTCCACCGCCTTCTACATTATTTTTAACCATGGCATTAGGGCCGATCTTGGCATTGTCGCCGATAGTCACTCCCGCTCCCACAGTGGCCACGCCCTTCTCGGTATCCGTAGGCATGGCGCCTACCACCGCATTCTCTCCAATGGTCACATTCTCCGCAACGATACAATGCTTCACGGTAGCTCCGGCTTTAATCACCGTGCCGCCCATGATCACCGCGTCCTCAATGACGGCGCCCTTCTCCACCCTGACACCGGAGAAGAGAATGGAATGCTTTACGTTACCCTTGATCCTGCAGCCGTCCGTGATCATGGAATTCTCCACCACCGCGCCTGCGCTGATCTTGTGTCCGGTCATTCCGCTGTTCCTGCTGTAGATCTTCCAGTCCTCGTCGAACAGGTTGATGCCGCTGTGCTCCGGATCCAGGATCTCCATATTCGCCTCCCAGAGAGAAGAAATGGTTCCTACATCCTTCCAGTATCCGTTGAAGTGGTACGCGTACATCCTGCGGTTGTCCTTCAGCAGGTTGGGGATGATATTGTTGCCGAAGTCATTCTCGGAATTGGGATCCGCCTCGTCCTCTTCCAGGTACTTGCGCAGAATATCCCAGTTAAATATGTAGATACCCATGGAGGCAAGGTTGGACTTGGGATTCTTGGGTTTCTCCTGGAACTCCGTGATTCTGTCATCCTTGTCCGCCACCATCAGGCCGAAACGGGAAGCCTCTTCCCATGGAACTTCCATGACTGCCACGCTGAACTCCGCATTCTTCTCCTTATGGAATTTCAGGAAATCGCTGTAGTCCTGCTTGCAGATCTGATCGCCTGACAGAATGATCACATACTGGGGATCATAGCGTTCAATAAAGGAAATGTTCTGGTAAATCGCATTAGCCGTCCCCTTATACCAGTCCGAGCCGCTGGCCTTCTGGTACGGCGGCAGCACATGCACCCCTCCGTAGAGACGGTCCAGATCCCAGGGCTGGCCATTTCCAATATACTCATTCAGCACCAGAGGCTGATACTGAGTCAGAATGCCCACCGTGTCAATGTCAGAGTTAACACAGTTTGACAGCGGGAAGTCGATGATACGATATTTGCCGCCGAACGGAACTGCCGGTTTCGCAAGCTTCTCGGTCAAAGCATACAGACGGGACCCCTGGCCCCCGGCAAGAAGCATTGCTATCATTTCTTTTGCCATATTATACCCTCCTGATTTTTAAAGCATAAGTAAATTATACAACAAAAGCGAAAGAAAGAACAGGCTTTTTTGTTAATTTTTTTCACAAATATGCTTTTTTTCCGTTTTCTTATATCGTTTATCGACAAGTTCCGACACTGGAAGCCTCTTCCGGAGCCTTTTGCCGCCCCTGCTCTATCTTTTCTGCCACATATACGGACACCCTTGCCTGGATGACATCCGCCGTTTCCTCCCCCAGCCTGGCATTCTGTGCAGTTTCTTCCCCCTGCCCGGCATTCTGTATCGTTTTTTCCTCCGACCTGGAAATTCCGCAGCCAGCAAAAAATACACTGCTGCAAGAGCCAGCGCTAAATTTACAATCCTTTTCTTTTTCATAATCGCGCTCCTTTTCAAAATTTAAAGCACTCTGTCCCTTGTTTTACAGATACCGTCATTCTATAATAAATTGTGTGATGAGTCATATCCGGAACAGATAAATACATTGCACTTTACTATACAAAAGAGGAAGATATCCCGGATATGGCTCTTCATAATTAACTATATTTCAAACCTGTAAAAGGAGGATTTCACAAATGAAAAGACAACTCGTTAAACACATGATTCATTCTACTGCTGCCCTGGCGATGTGTGCTGCGTTAATTACAGGCATACCCTTTACCGGCTCCCGCGTACCCGGTAAAACCGGCAATAACGGAAAATCGGGGATAATTACAGAGCTTCCGAACAGGAATGGGAAATCTGGGAAAGAACCCGAAATTACTCTGCAAAGCAATCGGCCCAACGATGTAAACATAATATATTAGTTTACTGTTTATTCGTTTTTTCCTCCTCTAATGCTTTTTTATAAAATGACTCGTATAACATTCGTTTACCCAGGTTACTAAGCAGGATACACTTTGTAAGTTCCTCTTCTCCGTCCAATATCCTGTCTGTCGGAATTCCTTTGCGTTTCCGTTCTGTGTAGTTCCACCAGCGGTCATATAAACCAGAGGCAAGTGAAACTAACCGACGGGAACGCAATTCTTCCCTGAGCATAACTTCACCGTACCGGTCTGCCCGTTCAAGTTCTCCACAATTTCCCATTTCACTTGCCACATACCCCATAACAAACCCATACACACCACTTACTGTTCCCAATAACTCTCCGTCCGCTACAGGGCGGTATATCTCTTCAAACCGCTTCATACACTTCTCAAATTCGTTGCTTTCCTTGTCCATTTCCTGCATTATATTCTGAATACATGCCTGCTCCTCATAAGTCATATATTTCTCCCCTTCCTGCAGGAATACCTCAAACGGCAACGTAAGCTCCAAAGCAGTCCGCATCTGCCTGTAATAATCTTCTCTGTTAATTTCTCCCCGGTTCTTCCGCAGATTTATTTCTTTCCGCATCAAGGCCTGGCGGTTACAGCGTATTTCTGTGGATACCATCTTTTTGATCCGGGAAAGAACCATTTCTTCTTTCTCTGTATCACGCTCATTCCCATAACTTCTCAGTTTCTCCATCATCTGCCTGACCTCCGGGCTCTCTGTGACCAGTTCCGTCCGGATCATCTCCCCGGGCAGTCCCAAGCGTTCAAACAATTGCTCCACAATTGCCCTCTGGGTCGCCCGTTTTCGATTTTCCAGACGCCGCAGCGTTTTAATATCACAGATTCCCCGACACAATTCTTCCGCCTTTATGCCCAACATTCTGCGCCGTGTCCGCACCACATCGCTGATGCAGGACACGCCCTTCTCCAGATAGAGATAACAATAATGAAAAGTCTCCTTCTGTATTCTGTAATCTGCGTATATATCCTCCAATGCCTTCTTCCATCCCGCATTTTCAACATGTAATTCGGCAAAATCCGCATTTTTGGAACGTCCGTTCTCTTCCTTATATTCCCCAGTTTCCAATCTCTCCTCCAGGCTGTTCCCCGTCCTGTGTTCCAGATATTGCTCCCGCAATTCCAGAATCTCCCATAGATAGTACATCCTGGAAGCATCTCGTAAAATCTCCACCGCCCGGTTGCAATAGCCAAAAAGTTCAGCTTCCATAGCCTCGTCTTTTTCCGCAATACATCCGCATAGAAAGCAGACTGCCTTGGGATAAATCTTTGCCATGCCAACCGTATCCAGGGCGGCATCCTCCAGGCATGCCATGATTTCCCGGTAATGAATTTCCTCCCCGCCGCCTTCTTTGCATTTCTCCGCTTCCAGGATCAGGTTCCACTCTTTCAGGGACAGCACCCTCCCCCGGAGAGGTTTCTCCCACAGCCCGGGTACGGTCAGCTGCACCGCCTCTTCCAGAATGGCGCGCATCTCGGCGTCTTCCGCTCCTTCCATATGCCGGATCTGTGCCCACATACTGAGATAGAACTGCCTCTCCAGGCGATCCCCCACCGCTTTGCCGCCTTTACTGTCTCCTCCATACAGGCGGCTGTATTCTTCCAGCAATTCCTTTGCCCATACAGCCTTTCCGCAGGAAATCCGATGGAGGATACGCTGTCTCATCTCCCATTTGCCGTACTCTTTGTAATGAAGATAATGTTCGTAGTCTTCCGCCCCCACACCCAGCCTCTCCAGAATGGCATCCTGCAGCAGCTTACCTGCGGACTGCTTTCCCGTCTCCAGCTGAAACAGTCTCTGCGCTGTGCACAGTCCATCGCAGACCTGTTCCATCGCATATTTCCTTTCTTCCCGCAAATCACTGATATATGCGCCGAATGCCTCCCTTTCCGTCCTGTAAATCATGAAATTCCCCCTGTTTCTTTTGTACTCCCCCTTTTTTTATTTTATCATCCCCTTTCCGGAATAACAAGCCGTCTGTTCTTTTCTTCAGTCCCCGGTGGACTCTCTGTAAACCAGGCTTGTCTGCCCGTAAATCATGCGGAACTGCAGCTGCGGCTCCCGGATTCTGGAAACCAGCAGATATGCCGCGGAATGTCCCATAATGCTGCTGTGGATATGGACGGTGGTGAGGGACGGCGTTATGATCTGGGCTTCCATAGCATCGTCAAAGCCGCAGAGCCAGACGTCCGCCGGAACCGAAATGCCCAGCTTCTTAAACACCTTCAGCGTATCAAATACCACATAGTCATTTGCACAGACAAAAACTTCCGGCAGGGATTTCAGTTTCAAGAATGATTCCTCCAGATACTCCTGATATTCCTCCGAGGTCGGCGACGCGACGCCTTCCTTATTGCCGGTGATGCAGTACTCCTCCCGGCAGGGCAGCCCCGTCAGGTACATGGCATTGCGATAACCTGAATCCGTGAACCTAATAT
>DKVC01000229.1:0-11816 GCA_002490995.1 Lachnospiraceae bacterium UBA7188
GAAATGGTGGCAATCATGGGCCCCTCCGGCTCCGGGAAATCCACCTTGCTCTACAATGTGGCCGGGATGGACCAGCCCACCGGTGGACAGGTATGGCTGGGGGATACCGAGCTCACAAAGCTGTCCGAGGACGAGAAGGCAAGGCTCAGACTGCGCCGCATGGGCTTTGTGTTCCAGCAGATGAACATGATGGCAAACCTGAATATTCTGGACAATATCCTGCTCCCGGCATCCCAGACAGGCAGAAGCAGAGACAGAAAATCCAAAGAAGAACGGAACCTCCGGGCCCGGGCCCTCATGGAGAAGCTGGGGATTTCCGGGCTGGGGGAACGGAAGATATCCCAGGTGTCCGGGGGCCAGCTCCAGCGGGCGTGCATCTGCAGGAGCATGATGAACAATCCTGAAATCCTGTTTGCCGACGAGCCAACCGGGGCGCTGAACAAAAGCGCGGAGGCAGAAGTCATGGGGGAACTGGTCAAACTGAACCGGGAGGGAACCACAATCCTGATGGTGACCCATGACAGCAGAATCGCCAGTCAGTGCGACAGGATCCTGTACCTGCTGGACGGCCGGATTTCCGCAGAATTGCCGCTGGGCAAATTCGTGAGCGGAACAGAGCGGCAGCGGGAGGAACAAACGGCCAGGTGGCTCATGGAGATGGGCTGGTAAAGGCACTCAGTCCTCGTAATGCCCCTGCAGGCAATACTCAACAGATTTCCATATTCATCCCTATCGTAAACCAGTCTGTTTTCTGGCGTGTTTCAAAAGTGTCCTAATCCAGTTGGCAGTTTATTCTGGCTACACGTTTCAAATACATAGCGTGTGTGCAGGATCCAAGCCTTTTCCAAAACAAACATCTGTCAACTTGATTTGAAACACGCCTGTTTTCCTTTATCCGACCAGTCATAGGCTGTCAAAATAATAATCGGTGCGTCGTCCCCCACTACGCCGCGGATTTTCATCCTCCGAGACTGTTTCCTCAAGCCCGCTGACAAGTGTAATTTCCGGCAGATTCTTTAAGAACTGTTCGGCATTGCGGTAGGCGATGCCATTCTCCGTATCCATATCCTCACCCAGATACAGGACATACCGCCCTATAAGGGTTCCGTAACGGTTTGAAGTAAGCGCCAGCTTTTCCTCATCCATCAGATGCCTTGCCTGTTCCCGAGCATACTCACTGCTGTGCTTGATCTCATAAGCGGCGCAGGTATCCGTATCCTTGTCATAAATCACCATGTCAAACTCTCCAATACGAAATGCCAGCTTGAACACCCTGTATCTTTTGGAAAGCGCCCTTGTTGTTTCCAAAAGGACAATATCCTCCAGCATCCGGCCCCGGACTTCTTCCAAAATGCGCTCCGTGATCAAGGTCCGCTTTCTTTCCTCCAGCGTCCTGAAATAATCATCCTCCATCAGCGAATACACCAAAGCCTGCGCCTGACAATAGCGCATACCGGGCTGTAAAAACAGCATATGCTCCTGAGGCGAAAGCCCTGCTTCTGCCGACTCGATTGGGCAATTGACAATCAGGTCAAGATCTTTCAGATATTTTTTGATCAGGCTGACCAGACCATCATTCAACCCTATGGTCTGCTCTTCCTGATTCCGTATCTCCAGGATATCCATGAGCCGCTTAGTCACCGTCTCCCGGTCAATCTCATAAAGCGCACGGGTACGGATTTCCGGGTTCCGATCCTGCCTGAGATTCCTGGCTGAAATGCCAAGGTCATGGGACACGAAATCCCTTGTCAGCACCTCCAGTACAAACCGGTGGTTCATATCCTCCACGACCCGGTTAATGGCTCCGGTCAATTCCCCTTTTTCATACAACGGATACAGATGGTAGAAGTGGCTCCCGTATTCGTAACACTCCAGGGAATGCTGGATATTTTTTGCAATGGCGGTATCGATATACCGTCTTGTATTTTCATCATCCCGAAACGCCGCGTCACTCGCCAGGGCATCCTCATCGTCAAAGGCAAGCTCTCCTGCACGCAGGGTTCCCCCATAACGGATATATTCATCGATACTGTCAATCCCAAGCAGGCGGCTGTATTCCCGAAACGGGATAAAGGTGGTGTGGATTGTGCATTCCCTGTCATACAGTTCATAATCCCGCGCAATCCAAAAGCCCAGGGAATCCGTGCCGGACAGTACAATCTTCATCCCCATCATGGCATAGATATCCGATAATAACGCCGCCGAATCAACAAAGTCCTTCATGAGCGTTACCTCATCCAGAAAGATATACTGGTATCCTTCCTTCCGCAGATGATCCAGATCTCGGGCAGCCATATCCATCTCATCGGTGGGCCTCAGCTTGATATAAGCAGCCTTTGCAAAATCTTCCGGAATCATCTCCGCCATTGCCTGAAACAGCAGCGTTGTTTTCCCTGTCCGCCGTAAGCCATACAGGATGCAGACTCTTCCGTACCCGGAGCCATAGAGATATCTGTGCAGTTTCTCGAAGCAGTCCCTCTTTTCGTAGCGCCGGACATGATGAAGCAGCTTTTTAAGCGCCTCTCCTGTCGTCACATTCGTCCGGTAGGGCAGTTCCTCCATGACATGGGCAGGTTCTTTTTCCGGCTTTGACCGGAGGAGCTTTACCTGTTCCTGCAGGTTCTTCCTCTGCGCAATCTGAGCCTTCAGCGGTTCTACCTCATCGGCTTTCAGATACCGGCTTTTTTTCTTCCCACTTTCTGACCATTGATGATAATAATAGGAGTTTCCCTTGACCGTCTTAGTAGAAATATACCCTTTCGGCAGACTTTGTATCTCCCTTTGCAGTTCAGCTATCCTTTCCTGACGCTCTTTCTCAGCCATCGCAGCACCTCCGTTCTTCTCTGTATTATACTCAAGGTTATCCCCCCTGTCAATAGAGTGGGGGATAACCTGAAAAGAAAAGAATCCAAGCGCTATCTGAATAAGCAGGATCTGTTTTCTTCTTCACTTTCCACGCCGATACTCTGCACAGCAGGCTCCGTTCCCCGGAGGGTGGTTCCTCCCTGCCGGTATATTTATCACAATAGCCCCTGCCAAAGGCAGGGGCTATTAAGTAGAGTATACTTTTTGTATGGTGGTGGCAATCTCACGGCACTTCTCTCCACTTCAGCCGGCATTGTATTCCAGAGGCATGCTTTTCCTGCGCAGAAGCCCCGTCTTTGACCGCCTACTTCACCGCTCCGTTGGTGACTCCGTTCAGGATCTGCTTCTGGCAGATCATATAGAAGATCAGAATCGGAATCAATGACAACAGATAGGATGCGAACGCCAGGTTATAGTTGGTCCCGAACTGGGACTGGAAGTTCAGCTGTGCCAGGGGCAGCGTATTTTCCCCTGAACCGGCCATGATAATCAGGGGCGTCATCACGTCGTTCCACACCGCCAGCGCCGTGATCACGGCCACCGTGGCATGCATGGGTCCCATGATGGGGAAGATGATGCTCCAGTAAGTCTTCCAGGTAGAAGCCCCGTCCACTCTGGCTGCCTCCTCCAGGGCCATGGGGATATTCACCAGGTATCCGGAATACAGCATGATATTCATGGGCATATAGAACACCACATACAGGATGATCACGCCCGCCCAGTTTGCCAGGTGCAGTTCCGCCGTCTGCTTGGCCAGGGGCATCATCAGGATGGCGAAAGGCACGAACATGCCGCTGACGATGAACAGGTATACGAAGCTGTAGAACTTGCTTTTGGCCTTGTTCCGCCCCAGGGCGTAGCCCATAAGGGAATGCAGCAAAACGGACAGCACGATGGTGCTCACGGAGATCAGCAGGCTGTTCCTTAAGGAATGCCAGAAGTCCGTCACCCGCATGGCTTCCCTGAAGTTGTCCAGGCTCCAGGTCCTGGGCAGGGACAGGATGCCGCTGATGCTGTTGGTCATTTCAGAAGGCTGCTTGAATGCGATCACGATGGTCATATACAGAGGAAACACGATCGTGGACAGCCCTAAGATAAGCAGTACCATAACGGCTCTGTTGGATTTTCCTATGGATGATGTATGTTTCATAGCTGCTCCTCCTTTGAACTGGAAAATTTCATCTGGGCAACGGAGATGACGACGATCACGATGAAGAACACTACCGCGTTGGCGCTCTGGAATCCGAACTGTCCGCCTGCCATACCGTTATTGTAGATCAGGAAGGAAATGGATTCCGTGCTCTGGGCGGGGCCGCCCTTGGTCAGGGCCATGATCTGGTCGAATACCATCAGGAAATTCTTCACGCACAGCACCATGTTGATGGAGAAGAACGGGATGATGAGCGGAAACGTCAGATACCTGAACTGTTTCCAGCCGGTGGCCCCGTCAAGCCCTCCCGCTTCGTACACGTCCTCAGGTACGGTCTGGAGGCCTGAGATGTAAATGATGGTGTTCATGGCGATGGCCTGCCAGGCGCATACGATCATGACGCCGATCCACGCCTTGCCCGGGCTGGACAGGATGCTGGAGCTCAGAGCCTTGATTCCGGTCATGTCCGCCAGCGCCGGGATGATGTAAGTAAAGAAATAGTTGAAGATATAGCCCACTACCAAGGATCCCAGGATGTTTGGCAGGAAATAGGCGCCCCGGAAGAATCCTTTGGCCCGGATTTTGCTGTTCAGGGCCATGGCCAGGAGCAGGCTGATCACATTCACCACCACCGTGGTCACCAGGGCCAGCCGGATGGTGAACCAGTAGGATCTCCCTACCCGGGCGTCCGAGAATAAGTCGATGTAATTCCGGAACCCTACCCAGTCGTACTTGCCGAATCCGCGGAAATTGGTGAAGCTGTATATCACGCCGCGGATCAGCGGGATGGTGTTGAAGCAGACGAACAGGGCCAGGATCGGTATGGTTATCAGCAGAAAAGTTCTTTGTCTGTCATTTTTCATGGTCTTCTCTTCCCTCCTTCAGGATTTTAATGGTTCTGCGCATATTCCTGTACCATGCGGATGATATCCCGGTTGTACCTCTGCCAGTTCTTGTCAAAAGTGGCAAGGAAATCATCCAGGTCTTTCTCGATCAGGTAGGTCTGCAGCAGCGCGTCCACGGACATTTCCGAGGGGTAATAGTGATCCTGATAATCCGTCATGTTCCCGGTCCGGATGAACTCCTGCATGCCGTCCAGCATGGAAGCCAGCTTAAACTCCCCGCTCTTGCAGGGAACGGCGTTCTGGTCGTCGATGTAGCGCTGTATGTTCTCGTCCGCAAGTAGGAAGTCCAGGACTTCGTATGCCGCCTCCTTGTCAGGGCAGTCCGCCATGACGCAGAAGCCTAAGTCGATACCGGAATTCAGTGTCCTGTCCTCCCTGTCATCACAGGCTGGCATCACGAAGGAGTCGATGTCCAGTTCCGGATTCACGGAGAGAATCTGGGGCGTGGCGTAGCTCCCGATGGGATACATGGCGGATTCCCCTCTGGCAAAAGCGGTACAGGCGTCATTGTACCCGTAGGCAAAGGGGTCTGCGGGGCCGTAGGGCAGAAGCTGCAGATATTTATCCGCCAGCTCCCGGTATTGCTCCGTAAATGTGGTCTCTCCCCGGTTGACCTGTTTCGTGGTGTCCGGGGGCGCCAGCTCCACGGCCATAGCATTCCAGGGCGCCAGACAGGTCCAGGTATCTTTAAAACCGAAATAGAACGGCAGGATTCCTTCCGCCTGGATCTCATCGCAGAGGGACAGCAGATCCTCCCAGGTTTCGGGAATCTCCCAGCCGTGCTCCGCGAACATCTGCCGGTTGTAGAGCACCCCCGCGGCGTTGGCAACATAGGGCACAATGTATGTGCCGTCCACAGGTACAAGCTCCAGCGCTTCCGCGATGTCCAGGTATCCCTGATTGATGTCCTGTAGCCCGGCGTAATCTGACACATCTGTCAGGATTTCAGCGTCCACAAAGTAGGAATAGTTAATGTCGCCGCCGATTCCTATGATATCCGGATAGTCCTCCCGGATGAACCTGGTCTTGAGGATCGTGGTGGCATCATTGGGGGAATTGATGGTCAGATGGATGTCGTCATGGGTGGCGTTGAACTGCTCCTCCACTGTCTTGAAGTAGTTGGCCGCTTCCGGCTTGTACTGGACGATTTCGATTTCTGTCTTCCCGCTGTTTTCGGACGAAGCGCATCCCGCAAGGGGAATCATGACCGCCATGCAGCACAGCGCTGCTCCCGCGAATCCTGCACTTTTACCGTGGAAATCATTTCTTCCATGGAAAACGTCTCTTCCATGAAAATCATCTCTTCCATGAAAAACTTTTCTTCCATTCATGGCATTCACTCCTTTTCGTTTTCGTCCAGCATCTGTCCGGACAGACACTGGCACCCGGTTTTGGATTTCATCCATGAGATCCATCCGCCGGGATTTTCGATAAAAATATGATAACATACCATTATGCTTTCAGAAAATAGCAGAATATAGGATATTTTATTCCATTATGCTACTTTTCCAGCATTTTGTTGAAGTTAGCCAGCATTTTGGTATATAATAATATTTACACACCCGTTATGAGATCACGGCAAGAATCATTTGCCAACGTAAAGGCATAACAAAGTTACTGTTGTGACAATGTGAAGAGGTGCATTATGAGCGAGGTAATTTTTTCTGTTTTTCCAAGCGAGAATTTTATAGATCTGGGGCTCTACCAGTTCGGCTGGGAACAGTGCGATCCTTCCCACTCCTTCGGGCCGGCTGCGAGAAATCACTATCTGTTCCATTTGTGCCTGTCCGGCACCGGTAAGCTCCTGGCGGAGAACGCCAGGGGAGAGTCTGTCGAATACCAGGTGAAAAGCGGTCAGGGATTCCTGCTTTTCCCCAACCAGATATCTACCTATATTGCGGACCATAAACTCCCCTGGGAGTATGTCTGGCTGGAGTTCGACGGGCTGCGGGCCAAGGAGAGCATTGAACTGGCCGGTTTCTCCCTCTCACAGCCGGTCTACAGGGCCAGGCACAAGGACATCTTTGAGTCGATGAAAGAAGAGATGCTCTATATCGTGCACCACAAGGATGAGACGCCGCTCCATCTGATCGGGCATCTATACCTGTTTTTGGACAGCCTGGTGCGCTCCTCGCCGGCTCCGCAGCCTGTCCAGGGCGGGCGGCTGCGGGACTTTTATATAAAGGAAGCTTTCTCTTTCATCGAGCAGAATTTTCAGAACGATATCTCGGTGGAAGACATTGCCGCAGCCTGCGGCCTGAACCGAAGCTATTTCGGGAAAATTTTCCATGAGAACATGGGCAAAAGTCCCCAGGAATTTCTGATTGCCTATCGTATGACAAAAGCAACGGAGCTTCTAAAACTGACAGATCTGTCAATTTTTGACATTGGGAATGTGGTGGGATATCCCAACCAATTGCATTTTTCCAGGGCGTTCAAAAATGTGTACGGGGTGTCGCCCAGGGAATGGCGGTATGCACATGGGGGAGGCAGGCCCCGTTAGCGGTCCACCATCTCCCATTCTATGAGAACGCTCTCATACTCTTTCGGCACCGCATGCAGCGTCAGCCCGGCTCCCATCCATGTCTTTCCGCTGTATGCCCTGCCGTTTTCGGAACAGCGGTAATTCTTATCCGGTAAAAGACCCTTGACAACGGTATGCACCGGCAATGGATTTCCCTCCGCAGAGGTCATAACCAATATCTGCAGTGCATGTTCTTTCTTCCCGTCCACAAACTCCCATGCGCAGAATCGCCCTCCGGGCGCCGCCAGTCGGTAATAATCCCCCTCCCGTATCAGGGAATCATATCGGCGGAAGTCTTTGATCTGCTCCCTCACCATTGCCTTTTCTTCCTCTGAAATCTTATTCAGATCCAGCTCATACCCAAAGCTGCCCGAGAGCGCCACATGTCCTCTGGTGCGGAACGGTGTCACCCTCCCTGTCTGATGATTGGGGACCGCGGAGACATGGGACCCCATACTGCTCAGCGGATAAAAGAAGGAAGTCCCATACTGGATTTCCAGACGGTTCACCGCATCTGTATTGTCGCTGCACCATATCTGAGGGGAGTAATACAGCATGCCCGCGTCAAATCTCCCACCGCCTCCGCTGCAGCCTTCCAGCAAAATATCAGGAAACCTGTTCAGGAACCTCTCCATCAGGTCATAGACACCCAACACGAAACGGTGATATACTTCCCCGTTCCGGCTTCCTGCGTACTGATGACTGTAAATATCGCATATGCTTCTGTTCATATCCCACTTGACATAGTCAATCCCTGCATTTTCCACAATATCGGCAAGACGCCCGTACAGATAGTCCCGCACGTCCTCACGGCTCATGTCCAGGACCAGCTGGTTCCTGCCCCTGTTCGGTTCCCTGCCCGGTATCTGGAGCGCCCAGTCCGGATGCGCCCTGTAGAGGTCACTGTCCTCCGAAACCATCTCCGGCTCAAACCAAAGCCCGAATTTCAGTCCCAGTCCGTGAATCCTTTCCCCAAGCTCCTTTAAGCTGCCTCCCAGCTTTTTCTCATTGACATACCAGTCGCCCAGGCCGCTGTTATCGTCATCCCTTTTGCCGAACCAGCCGTCGTCCAGCACCAGCATCTCAATCCCCAGATCCGCAGCCAGCTCCGCAAGCGCAACCAGCTTCTCTTTGTTGAAATCGAAATATGTGGCTTCCCAGCTGTTGAGCAGGACGGGACGTTTCGTATACTGATATTTCCCCCTGCACATATGTTCCCGCAGGATCTTATGGTATTGCTGGGATAATTTGGCAAAACCGGAATCCGAATAGCCCAAAATCACCTGCGGCGCGTCAAAGGCATCCCCCTCTCCCAGCCGGAAAGAAAACTTCTCCGGATGGATTCCCATCAGCGCCCTGGTCTGCCCTCTCTGGTCCTTCTGGGCACAGGCCGTAAAGTTGCCGCTGTACGCCAGGCACATCCCATAACATTCCCCGGAATCCTCCGTCGTCTCCGGGGCACACAGGATTACGGAGGGATTGTACTGATGGCTGGAGGTCCCGCGCAGGCTGCCCACCTCCAGTTTTGTGCGCCGTATTCTGCTTCTCTCAGGTGTTCTCTCCATGACATGCCTGCCTGCAAAAGTAATCAGATCGTATTCCCCGAACTGATAGTCCAGGCAGCAGGAAAGGCACTTTGCAAGCACAATACCGCTTTTGCCCCGGTTTTCCACCCTGACTGCCCTGGTGATGATATTTTCCTTTTCAAACACGCCGTAAAACAGGCGCACCGCTGCATTGGAAGCTTTCTCACGCATGGTAATCACCAGCGTCTCCCCTGTTTCCTCCCCATTGTCATAAAGGGCGGGCATCCCCTCCACTTTATAAGAATACGGAAAAATTTCATAACCCTCAAACCGGAAATCCGCCGCCATACTGCCATCTTCATGCAGGAGGGAAATGCAGCTCTCCCGATAATCCCCCACGCCGTCGGAAGGCAGCTCCTGGGGCAGGCAGTCCAGAGAATACTCCCTGTTCCCTGCCGCTTCCTCCGGATTTCCTGAAAACCCTACGTCTGCCTGATAGATCAAACCCGTAAGATTCTCCCCTTCGGTTCTCTTCCCATAGTAGGTATGCAGCAAAACGCCGCATTCATCCGCATACATCTGGTAAGTACTGTCCTCTGTATGCAGATTGAACAGCCTTCCGTTCTCTTCCACCGATATGGCCATATCCAACTTTCTCCTCTGCTTTTATTCTATAGCTTGTGCGTTTTCATTCCTGCAAAATCAGGAAACAACTTTTTTCAGGTAATAAAATCCATACGCAGGCACCCTGACCTCCTCCGGACGTATTTTCTCCCCGGAAAGCAAATCTACATACTCGCCGTCCGCCTCATGAATCCAGGCGGTCTTCTCCCATTCGCTGAAATTGAAAAGGCCGATCAGCTTTTCGCCCTTATAATATCTGCCGATGCACAGGATTTCCTTCTCCCAGGTCTCAATGGTCCAGGTGTCCGCCTCCGACATGAATACCTTTTCCCTCCGCCGGATCTCTTCCAGACTTTTCAGCCTTCCGAACAGCTTTCCCTCCACGGTATCGGGCTTACGGATATTCTTTGCAAGATCCCAGTTCATGGGACCGCGGTGTATGTATCTGGAGTCCGCCGCCTTGTCCGGATCCTCCTTGTAGGTATAATCGTTGACCTGGCCGATCTCATCCCCGCCGTAGAGCACCGGGATGCCGGACTGCATGAACATATAGGCATGGAGCATCACATCCTTGCGGACAGCCGCTTCCATGGCCTCCCGGTTCTGCTCAAACCCCGCTTTCTCAATGCCGCACATAGATGCCGTGGTCCCGCAGAAACGTGCGTCCCCTGTCACCGGGTCGGCATTGTACAACTCTCCCCTGCTGTCGCTGTTCCCGGTATACCCCTGGAAATAGTCGTTGAGATACTTCTTGTGGGATCGCTCCTCTATGCCCTCCCTGCTTAAAGTCTGGTAATCCAGTCCCCAGCCGATGTCGTCATGGCAGCGCAGGTAATTTAAAAACACATATTCCCTGGGCAGGGAATTCACGATATCCAGCTGCCGTTTCAAAAGCCTTACATCCCGGGTGGCTACTGTATGCCAAGTGGTGGCCATGGTGGTCACATTGTAGAGCATATGGCACTCCGGCTTCTCCACGGTGCCAAAGTAGGGCGTCACTTTCTCCGGTTCCATGACCACCTCCCCCAGCAGCAGAACGCCCGGGCAGACGATTTCCCCGATCATGCGCATCATGCGGACGATGGTATGCACCTGGGGCAGGTTGCGGCAGCTTGTGCCCAGTTCCTTCCAGATATACGGCACGGCGTCAATCCGCATAATGTCGATTCCCCGGTTTGCCAGGTACAGGAAATTGTACATCATTTCATTGAACACTCTGGGATTCCGGTAGTTGAGATCCCATTGATAGGGATAAAATGTGGTCATGACATAATGGCCGCAGTCGGGCAGCCATGTGAAGTTCCCGGGAGCTGTAGTCGGGAATACCTGTGGAACCGTCCGCTCGTACTGTGCGGGGATATCGCCATTATGATAAAAGAAATAACGGCTCATATACTCCCCGTCCCCCTGGCGGGCGCACCTTGCCCACTCATGATCCTCCGAAGTATGGTTCATAACAAAATCCATACATATATTAATCCCCTTTTTGTGGCAGGCTGCGGCAAGCTGTTCCAAATCCTTCATGGAACCCAGGTTTTCCTGCACTTTCCGAAAATTTGAAACGGCATATCCTCCGTCGGACCTTCCCTTCGTGGTCTCCAGAAAAGGCATCAGATGGATGTAATTTACATTGCACTTTTCGATATAGCTAAGCTTTGAGGCTACTCCTTTCAGATTCCCCGCGAAATTGTCGATATAGAACATCATGCCCAGCATTTCATTGCTTTTATACCAGTCAGGGCTGCTCTCCCGTGCTTCGTCCATGGACTTCAGCACCTTATCTCTCTCATTGTAAAATCGTTCCAGATTGTCACACAGCTCGGCAAACATATCCCCGTTATGATACAGTTCCATATAGAGCCAGCGCAGCTCGTCATGGTGTCTTTCAAGCCGTTCTTCAAAAGTATGCTTTTTACCCATATGCCCATCTCTCCTTAATTTTCCTTCCGACGATGCCTCTGTTCTTGATGATATGAGCATAACACAGCACTGCATTTATGTCAATCGGTTATCATATTTTTGGCATTATAGTGAGACTTAAGGCAGTATTAAAGGCTTATTTCACATTTTTTTGTTTATTTTGTATACTTTCACTTTATTAGACGTTTTTATCGACCGGTATCTATATGTTAACCCATTGTCATTTTGTAATATACACTGCACGCCGGTCCAATTTGCAGTACAACCCGACTAAGTCACTGCCTTAAGCAGTGACTTTTAGA
>DKVC01000229.1:12093-20473 GCA_002490995.1 Lachnospiraceae bacterium UBA7188
CAGCCAGATATTTTCCCAAAGGCACCCCTGCAAATCCTGGCGGTCTACAGTATATATTCACGGCTGAAAAAATGCGCCAATGTAAATGTATAACGAACAGGTTCATGAAACGGCGCTTCTATTGCCAGGAATGAATGCGCCCATGAGTATAATATCTGCCGAGCAGGCTTTGTGCCTGGCACTGCAATCGGCTTGACGGTGACAGCTATATATCGCCGGCACAGAAAAAAAGGATCCCCTGTCCCTTACGGGAACATGAGACTCCTCTCCTACAGACCGTCATCCTTTCCTGCCCTCAATCCGGCTTTTTTATGCAGGCTATCCTTCCTCTATACAGACAACTTTTCCTGATGCCGCCTATCCTTCCTCTATACAGTCAGCTTTTCCTGATGCAGGCCGTCCTTCCTCTATACAGACAACTTTTCCTGATATGGGCTGCCTTCTTCCTATGTAGTCTCCCTCTCCACCAGGCTCACCGGCAGCACCGTCCGTTTTGCCACCAGTTTGCCGGAGACAGAATCGTGGAGCAGATTAAGGGCAATCTCCGCCATCTCCCTGATCGGCTGGTGTATGGTGGTGAGCTGGGGCGTGGTGAGAGTGGACAGGAAGACATCGTCGAACCCAATGATCTTCAGCCGCTCCGGCACATCGATATGCAGCTTCCTGCAGACCTGAAGGGTCTGGGCGGCAATGACGTCGCTGTTCACAAACATTCCGTCCGTCTCCGGATATTTCCGCAGAACCTCCTCCAGCATGTCCCCATACATCATGCTGTCATACTGGATCTCCTCCGTCAGAAGCTCTTCAAAGGGAACATGCTCCCTCTCGCAGACCTCCCTGAAGCCCTCCGTGCGCATGTCCGCGGGCATGAAGACACCTCCGATGTTCCCTACGTGGAGCAGATGCCTGCAGCCGCAGGAGATCAGCTTCTCCGCAGCTAATATGCCTCCCTGCCTGTTGTCGCACTCCACCGCAGCCATGCCGTTGTCCAGGAACCGTTCAATGGTGACCACCGGGATTCCGATCTGGCCGAATACCTCCACCGGCACGGTGCCGCTGCACAGGATGATCCCCGCCACCTTGTTGCCGGTGCACATCTCAATGTATTCCCTTTCCTTCTCCACCGTGTTCCTGGAATTGAACAGTAAAACCTTGTATCCCTTTTTATAAGCCTGGTACTCCAGATTGCTGATCATCTCCGTAAAATACGGATGACGGATGTGAGGCACGATGACCCCTATGGTGCTGCTGGTGCTTTTGGACAGGGAGCGTGCCACCTCGTTAGGCCGGTAGTTCAGCTTCTTCATAGCCTGATCCACCTTCTCCCGGGCGCTGTCGCTGATATATCCCCTGTTGTTCAGCACCCGCGACACTGTTCCCACCGTAAGCCCCGATTCCCTTGCAACATCCTTTAATGTAGCCATTCTCCCGCCTCCCTTTACCGTTCCGTTGTTTCTGCTCGCCCCAAAAATTGACGCACATAGCCTGATATCAAGTGGGCGCCTCCGCAATGAGATCCAAAATATGGGAAAGGAATGCGCTCACGGGCAGCATTGTATGACAAGCGATTATCATCATCTTCTGTCAGTATACCATATTATTTTCCATGCGTAAAGAATTATATCAGGAAGATACAGCAGAAACACAGAGGCTCTTCCCTTCCCATTCCGCTGCCCTCTCCGTCTCCGTCAGGGCGGCAATCGTCGGCGCAATATCGCATATATTCGCATCCTCGAATACTTTTCCCGGTTTAAAGTCCGGGCCGATACAGATCAGCGGGATCAGCATGTCCTCCTGCTCCCTTGATCCGTGGGAGCGTCCGTGGCCGCCGTGATCCGCCGTTATGATAATGGTGTACTCCGCCTCAAACGGATCCACGATGCGCCGGATTTCCTCCAGGGACAGGCTGCATGCCTCCATATATTCCTTCCCCATCCACCCATGGGAATGTCCCACATGATCCGTAAGCCCCAGGTACACGAAAGCAAAGTCCGGTTTCTCTTCCTTTATGTAGGAAATCGCGTTCTCCGTGACCATCTCGTTGGCTTTCTCATAGGTATTGATATCCCCGGATACATAATAGCTGTAGGCCAGGGAGGAAGGACGGCTTAAATCCCGCAGTTCCTCCCAGTTATAGAAGAATGCGCACTTCCGGTTTCCCAGACGCAGCTGTTCACAGAGTCCATTTATGGGGCGGACCTGGGGCGTATACGTATTAGTGGTAGTGCCGTGACGCTCCGGCGGCACGCTTAAGAAAAGGGACACATGGCAGGGCAGCGTAACGGAAGGGTACACTGTCTCCGCTTTCAGGGAATAGCTTCCCTTCCCTAAAAGCTCCTTCCCATAGGGATTTCCGCAGCTTTCCACCGCATCCGGACGCAGTCCGTCCACCAGAATCAAGATTACTTTTTTCATTTTTTTGCTTCTCCTTTTTTGCTAATCTGCGTAAATAACTTTGATTGTGTAAGGCTATCTCCTTTCATCGTTCCTGCAATGCTTCAATTTTACAATAATCTGCGGCATAACGCAATATAGAGGGAATGCCGAAAATACCGGGAAAGCCCCGCCCTCCCGGTATTTTCTCGGCATATTACCTTATCTCATACTCATGAACGCATTCATATGACGCCTTTTTGTCCCACATTGCGCCGGCGCTCATTCGTTATACATGCCGGTTGGCAAATGTTTCATGCTGTGATTATAAATTTCCCTGTCAGCAGGATATCCGCCGAATTATCCCCTGCCATGACCCGGAATTCCCCGGGTTCCACATGCCACTCAAACTTCCTGTCCAGGGTGCGCATCTGCCTGCGGCCGATTTTAAACTCCACTCTCCGGCTCTCCCCGGGCTGCAGAGCTATTTTTTCAAAGCCCGCCAGTTCCTTCCTGGGCTTCACCGTACTGGAAACCATGTCCCGTAAATAAAGCTGCGCGGTCTCCTCGCCAAAGCTGCTGCCGGTGTTGGTCACGGTAAAGGATACTTTTACCTCACTGCCCTTCTCCACCTCAGCAGCGGACAGGCCGTCTCCCTCCACCTGCAGGTCGCTGTAGGAGAAACTGGTATAGGTCAGCCCGTAGCCGAAGGGATACAATGGATTCCAGTCCATCTCCACATAGCGCCATCCGCCTCCGGGCAGACGGTTGTAATTGCAGGGAACCTGGCCTACGGTTCTGGGGAAGGACATGGGGAGCCGTCCGGAGGGTGACGTGATCCCGAACAGGATCTCCGCAATGGCCCTGCCCCCTTTTTCTCCCGGGAACCAGCATTCCAGAATGGCCGGAATATGCGCCTCCTCCCAGGTCAGGGCAAGGGGCCGGCCGTTTTGCAGCACCAATACTACCGGCGTTCCGGTGGCGGCGATTTCCTTCAGGAATTCCTGCTGCTTTCCGGGCAGAATCAGATCCGTGCGGTCCAGATTCTCGCCGCAGGTCTCCGCATTGTCCCCCAGGCAGACAATAGCCACGTCCGCCTGTTTCACCAGCTCCAGGGCCGGCTTCCAGTCTTCGCGCCCATTGTTGTAGCCCAGAACCACCCTGGCACCTCTGGCATCGTTGCAGAATTCCAGGCGGATATCATATTCCCGTCCTTCTTCGAAGGTAAAGTCTGCCATTCTGGAGTCTCCGGTTCCGTCTGTATTGCATTTCCGCCCCTTTCGTTCCTTATCGCAGAAACTTCCGGTATAATCAGTTAAAGCATTGCCGTCTCCTACAGCATCCGATGGAGCTTCCGTATTTCCGTTGACATCCTTCATTCCGGCACGGCTGTCATCCCTCTCCTGATTCCATGCGTCGATTAACAGTTTCCCGTCTATATATAAACGCATGCTGTCCTGCCCGGGAATGGCTATGCAGCCCTGGAAGCTGCTGCGGGCTTTCAGCTTTCCTGTCCATACCACGGAGAAGCATTCCGCATTCACGTCTGCATGGGGCTTGGCATAAATCCAGTTAAAATTGACCATATAGTCCCTGCGTGTCAGCACAGGCTCTCCGCTCATGTCCCAGTTGTTATAGTAACGGGCAGTAAGCCCCTCTTCTCCGTCCTCGCTGACAAACCAGCCAGGATAAAAGGGAGTCACCTTCTCCCCCAGATAGCTGCAGCCCTTTTCGTAAAGAACCCTGCGGTTCTCCCCCGCCAGCTGCCGGATACCGTCCAAAACCGTCACTTTATGGGAATCGGCTGTCTTCGGAGTGTAATCTCCCAACGCCGCTTCGTCTGCCCCAGGCCCGACCACGACTATTGTCCTACAGGAGTCGGACAGGGGCAGAATGCGTTTATCGTTTTTCAGCATACAGATAGACTTCCTGGCGATATCCAGTGCAGTCTCCTGATGCGCCCTGCAGTTCACGGTCTTCTCATAAAGGCTTTCATCCACATAGGGATTTTCAAATAATCCCAAAGCAAACTTCAGCTTCAGCACACGCCCACAGGCCGTATCCAGTACTTCCTCAGACATCTCGCCGCTCTCGATCAGGCTTAAGATGCTTTCCATCCATTCTTCATGGGTGAAATCATACAGCTGCAAATCAACACCGGCTTCCAGTCCCTGGCGGATGGCTTCCCGGTTATCCTTTGCCGTGGAAAAACTGACCTTTAACCTTGCCACTGCAGTCATGTCAGAGCGCACAAAGCCGGGCATATGATACTGTCCCCGAAGCACATCCGTCAGCAGCTCCCGGTCCGACGCCACAGGCTGCCCGTCGATGGCGGCATAGGAGCACATGGTATTCCAGGCGCCGCCCTCCACGAAAGCCTGCTCGAACACCGGAAGCCCCCAGGCAAACACAACATGCCGTCCCATGGCGGAGGGTGCACAGTTCAGCCCTCCCACCGGCGTTCCATAGCCCACATAGTGTTTCGGCTCCGATGCCACGGTGTCCGGACGTCTCAGGTCATCTCCCTGCATCCCCCTGACAATCTCTCTGGCGAATTCTCCCCCCAGGTAGGTGTCCTCCCCGAAGGCTTCCTCCACTCTGCCGTAGCGGGGATCCCAACTTAAATCCATCACCGGGTTCCAGGTTTCATGAACCCCGCTGGCCCTGGACTCTACCCCGATGGCATGCCCCATACGTCTGCCCAGCCCGGGCTCGAAGGTGCCCGCCAGGCCGATCTGCTGGGGAAAACAGGTTGCATTGCCGTCATAAAGCCCATGAAGCGCCTCCTCGCTGAAGAGAAAGGGAATTCCCAGACGGGTTTTCTCCACCGCGTAGCGCTGGAGCTGATTGGCAAGCTGCGGAGAGGCAGAGCGGAACTGGACGCTGCCCACACTCCTGTCCTTCAGGGCTGCCTCAAATTCCTCCCAGTGAAATTCCTCCACCCTTTCCTCCGCATTCCTTTTTGTATAATCGCCGATGATAGAATACTGATCGGTCTGCATGATCTTTTCTTCCAGAGTCATTCTGGACATCAGATCCGCCACCCGCTCCTCTATGGGAAGCGAGGGATCTTTATATCTCTCCATTTTCCTATCCTCCTGCCCGATTACAGGGCATTTCTTTCATTATAAATCCTTCTGTCCCAGAGGGCAGTTCCGCCTCTCTGTCATATAACTGCGTACCGATTATACTCGCGAGCGCATTCTTTTTCCGCTCTTCTGCTCTACAATACGGATGCGCTCGCTCGTTATACGTTTATATTGGCAAATGTTTTTGACCGTGAGTATAAATTTGCAGTGCAACCCGACTGCGGGGCGAAACCCGTGACAGATTAACCGGTGATGAAGGTCACAACGCCCATGTCATTATCTGACAGCTTCGCCAGATTCTCCTCCAGGGTGCCTTCCCTCATCTCCAGGGCATAGCTGAATTCCCCGAAGCCGGACAGATCCATCTTGAAATTGGTCTCCCAGGTATTGTTCATAATCCAGCTGTATACAGGACGATGGTTATTCTCCTCCTTATTGTCGCACAGCAATATGGGATGGCTCTCCATCTCCCCCATGTAGAGCAGGGGCGTGTCAAGGGTATTGATGAGGATGCCCTGGTCTCCGTTCTGGTACAGCAGCCCTTCGTCCGCCATATAGTATTCCATGTTGCTGCCCGGAAGCTGGTCTACGCCGGGGCGCATGGCCACGCCGCCGTTGTGGATGTAAAGCTCACTGCCGGGAAGGTTCAGGGACAAAGGCATATAAATACTCTCGATATCCTCGCTGAGAGTCTTCGCAATCCGGTAGGTGAACTCGATTCTGGGCAGCTGCTTATACATCTTGATGATCACCGAACTGCGGTAAGTCCCCTCCAGGTCAAACACCAGCTCCGTCCTGTCAAACACCGGGCCGTGATCCAGAATCCGCACATTTTTTAAGTCTCCCTGATACTGTTCCGCATGGAGGCCTCTCACATTCCGTCCCAGCCGGGCGCGCTCTGAGTAAACATTTGTACGGATTTCCGTATTTTCATAAATGGGTGTGAAGAAACTTTCCAGAGGATTCCCTTCTTCCATTCCGGATTTCAGCATCTCCGTTCCCGTTTTTTTATTGTAAAAAGAGGTAATGCCCTCCCCCACCTTCCAGGAAATCCGGAACCACTGATTCTCCAGCCCGTAAGGAAGCCTGTAGCTCTCCGTATCGTAGTCGTTGACGATATCCTTAACCCGCTCGGCGCCCACCCATGCGGTGCGTGTGTAGAGCCCCTGTTCCGGCGCAGGTATCTCCTCATATACGAAAAGCTTCTCCTCCCCCGGCTCAAATTCCGCCGTAAAGCTCACCCGGACTCCTCTGGGGTGGGAAGAAAGCTGCACCTTCAGTTCCTCTCCCGTCTTCCTGTCCGTCACCTTCATATTTGGCAGCCCGGCTGTCTCCACATAGAATTCCACAGGAAGCAGTCCCTTCAGGCTCGCGGTGGAAACGGCTTTCACCTCGCCGGCATTGTTATAGTAACGCAGAATGTCTCCCAACAGGTGGCACTGCTCGCTTTTCCGCATGAAAGCAGCTTCATGGGCTTTGGAAGCATAACTGGTCTTGCGGATATCCAGATTTGTCACCATGGTCTCATAAGGACTTCCGATGGTGGCGGAATGTCCCCAGGTGTGCTCCGCATACAGAAGGGCATTGTGGTCTCCTGTCTCCGCCAGTTCCTCGTTCCGGACTCCGGTTTTCTCCTCCAGGCGGTCGCAGATATGGGACAGACGCAGGGCTTCCTTGTAGTGCTTCACCGCGTAGGGAGTGCTGCCCACGCCGTTGCCCCACCAGTCGTTTATGGCTCCCCGGTATACCGGAGCATCTGCGGTCTTTTCCCGGATCAGGTCATAGAGCTCCTGGAGTGTCACCATATGTAAGGTCACTTCCTCTCCGAAACGCCGGTTAAAAGCATTCACTGTAGCGATAATGGCTGGATTCGCAGGGGCATTGTCGGAGAATACGCCGCTGACGCTGGTGATATAGAAATCGTAAGGATAGCCGCTCTCCTCATACTCCGCGATGCTGCTTCCCAGCTTATCATGCAGCGACTCCAGAGCAGAATCCGGAACCGTATATACGGCATCGCCGTCCTGCTGTGCCTCTACCGCCCCGTTGCTATCCTGCTGCGCCCCTGAAGCCCTATCCGCCCCACTGCTATCCTGCTGCGTCTTCGAAGCCTTATCCGTCCCGCCTCTGCCAAAATAGCTCTCTGTCATGTAATTTACATTTTTATTGAAAACGATGCCCAGCGCGTTGCCCAGGTTATAGTGCTCTCCGCTCCACACCAGCAGCCGCTTTCCCGCCTCATTTTCCCAGAAATAGGGCTTCTGGTTCTGGTACAGGGGATACATGCCGTGGTGGGTGTGGATATTGGTGAACAAAAACTCCACGCCGTTGTCGATGAGCACATCCCTCGCACCCAGGGAAATGCCGTTGATGTCTGCGTTCATTGCCACCTTCACCGGGTGTCCCTGAGCCGTGAAGGTTTCCTGCATTTTCGCTGTCTTGCGGTTCAGCATCTCCACATCCGCCAGATCGTTGAAGTTCAGGTAAGTGGCGGAAATGCCGATATTGCCCTTCCTGACCAGCTCGAAAAAGTCCGCCTTCTCCTCTTCGGAGGCGCTCTTTAAGTACTGCTCTACGCAGAAGTAAGTTTCGCAGTTCCATTTGAAATCCTTCTCCTGGCTTCCGGTCTCGTATCCTCTCTTGAGAATTGAGACTACATTTCGTATATTGTTTACCTGATTGTAGATCACCTGCTCCTGTAAGTCGGTGTAACCGATATCCGTGTGAGAGTGGTGTATGATGTATACGTCTTTAATCCTGCTGCCCATATTGTCTCCTTTTTATAACGATCGGAAATTGCCCCCGGCTGCTCAGGAAATGCCTCGGGCAAATCGTCTGCCATAGTTTCAGTTTCCTGCTTCCTTAGTATAACAATAATTGTATTTACTTTCCTGCTGATTTTCTGTTGCCAAAATGTT
>DKVC01000229.1:20758-23762 GCA_002490995.1 Lachnospiraceae bacterium UBA7188
TGCTGATTTTCTGTTGCCAAAATGTTGCCGCGCTTACTTATCTCTATAATGAGAACCACATTGGACAATCTTTACCACATTATCCTCTATCCGATAAACAAGACGGTTTGCGCCTTAACGTTTTCTTATCTTGTTTCATCCAATATTCAAAATCTTCCCATGCCGCATCTGACCAAGACTTAATCATCAAAATCCACCTCATGCACCGTACCGCCTGTAGCTTCCATCTGCGCTACCGAGTCTTTAAGCCTGGCCATATTTTCCTGCGAATAAAAAGGATCTACAGATACTTCGAATGGTATCCGCTTCTCTCTCCCCAGTTTTTTAAGATAAATATTAATAGCCGTAGATAAAGACATTCCAATATCGGCACAAGCCTGCTCTGCCATTTTCTTTACATCATCTTCTATGCGTAAACTAATTTGAGCCATTATATCACCTCTTTCTCTTTGATATTACTAATATACCCCATGTTGTAGCATATGTAAAGCATTTTGCTATACATATTCCTTTCTTTATTATCATTTCTATATCGTTATCTTAAGCTTTCTCCAGGCACACGCTGCCTTCTTTCCATGTGCCCTGCCAGTTTTCTCCGGCTCTTCCATCCAATTTAAGAGTTACATCCTTATTAGCAGCGCTGTCTCTGTAATGCAAAACTACCGTGACATCTTTTGTAAAATACAGCTTTGCATCCGTCAGCCGTCCCTCTTTCCAGGACATACTCACTTCGACACCGCCTTTGGCGCACAAGCCGGACACGCTTCCCTCGGCCCATTCCGCCGGCAGTGCGGGAAGAAGGAAAATTTGTCCGTCCCGGCTCTGAAGCAGCATTTCCGCAATACCGGAAGCCACGCCGAAATTGCCGTCTATCTGGAAAGGAGGGCAGCTTCCGAAGAAATTGGGGCAGGTTCCCGCCTCATTGCCTTCCGCCAGATGCAACTGACGTTTTATCAGACGCAGAGCAGTGTCGCCGTCTTTTAGCCTTGCCCAGAGATTCACCTTCCATCCCAGGCTCCAGCCCGTTCCTTCAAACCCTCTTGCCAACAGGGACTTCCGGCAGGCTTCCGCCAGCTCCGGCGTCTTTTCCGGGGTAATCAGGTCAGCGGGAAACATTCCGTACAAATGCGACAGATGCCGATGTTCCGGCTCCGCCTCCGGAAGTTCTTCGTTCCACTCCAGCAGTGTGCCGTCCGCTCCCATGCGCAGAGGTTCCAGCCGCCCAAGCGCTGCTTCCAGGTTCTCCTGAAATTCGTCCCGAATCCCGAGAATGCGGCCCGCTTTCCGGCAATTTTCAAAAAGCTCCCTGATAATTGTCATGGTCATGGCATTGGTTCTGCTCACAGCCACCCATTCCCCTTCCCAGAGGAAGGAATTCTCGGGGGAAGTGGAAGGCCCAAAGGCAAGATAACCGCCCTCTTCCTCCAGAACCGCCAGATAAAACAGAGCAGCTTCTTTCATAATCGGATAGGCTGTCTGCTCCAGGAAGTCCCTGTCCAGTGTGTATTCATATTGCATATACAAATGTTCGCACAGCCATCCGGAGGACATGGGCCAGTATGCCCAGCAGCCGCAGCCTCTCCGCTTCCCACCCACCGGATTTGCGGAACACCACAAGTCCGTATTGTGATGGGACACAAAGCCCGGCGCCTGGTAATATCTTTCGGCGGTTCCCCTTCCCTTCACACGGATTCCCCGAATCAGGTTCACCAGCGGCTCGTTCATCTCCGCCAGGTTACAGGGAAATGCAGGCCAGTAGTTCATCTCCGTGTTGATATTGATGGTATAGTTGCTGCTCCAGGGCGGCAGAGTGGAGTCATTCCAGATGCCCTGCAGGTTCGTGGCCTGGCTTCCGGGTCGGGAGGCCGAAATGGTCAGGTACCTGCCGAACTGGAACAGATATACCGGAAGGCAGCGGTCATCCCCGGTATCCCGGAAGCTGCACAGTCTTTCATAAGTGGGAACCCCCGCCTTTTCATCCTCCCCCAGATCCAGGGAAACCCTGTCATAGTAAGAGGCAAAATCCTTCTCATGCTCCGCCAGCAGCGCCGCAAACCCCTTTTTCACAGCCGCTTCCACATCCTGGCGGCAGGGCTCCTCGTAAGGCTTTCCCGCAAGCTCCGGGCTTAAGTCTATGCCGGCGAAATTGCTCCTCACTCCCAGGTACACGACAGCCTCCGTGGCATTTGATACCCGGAGTCCGCCGTCTGCGCTCTCTACGGTGCCATCCGCCGTCTCCACCTGAATCAGGGAAAAATACCGGATACCTGTCTCTTCCTTCTTATCGGAATAGGTCACCGGCTCTGCCGTTCCCAGATAATGGGGATCCGCATGGGAAGGACATAAGCCCCGGACTTCCAGATTTCCTTCCCTGACGGCAACGGTATGCTTCAACTGACTGTCAAAGGAAAGCGTAAAGGACAGTCCGCCCTTTTTCTCCGACTGCAGCCGCATCACAAATACCTGCGCCGGATAAGAAAGAAACGCAGTTCTTGTATAATCACATCCGTCCGCCTGATATGTCACCTTGTGAACACCCGTTCTCATATCCAGTTCCCGCCTGTAGCCGCCGCAGGTTCCATGGCTCATCTTCAGATGCATATCCCCCATGGGCATATAGCTTTCCGTGAATCCGCCCGTAAAATTCTCTTCCAGCAGCTGCTGAGCCTCCCGATAGCGATGCTCCCGGGCCAGTTCCCTTGCCTGCCTGTAATACACATACCGCTCAGGCTCGTTTTTGTCCCGGGGATAGCCTGACCACAGAGTGTCTTCGTTGAAACAAATCTTCTCCTCCTGTACGCCGCCGTGCACCATGGCTCCGATCCGGCCGTTTCCCAGGGGCAGCGCTTCCGTCCATTTTTCTGCCGGTTTTTCGTACCATAATTTGAGTTCCATTGTACCCTCCTATCCTTAAGGATGCCGAGATTTTGTGGGTATATACTGCAGACCGCCAAAATTTGCAGTGATGCCTTTGGGAAAATACCCGGCTGGCAGGTCTAAAAGT
>DKVC01000229.1:24032-27026 GCA_002490995.1 Lachnospiraceae bacterium UBA7188
GGCAGGTCTAAAAGTCACTGCTTAAGGCCGTGACTTAGTCGGGTTGTACTGCAAATTTAACCGGTGTGCAGTATAAATTCTGGCTGTCCTGAGTTTACTGTAACCGGGCCTGTGGAAAAACTACAGGTTCCATATGGTGTATTATAACATCATGCTCTTTATTTGTAAATACATTATCATATATTATGCTATATGTAAATACACATTTTGAAGTAAAAAATACCAGATGCCCAAATTCCGTGCTCCGGCACTATACAAAACTACAGCCTTATTGGCACTGCCATATCCACAAACTTCTGCCCCCTATGTATCCTAATGCTTCACCATAAATAAAAGTCAGGAATCAATGCGCCCACGAGTATAGGAGATATTAAAAATGCTACAAAAGCAGAGAAATAGCCCTTACTCATTAGAGTTATTTCCCTGCTTTATATTCAAACTATGATACCGCACGCCGAACCCACATGATTGTCCGACTGGCAGACATCCCGATCACTCCCTGCTTTCACACTGTCTGAAGCCCTGCAAGCTGTTCTACTTCTGCCACACTAAGTTCTGTATCCTCCGCAATCTCCTCAACTGTGAGTTTACCCCTTTTTAACAGTTTCAATGCCGTCTGCTTTTTTGTTTGACTGACACCCTGGCTAATCCCCTGGCTGATTCCCTGGCTGATTCCCTGGCTGATCCCCTGGTTTAAAATGGTCCTTGCTTCTGTTTCAATCAATGTGCCTCTCATCATACCACCTACACCTTTCTGCACATTCTCGTATTTCTGTGCCAGTTCTTCAATAACACCACCAGACAAATCAATGATCGTCTGTTTGTCAAATGCCCCAATTGCCCCCTGCTGCTCCAGACTGTCAAGCCAGTGGCTTGTTTATACCTTTCCATTGGCAAATGCTGCTGATTGCAGATATAATTTTGTGGATTTATCATATCATTTTTCTACTGTAAATTCAAGAACCGCATAGCATTTCGTCAGCGGCATTTTCTGTTTTTTGTTTTTACGTTGTTTTTTCTATCCTCCATTGGCAAATGTTTTTGAGGACGAGCATAGATTGATACGTTCCTTTTCCGGTGCGATAATTTCGAAAACATTAGAATCGCAGCTCAAATCCTTCTCCAAATTGCGGAGCAGACAGTCCTGTCCGGCAGTTACCCCTCCTCATTTTGATAAAGCGACGCCTGATAATTGAACAGTTCCGAATACAGACCATTTTTTTGCATCAGCTCGGTGTGGGAACCGTCCTCCACTATATTTCCTTTGGAAAAAACGAGAATGCGGTTTGCAAACCTGCAGCTTCCCAGCCTGTGAGATACAAAAAAAGGATATGGCTCCCCGGGTAATCAAATCATATTTCTGGTACAGCTCATATTCAATCTTAGGGTCCAGCGCTGCTGTGGGCTCGTCCAGAATCTTGATTTTGCTGTCTCTGTGCAGGGAGCGTGCAATGGCAATCTGCTGGCCTTCCCCTCCGCTGGGTTCGATTCCGTTGTCGTCAAATATCCGGTATACACTGGTATCGAAATGCCGGGGATACCGGTTGATGACCTTATCCAACAGACCTATCTCTGTCAACTCATTGACGAAGATTTCATCCATCTTCTCCTGGTCGTTCATGGTTATATTTTCCTCTATGGTAGCAGCGAACAGCGAGTAATCCTGAAAGGCAGCGGAGAACAGGCTGATATAATCCTCGTAGGAATACTCCCTGATATCCACGCCGTTCACCAGGATTGTCCCCTCGTCAGGGTCATACAGGCGCATCAGCAGCTTGATGAATGTAGATTTGCCGCTTCCGTTCTCTCCGACAATGGCAATCCGGTCGGCACTGTCCAGTTTGAGGTTTATGTTTTTCAGCGCATAGGTATCCGATGTACCGTATCGGAAGGAAACGTTCCTGAATTCAATGGAAAGCGGCATGGTGCGGTCCACAATCCTGCCGGAAGCTGACTGCATTTTGGGGATATTCATGTAATCCTTGAAATCCTGGAAATACATATCGTAAGAATGCACATATACAATCTTATCCAGAATGGCGCCCATGATCTGCGCATAGCTGGTCAGCGCCGAGATATAGAGCGTAAAGTCACCTACGGAAATGGTTCCCCCAACCAACATGGAAATCACGAAGAAATAGCCCAGCCCGATCTGTATGACATAGAACAGATTCGATAAAGTCTCGCTGAGGACAAGCCTTCCCCGGATCCTGGCATAAAATCTGACATTTGCGTCATAATGCTTCTTCATTTTGCGCAGCAGCGTGGGCTTGTAGGAAAAGACGCGGATATCTTTCATATATTTATGGTCGGAAATAATTTCGGTATAATAATGTGTCTTCCTCTCGTGTTTGATTTTCTCATCCTGGTCCTGCTTCTCTTTCTGCTTGATGCGGCCGCCCACCCGGAAAGAAATAAGCGTGAACAGCAGATTGACGGCCACCAGCAGGATGCTGAATTTATAAATGATGCAGATATAACTGATGGCTGTTATGGAAAACTGTATAATCTGCAGGGAGCAGGTGAATATGTAGCCGAAGCCCCAGCCTCCAGCATAAATATAGTTTTTCGCCTTCTCGCTCTGCTCCTTAAACGCGTTGGATTCCAGCATATCAAGGTCTGCATCCATCAGTTTTTCGCTCATGTCCATCTGGAAATCCGAGAACAGTCTTGAGGAATAATTACTGGCTCCATATCCCACCCAGGATGTGCCGATATTCAGGATCAGGAAACTTGCCACATATAGCAGGACGAATAAAATAGCCTCCTCTTCAAATCCCTCTGCGGCCGTATCCAGAATCAGCTTGGGGATATAGATGAGCAGCACCGGGCTCAGGGCGCTCATCAATGTGGACAGGACGCTTAATATAATGTATTTGGGCTGCTTTTTCAGCGCATATTGGAAGAAATAGATAAATCCTTTCATTGGTTTTCCTTTCTTTCATATTTACTTAGGAACTGGCGGAAAATAACTTGTGCGCTCTGCATATCTGA
>DKVC01000173.1:0-16296 GCA_002490995.1 Lachnospiraceae bacterium UBA7188
GTATAACGAGCGGGCGCATCAGTATTGTAGAACAGAAAAACGGAAATTGAATGCGCTCGCGAGTATATCTGTTGGAACATGCTCACGGTTACAGGAGGAATTTATGGATCTTAGAAACGCAAATGAGCCGCAGAAAGCGGCAATCATGCACCTTAGAGGCCCATGTCTCGTTCTGGCAGGCCCAGGCAGCGGCAAGACCTACACGATCACGAACCGCATCTTATATCTTCTGGAACAGGGAATCCCACCCGAATCCATTCTGGTGATCACTTTTATGAAGGAAGCGGCACTGTCCATGCAGAACCGTTTTCAGGAGATGGCAGCCGCAGGCACAGCATCTTCCGGCAGGTTTTCCGCGGAACACAAACCCACCTATCCGGTCAATTTCGGAACATTTCATTCCGTTTTCTACCACATTTTAAAAGCGTCCAACGCGCTGAAGTCAACGAAACTGTTAAGCAATTCGGAAAAGAAAAATCTGATATTTCCCATACTGAAGACATACGGAAAACAGCAGAATCAGGCAGGCACTGCCCAGGAAAGCCAGGAGGAAGCGGGCAGCTTAAGCGATGACGCGGCCCAGATTTTGTCAGCTATCGGATATTACAAGAATACCATGCAGATGACTGCTGCCTGTGAGAAAGTACCGGTGAGGTGGCAGGCACATTTTGAAGCGATCTGCCGGGAATATGCCCTGGCGGTGAAGAAGCTGGGCAGGCTGGATTTCGATGATATGCTCTATGAGTGCAGGACGCTGCTCCAGGAAAATGGGTCTGTCAGAAATTACTGGCAGAATCGCTTCCGGTTTATCCTGATCGATGAATTTCAGGACATCAATCCGGTACAGTATGAAGCGGTGAAACTGCTGGCAGCCCAGCCTTATAACATCTTTGCCGTGGGAGACGATGACCAGGCTATCTATGGCTTCCGGGGTTCCCAGCCGGAATGCCTGAAGCGGTTTGAGGCGGAATTTCATGCCAGGCAGCTTTTGCTGGATGTGAACTACCGAAGCAGGGCGGAAATCGTCAGGGCTTCTCTTGCCGTAATAGAAGAAAATAAGGACAGGTTTGTAAAGCAGCTGAGAGCAGCGTCGGAGTGTACGTCAGACAGCCCGGCATGTACATCGGGCAGCCCGTTTGCCGGTCGGGAGAAATCCAGGGCAGAGACGGGAACCGGGGCAGTGCCTCCAGGAGCCGGATACCGCTCTGGGATGCCCGGCGGAACAGGCAGGACAGAGAAGGGCGGCGCCTTGGAGGAAAGTGATGGAACCGGGCCGGTGTCCGTATATGCGTTTTCGGAGAAGGAGGCGCAGTACAGCCATATGCAGCAGGCCATATCACGCTGCCTGCAGCAGGGGGAAAGCTGTGCGGTGCTCTTTCGGACCAATTCTTATATGCAGGGCTTCGCTGCCAGGCTGAAGTCGGCGGACATTCCCTATGAGATGAAGGAGAAGGCAGCCAGCATTTATGAGCATTTCATTGTGCAGGACATTATGGCATATCTGCAGATTGCCGGCGGAGAAGGGAACAGAGAGCAGATGCTGCGCATCATGAATAAACCGTCCCGCTATATCAGCAGGGAAGCCGTTGGGGAAGGCAGTGTGGATTTGGATAAAATAGAGGAATACTACAGGAGAGCGCAGATACCGGAAATGCAGAGAGACAGGGTAAGGAAGGAGCTGCCGCGCTTCAGGAAGCAGCTTACAAGCGTAAAAAGCTTTACCCTTCGTCCCGGAATCAATTACATATTGAAGGCCATGGGGTATGAACAGTATCTGAAGGAGCAGGCGGGAACCGGCACGGAGAAATGGCAGGAGTGGCAGGAGCTGCTGGACTGGCTGAAAGAGGATGCGTCAAAGTACTCCGGAGTGAAAGAATGGAAAGCCTTCCAGGAGGCATACGCGAAGAGCCTGGAGCAGAATAAGGCGCAGGCAGGACCCTGTCCGCAGAAGCAAAGGGAGGGGGAAAATACCGGCCGCAGGGAAAGCGGGGGAAAGGTTCATCTCCTGACTGTCCATGGCGCAAAGGGACTGGAATTTGACAATGTGTGGATACCTGACTGCAATGAGAAAATATTTCCTCACGGAACCATGCCGGACGAAAGTACTGTGGAGGAAGAGCGCAGAATCTTTTATGTGGCCATGACCAGGGCGAAGAAAAACCTGGAGCTCCTCTACCTTACCGGTACTAAGGAACGCCCCAGGCAGCCTTCCAGATTTTTAAATCCGCTTTTTCGATGATCTATTCTTCTGGCAGCTCATCGAATTCACAGTTGTCGAGGTACTCGTCAAATGCTTCCGCCACAATTTCATATTCCTCGTCATCCTCGATATAATCCAGTTCAGGCTCCTCGTTGGGGTCATCGGGATTTTCGCTGTAGCGGTAGAACCATACCTCGCCGTCCTCGTTTTCGTCGTTTTCGTCCAAGGGCAGCAGTACGATGTAATCCTTTTCGTTGACAGGCAGAATGGTAATGACGGCACAGTTCACGATACTGCCATCATCCAGTTCCAGTTCAACGGTCATTTCCTCGTCATCATAATCTTCTTTCTTTCCCATGGGAACACCTCCTGTATACTTGTCCTGTGTGGCATGTCAGGTTCATTATAACCGCTTTTGGAGTATTCTGCAAGGGAAACTGAAAAATGACAGCCAAACTGACAATCTGCTCAGCAACAAATCGGAAAATCTGAAAAAATATGAAAAAATTCTGAAAAAAGTATATTTCTTGTCACAGAGGACTTTTTATTATCGGTAAAATATGATAGAATAAATCTGATTTTCAGTATATCTGCTCAGATTGTATACAAGACATGCGGAGCATGAACCGCGCAGAATATGGAGGGAAGACGATGACAGAAAAAATATTACATAATTATCCCCACCCATTAGGCGCTCATATGGAAGATGGCGGTGTCTGTTTTTCTTTTGTGTCAAGATCCGCCGCCTGTGGAATCCTGTTGTACGACAGCAGGACAGGTAAGCTCAGAGAGAAGATTCCTTTTACCGAAGACGAGAGGATTGGCCATGTCTATTGCAAGATGGTGACAAATATAGACCCGGCATCCACTACCTATCTTTTTTTCGAGGAGGACCGGCTTATTCCTGATGAGCGGGCAAGAGTATTTCCGCATAAGGTTCCATATGGCAGGGAACGGACTGCCCGGGACATGAGAGCCGGCTTTGTCACCGGAACCTTTGACTGGGAACAGGATCGTTTTCCCAGGCTTCCTTATAACAGGGTGATTGCCTGCTGCATGCATGTCAGGGGGTTTACGAAACATGCCTCTTCCGGCGTGAAGCACAGGGGAACCTTTGCAGGGATTGCGGAGAAAATTCCTTATCTGAAGGAAATCGGCATTACCACCATCGAGCTGCAGCCGGCGTATGAATTTGCAGAGGTTCCGTTCAGGGGAGAACAGCATGATCAGCCGCGTATGACAGAGACCGGAATTCTGGAGAAGAATCAACAGAGATTAAACTACTGGGGATATCGGAAGGGATATTATTTTGTGCCGAAGTCGTCTTACGCCGCGTCGGAGGATACGGTGACGGAGTTCAAGGAACTGGTCCGTTCGTTACATGCCAACGGAATGGAGATAATAATGCAGTTCTATTTTCCGGAGGAAGTAAAGCACAGCGAAATTCCTGAGATTCTGCGCTACTGGGTATTGGAGTATCATGTGGACGGCTTCCATCTGATGGGAGGGAATCTTCCTGCGGAGCTGCTGGCGGCGGATGAACTGCTGGCGGACACCAAGATATGGTATTACAATTTTGACACGGACAGGCTTTACGGGAGGAATGAGCAGCCACGGTATCCCCATGTGGCAGAGTACAATGATGCATGGTACTATGATATGCGTAAATTTTTAAAGGGAGACGGAGGGATGCTGGGCAGCGTGCTGTATCATATGCGGCATATTCCGGCGAAGGCGGGCTGCATCCATTATCTGACCAACTATTACGGCTTCACTCTGGCAGACCTTGTTTCCTATGATTATAAACATAATGAACCCAACGGAGAAGACAACCGTGACGGAAATGACTATAACTGCAGCTGGAACTGCGGGGAAGAAGGCAGGAGCCGCAGGCAGTCTGTGAGGCAGCTTCGTTTAAAACAGATGAAAAACGCCATGTGCCTGTTGATGCTGTCTCAGTCCACCCCTCTGATTTTTATGGGAGACGAGTTCGGAAATTCCCAGAAGGGGAATAACAATCCCTATTGTCAGGACAATGCCGTCGCCTGGCTGGACTGGAGCCAGAGGAAGAAGAACGAGGAGATATACAATTTCTGGAAGATGCTGGTCCGTTTCAGGCAGGAGCATCCGATTCTGAGGCCGGACAGAGAGCTGCGGCTGACGGATTATATAGCCTGCGGATATCCGGATCTGTCTTATCATGGGCAGAATGCTTGGTGCCCGGAGACGGATGCACAGTTTCGGCATATCGGTATCTTATTGTACGGAAAGTATGCCAGGGATGCGGAAATCTGGGACGACACTTTCCTCTATATCGCCGTCAACATGCACTGGGAGAGGCATAAAATGGCGCTGCCCAGACTGCCGAAGGGGGCGGTATGGAAGCTGGCCTTTGCCACAGAATCCGGCGAAGGTCACAGAAAGCATACAGAAGATGGGGAGCCGGAGACAGAATTTGTCAGAAAGATACCGCCCAGAAGTATAGCGGTTTATGTCAGTGTGGCAGAGAAAACGGTGTAAAGTCCGGCAGGCCGTCGGAAAAGCTGCTTTTGGAAAGCGTGGCGGAGAAAACGGTGTAAAGTCCGGCTGGCTGTCGGAAAATGGACCTTGCACTTTCCTGAGAGGTTTGCATATGATAGGGTAAAACAATCATATGGAGAAACTTATGAACTGTTTTCTTTTATTTTTGCTTCTGAGCTGCTGCGGCTGGGGAAGCAGCTGCGAATGCAGGATGGAGCAGAGCGGATGCTGCGGCAGAACAGGAAGAGAAATGTCCGGCAGGGGCGGTTGTGAAGGTATGGGATCCGGCAGAAATGACTCCTGCGGGAGGGATATGGGAAGACAGCAGGAATGCTGTGAATGCAGGGAAGAGAGACGTGGCTGCGGCTGCGAAGACGAAAGGAACGGCCGAAGCGGCTGCGGCTGTGAAGACATGCGGAACAGCCGCGGCGGCTGTGGCTGTGAAGACGATAGGAACGGCCGTGGCGGTTGTGGCTGTGAAGACGATAGGAACAGTCGCGGCGGCTGTGGCTGCGAAGGCGAGGAACGTAGTCGTGGCTGCGGTTGTGAAGATGGCCGTGACCGTGACGGCTGTGAGGAGGAGAGACGCGGCTGCGGCTGTGAAGAGGATCGTCATGATCATGACAGGTGCGGCTGTACGGAACGGGAAAACAATTCTGACGGCTCCGGCATGATTCCGCCGCCATGGCAGGATTATCCCAGATTCCCGCTCCGGAATAACGGAAACGAATGCGATAACTAGTATATCTCTTTGAAGGAAAGCTGCCATCTGCGGCAGGCAGTATAGCAGTCCGGCATTTTACCCGGGGCGCTGCCGGCTGCAGATGGAAAGAAATTGCTGAAGCCAATTCCTTTGGAAGTGTCTGAAGCCGCGTGTCTGAAGCTGCGCGCACTTTTTTAGAAAAAGTATTTGAATCGCAGGCGCTTTATGATATAATAGACCGGAAGGACAGGGCGGCAGCTTTGCCTGAGAGTTTTGGACAAGTCCTGCGGGAGCCGGGCGGAGAAACGGTTCGGAAGCAGCAACTGTCCGCGGAAAGGCGGTTTTTTCATGGAGAAGGAAAAGTATGTTGCGTATGTCTCCACCTATACCCGGGGAGACAAAAATGGAATAAAAATATATGATGTGGATATGGAGAAGGGACGTTTCATAGAGAAGGATAAAGTGGAAATCACCAATTCTTCCTACGTGACCATTTCACATAACGGAAAGATTCTGTATTCCATAACGGATTTCGGTGTGGAATCCTATGTGATACTGGAAGACGGCAGCCTGGAATTCCTGAACTTTGGCGCCATTAACGGTATGAGAGGGTGCTATGTATCTACGGATTATACGGACAGCTATCTCTTTGTAGCCGGGTATCATGACGGGAAGCTGACGGTTCTGAAACTGGAGGAAGACGGTTCCATAGGCGAGATCACGGATGAAATTTATCACAAGGGACTGGGAAGCGTGGCGGAGCGTAATTTCAGGCCCCACATTAACTGTGCCCGAATGACTCATGACAATAAATATCTGCTGGTGGCTGACCAGGGGATGGATCATGTCAATGTATACCGCTTTGACGCGAAGCTGGGTAAAGTGATGCTGGCCGATGTGATCAGGAGTGAACTGGAGTCTGCGCCCAGGCATGTGAAGATATCCAAGGACGGACGCTTTATTTATATTGTACATGAAATCAAGTGTTTTATTGACGTATACTCCTATGAGGAGAAAAAGAATCAGCCCATATTTGAGAAGATTCAGACCGTGAGCACCTGTAAGGGTGAGATTGGCAGCTACAATGCGGCCAGTGCGCTGGAATTCTCGGATGACCATAAGTATCTGCTCAGCTCCAATGCGGGAGACAATTCTGTAGTACTTTATCATGTTGACGAGGCTACGGGGATGCTTTCCCAGATATTCTGTCTGCCGGTAGGCGGGGAATACCCCAAGGATGCCAGCCTGTTCCCCAATAATAAATTTCTGGTATCCCTGAACCATGAGACAAATGATATGACTTTCTTCCATGTGGACGTGGAGAACGGTACCATGATCATGAACGGGCCGCCGATCAGGGTGGACGTGCCCAATTGCATTACATTTCATAAGCTGTAGAAGTGAGCATGCTCCGGACATTGAGAAAGCCGGAGCCTTTTCTTGTGGCTCTGCAGCTTTCGGAGAATTGTGCTGAGAGAAAGCAGGCCGGAGCCTTTATTGTGACTCCGCAGCTTTCGGAGAATTGTGCTGAGAGAAAGCAGGCCGGAGCCTTTATTGTGACTCTGCAGCTTTCGGTGAGCTGCGATAAGAGAAAGCAAGCCGAAACAGACTTGCCGGATGGCAGAGAGAAAAGGAGCGTAAAATGGCGGGTTCCACATACGGAAATATATTCAGAATTTCGACCTGGGGGGAATCCCACGGGAAAGCACTGGGGGTGGTGATTGACGGATGTCCTGCGGGACTTGAATTGCAGGAGGCGGATATCCAGCGCTATCTGGACAGGAGAAAGCCAGGCACCAGCACTGTCACCACTTCCAGGAAAGAAGCGGATGCGGTGGAAATCCTGTCCGGTGTATTTGAAGGGCGGACAACGGGAACACCCATCTCCATGATGGTGCGCAATACTTCCCAGATTTCCAGGGATTACAGCGAGATAGCGTCTTATTACCGCCCGGGTCATGCGGACTATACCTTTGATGAAAAATATGGTTTCCGGGATTACCGGGGAGGAGGGCGTTCTTCGGGAAGGGAGACAGCAGGCCGTGTGGCTGCGGGGGCCGTGGCATGCAGGATTCTGGAGCAGCTGGGCGTTACCGTCTGTGCCTATACCCGTTCCATCGGCCCGGTAGAGGCGGATATGGAGAAATTTGACAGAGAGGCGATTCTGAGAACCGCCACCGCAATGCCGGATGAAGAGGCAGACAGGCGCGCCGTGGAATATATGGAGGAGACAAGGCGTGCCACGGACTCTTCAGGGGGTTGTATGGAATGCCGTGTGGAAGGGCTTCCCGCCGGCATCGGCGACCCCGTGTTTGAGAAGCTGGATGCCAATCTTGCAAAGGCGGTTATGTCCATCGGCGCGGTGAAGGCGGTGGAAATCGGTGACGGATGCCTGGTATCAAAGCGCCGGGGCAGCGAGAATAATGATGCTTTCCGCATGGAGAACGGAAAGGTCTGCAAGGCTACCAACCATGCGGGGGGGATTCTGGGCGGCATCAGTGACGGAGATATGATTGTCGTACGGGCGTATGTAAAGCCTACGGCCTCCATTTTCAGGACTCAGCAGACAGTCAATCAGGCGGGAGAGGAAATCGATGTCAATATCAAGGGCCGTCATGACCCTGTCATTGTGCCCAGGGCGGTGGTGGTGATGGAGTGCATGACAGCCCTTACGGTATTGGATGCCATGCTGCTGAATATGTCCGCAAGGATGGATTCGATAGTGAAGTTCTACCGCTGTGAGTGAGCGCTTCCAGTCAATTCCTTACCGTAGGAACTGTCGGAAAATAACCGCTGCAACTTCTTTAGGAAAAAGCCTTGAAATGCAAGAAAAATTGCAACAAACCTGCAGCGGTTATCTGTAGACACTTCCTTACTATAGAGGCAACGGCCTGCGGTGACAGAAGTATGGCAGTTTATAGAAAAATACAGGCAGGAATGTTTATGGGGGCAGCAGCACGGTTACGGCAGGCGGGATTTCGGCTGCCTGCAGGAAGCCAGGTATGTGGCAGCTGGTATGTGACAGAGGACCGGGGGCAGGAGAAAATGGCGCACCGGCAGAGAGCGAGGATTTATGTACCGTATATTGAAAATAGAAGGAAGGGCCAGGAGAGCGGAGTTTGAAACGGTTCACGGGACGATCCAGACCCCTGTGTTTATGAATGTGGGTACCGTAGGCGCCATTAAGGGGGCGGTGGCTACTTCCGATCTGGAACAGATCAGGACCCAGGTGGAGCTTTCCAATACCTATCATCTCCATGTGCGTCCCGGTGACCATGTCATCAGGCAGCTTGGCGGTCTCCACAAATTCATGTCCTGGAATAAGCCCATATTGACGGATTCGGGGGGATTTCAGGTATTTTCCCTGGCAGGTCTCCGGAAGATCAAGGAGGAAGGGGTCTATTTCAATTCTCATATCGATGGGCGCCATATTTTCATGGGGCCCGAGGAAAGCATGCAGATTCAGTCCAATCTGGCTTCCACCATTGCCATGGCATTTGACGAATGCGCGCCCAGCAGGGCGGACAGAAAATATGTGCAGGCATCCGTGGACCGCACATTCAGGTGGCTGCAGCGGTGCAGGAAGGAGATGGCGCGGCTCAATGGCCTGGAAGATACCCTCAATCCTCATCAGCTGCTTTTCGGTATCAATCAGGGAGCAGTGTATCCGGACATCAGGATTGAACATGCGAAACGGATATCGGAGCTGGGACTGGATGGCTATGCGGTGGGCGGCCTGGCTGTCGGGGAGACCCACGAGGAAATGTATCATATCCTGGATGAGGTGGTGCCTTTCCTGCCCCAGGATAAGCCCATTTACCTGATGGGGGTGGGGACTCCGGCGAATATTCTGGAAGGGGTGGAGCGGGGGATAGACTTCTTCGACTGCGTATACCCTACCAGGAATGGCAGACACGGCCACCTGTATACCAATCATGGCAGGATCAATCTGTTTAACGCGAAATATGAGCTGGATGAACGGCCCATTGAAGAGGGATGCGGCTGTCCTGCCTGCAGGCGCTACTCCAGGGCGTATATCCGGCATCTTTTAAAGGCAAAGGAGATGCTGGGCATGCGTCTGTGCGTGCTTCACAATCTCTATTTCTACAATACCATGATGGAAGAGATCCGGGATGCGCTGGACAGAGGAAACTTTGCGGCGTATAAGCGTCAGAAGCTGGAAGGGATGACACAGCATATCTCATGATTCCTCCCGGAGGGCCGGCGGAGACTCCTTGAAGAAAAGTGATTAAAAATCTACAGGAAAGAAAAAACAGAAAAAGAGCGGTCAGACTTGACACTGCTCTTTTTTTATGCTATAACTGTATTAAGATATTTAATACACTTATTACTTTTCAGACACTATGAGAGAGGAAGGAACATGATTTTGTTGGATTATCGGGATAAACGCCCTATCTATGAACAGGTGGTGGAAAAACTGGAGCGCCTGATTGTAAGCGGCGGGCTGGAGCCTCTGACCAAGATGCCCAGCGTGCGCAGCCTGGCCATGGAACTGTCCGTAAACCCCAATACCGTACAGCGCGCTTACGCCCAGCTGGAGCAGGACGGCTATCTCTATACGGTATCCGGAAGAGGAAGCTTTGTGACTGCGGAGAACGAGTGGAGGGAGAACAAGCAGGGCAAGGTGCTGCGGGAATGGAAAAATGTCACTCTTCAGGCCAGGGAAGCCGGGCTTTCCAGAGAGCGGCTGGGAGAAGAACTGCAGCGGATATATGAGGGAGAGGATGGATAAGGACTCGGCAGGTATAAACTTGGAAACAAAACAGAGCCAGGAGGACATTATGATAGAAATTCAAAATGTAAGCAAAAGCTTCGGCGAAGTGAAGGCCGTGGACGGCATCACCGCCAGAATAGAGGAAGGACATGTATTCGGTCTTATCGGAACCAACGGTGCCGGAAAATCCACTTTGATGCGTCTGATGTGCGGCGTGATGAAGCCTGACGAGGGGAAGATAGCCGTGGATGGCACTTTGGTGTACGACAATCCGGAAGCGAAATCCCGTATATTTTATATTTCCGATGACCAGTATTTTTTCAAAAGCGGGACACCGAAGGACATGCTCCATCTTTACCGAACCTACTATCCGTCCTTTGACGCGGATAAATGGAAGGAGCTGATGGGGAAATTCGGGCTGGATACCGGCCGGAAAATCAATACCTTTTCCAAGGGAATGAAGAAACAGCTCTCCGTCATCTGCGGAATCTGCGCGAACACAAAATATCTGTTCTGCGACGAAACCTTTGACGGGCTGGATCCGGTGATGCGTCAGGCTGTGAAGACCGTGTTTATCAGGGAGATAGAGACGCGGGGGCTTACTCCGGTTATCGCCTCCCACAATTTGAGGGAGCTGGAGGATATCTGCGAATATGTGGGGCTGCTCCACAAGGGCGGGATCCTCTTTGAGAAAGACATTGATGAGATGAAGCTGAATATCCAGAAAATCCAGTGTGTGATTAAGGACGAAACAGAGCTGTGTCAGGTGAAGGAGGGACTGGAGATTCTGACCATGGAAAACAGGGGGACACTGTACACCTTTACGGCAAGAGGGCTGCGGGAAGGCGTGGAAGCGTTTATGGAACAGCTAAATCCCGTCTTCTACGAACTGCTGCCCCTGTCCCTGGAGGAAATATTCATCAGCGAAACGGAGGTAAAGGGTTATGACGTCAAAGCACTTATTCTTTAAAGCCATGAAGGAGGACATCCGCCATAAGCTTTGGATGGTTGCCCTTTCCGTCCTGGGGAATTTTCTGATCCTGACGGTGGGATGGATGATATGGAGAAGCAATTCGCTGAGCTACTGGGGCGGCTCGGAAGGGCTGATGCAGCATGGAGATGCCAGAGTAATTGTGGGATTCCAGGAGGAGACAGCCGGCTTCTTCGGTGCGTATCTGGTGACGGGCGGAGGGATTATTGCCATAGCCGGGGCCATTATCACGGGACTGTTCAGTTTCCGCTATCTGTTTCATAAAAATATGGTGGATACCTGCCATAGTCTTCCTGTCAAACGGGATACACTGTATGGCGTAAAATACATTAACGGAATTTTAATATGGCTTATTCCGTTCCTTGTGAGCGTGCTGCTTACCTTTGTCATGGCATGCGGCCTGCTGTGGCAGATAGAGGGAGGATGCTGGATTTCGGATATGGTGACAGAGATGGCTTTCAATCTGTTTTTCCTTACAGTTGTCTATCTGCTGGTATACCATGTGACGCTGGTTGCGGTGATGCTCAGCGGCAATATACTGAATACGCTGGTCTCCATGATGATACTGGGATTTGCAGTGGTAGTGTTTTACGGGCTGTGCGTTGCATGTTTTGACGGCTATATGGGAACTTATTACATGCCGTCCGTGGAGCTGGGGACAGCGGCATACGGCTCACCGCTTTTTTCCGCGCCGTATCTTCTGGTGCTTCGGATGGACGAGGCAAACCTGTGGGAGGTATGGAAAGCAATCCTGATGAATGCCGGGGTGACGGCGGTGCTGGGAGCAGGCTCATGGCTTCTGTACCGGAACCGGGCCTCGGAGGCGGCGGAACAGGGAATCTGGAACAGGACGGTGGCCTTTATATTCCGGGCAGTTCTGGGTGTGGCAGCCGGCATGTGCGGATGGGGATTATTTGTGATGCTGGTGTCGGATTCCAGGGCGTTAGGATGGGGGATATTTGGGGCGGTTCTTGTGGGGCTGTGTACCTTTGGGGTGCTGGACATCATTTTTCAGATGGACTTCAAGGCTTTTTTTGCGCACAGGATTCAGATGGCGGGTACCGTGGCATTTTCGCTGTTAGTCTGCTTTGCGTTTTACTGGGACTGGTTCGGGTATGATACACGCCTGCCGGAGCCGGAAGAGATAGCGGAGCTTGCCCTTTACGACATGAACCTGGCAAATTACCAGCAATTTCAGGGAAAATCGGACAGCGAATTATTCGAAAGCATGCACTATCAGGACAGGCAGGCTATCTATGCGTTTCTGGAGCGTATGGTGGAGCATGAGCAGGAGGAGGGGTATCAGGGAGACCTGGAACGGGTAGGGGTGAAAGTTACCCTCGACAGCGGCAGGAGCTACTACCGTTATTACTGGATGCGGGAAGAGGATCAGGAGGTGGTATGGCCTGTCCTGACAAGCGAAGCATATCTGGAAAGCGCTTATCTGATAGACAGTGAGATTCTGGACGGAGATACCAGTTTAAGCCTTCATATGGGGGGAGGGACCTGTTATGAGGGGAAAATCACGCCGGAAATACGTTCCGCTTTGGAAGTATATAATCAGGAGATATTGGAAGAACCGGACAGGGCGCTGCTGAAAGAGGGCAGGCTGGCTGCGGAGATAGTACTCAGAACTTATTATAAGGAAGCCAGGGGGGTATCCAGATGGACGGAAGTATACATGGAGATATATGATTCCATGGAGCGTACTCTGGAGGCATTGCGCGCGGCGGGATTTGAATCACCTGACGTGGAGGAACTGGGGATCCAATGTTTTGTGCTGAGTCTGGACTGTGACGGGAACACGGCGCCTGAGGAACGTGTGGCGATGGCGAGAGAGCTTTACGGTGTTCCCGGGCAGACGGAGGGAAGCGAAGCCACGGGAACGGAACAGGGCGGTGCCGGAGCAGCAGGTGTGGAATCGCCGGGGGCGTCGGAAGCCGGAACAGAAGGCATGGAAGCGTCGGAGGTGCCGGAAGCCGGAGTAGCAGGCATGGAAGCGTCGGAGGGCGGTTTTGAAGGCACAGAAGCGGCAATGCCGGTGGAAGCTGTGTCAGAAGTCTATACCGAGGACAGGATTGTGGACAGATGCTCGATACAGATTACAGACAGAGAAGAGATGGAAGAGCTGCTGGGGCTTCTCAGCTTTAGCGGGAGCATATATTCTCAAAGTATATTTGAGAAAGACTTTGTCAATGTGATGAGCATCATGGAGGACGGCAGTGTCAGGGACTGGTACCTCCCTGTGGGAGCCCTGCCGGAAAAATATATTCTCAGATTCGGAAAATAGTGGAAATGATAAACGACAGGCGCCGGAATGTGGAAAACAGCTGTAAATGGAGGCATTTTTGGAGGAAGAACTATAAAAACCTGATGGATAGTGTTGAATCTTACGGACAAATCTGTTACAATACAGGTTAGGTTTTGATAGACAGACCGCAGAAAGGTATGAAGAGTCGTGAAGATAATCGATAAGATAATTGGTACACACAGCCAGCGGGAGGTGAAGCGTATCCTTCCCCTGGCAGATAAGGTGGAAAGCCTGCGCCCTCAGATGCAGGCTCTGTCCGACGAGGAACTGAAAGGGAAAACAGCCGAGTTTAAAAAGAGGCTGTCGGAGGGGGAGACTTTGGATGACCTGCTGCCTGAGGCTTATGCCACAGTGCGTGAGGCGGCGAAAAGAGTATTGAACATGGAGCATTTCCGTGTACAGATCATCGGCGGTATCATTATGCATCAGGGGCGTATCGCAGAGATGCGTACCGGTGAAGGTAAGACACTTGTGGCTACATTGCCGTCTTATTTAAATGCTCTGGAAGGAAAGGGCGTACATGTGGTCACGGTCAATGACTATCTGGCAAAGCGTGACGCGGAGTGGATGGGCCAGATTCATGAATTCCTGGGCCTGACAGTGGGCGTCGTCCTGAACAGCATGAATTCCGAAGAACGTCAGAAAGCATATCAGTGCGATATCACCTATGTGACCAACAACGAATTAGGCTTTGACTACCTGCGCGACAATATGGTCATCTACAAGGAACAGCTGGTTCTGCGGGGGATGCATTTCTGTATTATTGATGAGGTGGACTCAGTATTGATTGACGAAGCCAGGACACCGCTTATCATTTCCGGCCAGAGCGGTAAATCCACTGCCCTGTACGAAATGTGCGACCTGCTGGCGCGCAGGATGCACCGGGGCGAGGATGTGCAGGAGCTGACCAAGATGGATGCCATCATGGGCGTGGTGCAGGAGGAGACAGGGGACTTTATCGTCAACGAGAAGGATAAGGTTATCAACCTCACCGAGGCAGGCGTGAAGAAGGTGGAGGATTTCTTCCATATCCAGAACTTTGCGGATGCCGAGAACCTGGATATACAGCATAATATCATTCTGGCGCTCCGCGCCCACAATCTGATGTTCCGGGATCAGGACTATGTGGTGAAGGATGACCAGGTGCTGATTGTAGACAGCTTTACCGGACGTATCATGCCCGGGCGGCGTTATTCCGACGGCCTGCATCAGGCAATCGAGGCGAAGGAGCATGTGAAGGTAAAGCGGGAGAGCAAGACACTGGCCACCATTACCTTCCAGAATTTCTTCAATTTATTTGAGAAAAAATGCGGCATGACCGGTACGGCCCTGACGGAGGAGAAGGAATTCCGGGAGATTTACGGCATGGATGTGGTGGAGATTCCCACCAATGTGCCTGTACAGCGTATTGACCATCAGGATGCGGTATATAAAACAAAAAAGGAAAAGCTGGCGGCCATCGTAGAGGCTGTGGAAGAAGCCCACGCAAAAGGACAGCCGGTTTTGGTGGGTACCATTACCATTGAAGCCAGTGAGGAGCTGAGCAGACTGCTGACCAGGCATGGTATCAAGCACAAGGTACTGAACGCGAAGTTCCATGAACTGGAGGCAGAGATTGTGGCGGATGCCGGTATTCACGGCGCGGTTACCATTGCCACCAACATGGCAGGCCGTGGTACGGACATCAAGCTGGACGAGGAATCCAGGGCGGCAGGCGGTCTGAAGATCATCGGTACGGAGCGCCATGAATCCAGGCGTATCGACAATCAGCTGCGCGGACGTTCCGGACGTCAGGGAGACCCCGGCGAGTCCAAGTTCTACATTTCTCTGGAGGATGATCTGATGAGGCTGTTCGGCTCCGAACGTCTGATTAAGATGTTCAATGCCATGGGTGTACCGGAGGGACAGGAAATCGAGCACAAGATGCTTACCAACGCCATAGAGTCTGCCCAGAAGAAGATAGAGAACAATAACTTCGGCATCCGTAAAAACGTATTGGAGTATGACCGGGTTATGAGCGAGCAGCGTGAGATTATCTATGAAGAGCGTCTCAGAGTCTTGAACGGTGAGAGCATGAGAGACTTTATTTACAAGATGATCACGGACATTACGGAGAATTGTGTGGATATCAGCATCAATGATGACGCCGAAGTGGACGAGTGGAATTTCAACGAGCTGAATACGCTGCTGCTCCCCACGATTCCCCTGCAGCCGGTTACCCCTGAGCGTGTGGTGAAGCCCAAAAAGAACAGCCTGAAGCAGCAGCTGAAGGAAGAAGCCGTGAAGCTTTACGAGAATAAGGAAGCGGAATTCCCCAATGCGGAGACCATCCGTGAGATAGAGCGCGTCATCCTGCTGAAGGTTATCGACAGAAAGTGGAATGACCACATCGACGATATGGAGCAGCTTCGTCAGGGTATCGGCCTTCAGGCTTACGGCCAGCGTGACCCTCTGGTGGAGTACAAGATGAGCGGCTATGCCATGTTTGACGAGATGACCCAGAACATTAAGGAAGAGACTGTCCGCATGCTGTTCCGCGTCAAGGTGGAGCAGAAGGTAGAACGCGAACAGGTAGCCAAGGTAACCGGTACCAACAAGGACGATTCCGTGGCGAAAGCGCCCGCTAAGAGAAGCAGTGACAAAATATATCCCAATGATCCCTGTCCCTGCGGAAGCGGCAAGAAATACAAGCAGTGCTGCGGAAGAAAGGCGTAGGGTGTGTAACTGTTAACAGGTCTGAAGGAATAGAAAGAAGGTGACGTTAATTGGTAGAATTAGATCAGATGAAGACAGAAATCCTGTCATATGAAACTCCATTAGCGGAAGTGAGGGATTC
>DKVC01000173.1:16649-16952 GCA_002490995.1 Lachnospiraceae bacterium UBA7188
CCCGGATTCTGGGATGACCCGGAGCGCTCCAATGAGAAAATGAAGGAACTGAAATCGCTGAAAAGCGTTGTGGAGGGCTGTGACAGGCTTTCCGGCCAGTATGAGGATATCCTGACCCTGATCGAGATGGGCTATGAGGAGGATGATGTCTCGCTGATTCCGGATATCCGGGCCGAACTGGATGAATTTGTCAGTGAATTTGAGACATTGCGCCTGAGTACCCTCCTGTCCGGCGAGTATGACAAGAATGACGCCATATTGAAGCTGAATGCAGGTGCAGGCGGCACGGAGAGCTGTGACTGG
>DKVC01000261.1 GCA_002490995.1 Lachnospiraceae bacterium UBA7188
ACCTAAAAAGCCTTAAAGGTGTGAAGTACTCCAAGTTTCAAAAAACTATGGCATAGTGTTGACGTACAGAAAATCATACAGTATAATATAAGTACAGAAAACTGTACTTGCATGCAGGAGGTGTTATCTCATGTTAGCGGTGAATTATACAAATCTTCGCGATAATATGAAAATGTATATGGATAAGGTAACTGACGACTACGAAACCATAATAATAACCCGAAAAGATAATAAAAATGTGGTTATGATTTCGGAAGAAGCCTATAACAACCTTATGGAAAATATTTATGTTTTGGGCAATAAAGAGAACTATGACTGGTTGATGAAAGGCAAGGCACAATTGGAAAATGGCCAATGTGCTGCCCATGATTTGATTGAGGTGGCGGAAAATGAATAAGGTATTCGCAGATACCGGCTGGCAGGATTATCTTTACTGGCAGACAGAAGACCGTAAAACTCTGAAAAAAATAAATCAGTTAATTCACGATATCGCCCGAAACGGCAATGAAGGCATCGGAAAACCAGAGCCGCTAAGCGGAAATCTGTCCGGATATTGGAGCAGACGGATCAACGACAAAGACCGATTGATTTACAAAATAGATGAGGACAATATATATATTCTGGCATGCCGGTATCATTATGGGGATAAATAAAGCCTTTCTCTGTCATCGTTATTGACTACTGCCAAGCCCTAAAGTACCCGAAGCAGCTGACTGAGTTTACAATGCCGTCCAGTCAGCCTGCTCCGGTCATGCCAATGAAATAGCAGTCATCCAATTCAAATATAATGAACAGCTTCATCTGCACCAAGAAGGAATAAGGCAGAGTTTATACTCACACCGGTCAGAAAGCAGCCGATATCCCATCAGTTAACCCTTCCGTCCCATCCGGGCATATCCTCCAGATACTCGCTTTCCACCGCCGGGACATAGTACGCTCCATAGCTCTTCAGGCCGTCCTCCTTCTCCCCGCCGGCAACACCGTACGGATTGGGCAATTCCACCGTAAAACGATAGTATGGCATATAATAGAGATCCCAGTTCCCCGTCCGGTAAACCAGTTCCACCGCCCGGATGTACTTCTCCCCGGGCATTTCTCCCGGAACCGTGGTGACATAGCTCCCGTCCGTCAAAAGCTCTCTGGCCTCCTCCGCCGTGATAATGGGATAATCTCCCTCCTTTTCAGAGATATCCGGGCGGTAAATTCTGGCAAGGAATAGCTTCCCTTCATCATCGCAGGCAAACGAAACCCTGTTGAAATTATATTGAAGAATCTGCTCCACCGCATCCTCTCCTGTCTCGTAAAACGCAATCTTATATTGCTGCCGGAAGTAAATATCATAGCCTCCTCCGTTAATGTCCTGCCGGGGCTGTTCCATCCCCATAAACTCCCTGAATTCCTCTTCCAGGTAACCGGCTGTCTTTTCCAGTTCCTCATAAGAAGCGGAATAGTTGAAACGGTATTCCGCAGGCAGTTCTATGGCAGGCTCAAAATATACGGATGCCGTCATGTACTGATCCACCTCAATCTTCATGCCATCCGCTTCTGTAATCAGTCTCGTGGGGTTGAAATATCCTTCGGGCACGGTCCCTCCCCCTATCTGCAGTTTTTCCATGATAATCTTTCGGGTCTCTTCATCCGGGACATCATCCGTGATGACAAGGGAATCCGTGTCCAGCCCCAGCCGCCCTGCCACCTCTTTCAGATATTCCTCCATTTTATCCAGATCCGCCTTCAGGTTAGTCCCGTACTGGCCGCGGAAAGCAGCGGAATTCCGATAGACCGGAAGCGCAGATATTTCCATCTCCTCCGTCCACGGATTGGCATTGACTAGCTCCGAGGCATCATAGGCCCTGTATCCCTCAAATCCCTCGCCGCTTTCCATAGCCGGGAACTGCGAAATGCCTGTGGTGTTTTCCGAACCCTGCCCGTTGTCGGACGCGGAATCCCCTGAGCCCTCGGCGCCGTTCGGATACGAGTTCTCCTCCTGGGTTCCCTGGTTGCCGTCTAACCGGGAATCCGCCGAACCCTCAGTGCCGTCCGGATATGAATTCTCCGTCAGGGCTCCCTGTCCGCCGTCTGGCCGGGAATCCCCTGAACCCGCAACGCCATTCGGATGCGAATTCTCCGTCAAGGCTTTGTCCGAACGCCTGGAATGCTCCTGTAATCTCCCATAAAGAGCGCTCCCGCCGACTGCCGCCAGTACCATACATACCACCGCGGCTGCAGCAGTCCATTTCTTCTGATTTTTTCCGGCAATCCACTTCCATCGGGTTTTCCCAACAGTCCGCTTCCGCCGATTTTCCCCCTGACCCACACTCTCTTCCCGGTTCTCATCCTGTGCCCCGATTCCCTTCCGCAGCCTGTCTGTCTCTTCCAGCAGGTCATCATCCAGCAGATTCAAAGCGTCACTGAGCTGTTCCTTTTTCATATCGCAAATCCCTCCCGTTCCAAATAAACTTTCAGCCCCTGCCTTGTGCGGTACAGCAGGCTTTTTGCCTTCGATTCGCTCATTCCCATGTAAGCGGCAACCTCTTTCAGGGAATCCATATAGTAATATCTTCCCAGAAAGGCATTCCGGGCTTCCGGGGATGCCTGGCGGAGATACGTATTGATAGCCTCCCCCAGAAGATGCATTTCCACATCCCGCCCGGTGACATCGCCTCCGGAAACGCACTCTTCCAGCTCCGACAGGGACAGGGCATATTCCGATGCCTGGCGCTTTTTCCGGTTCCGCTTCCTGAACATGTCAATGGACAGCTGCCTGGTGATTTTTCCCAGATAGACGGAAAGCGCCTCCGGTTTGTGGGGCGGCATAGAATTCCACGCTTTCAGATAGGTGTCGTTGACACTCTCCCTGCTGTCCTCCACATCCGAAAGAACGTTATGGGCTATTTTTGTCAAATAATGTCCGTATTTTCGCTCCGTCTCCCGGATTGCGCTTTCATCCCGCTGCCAGTACAGGCTTACAATCGCTTCATCTTTCATCCATGTATCTCCTCCCCTGCCGAATCCTGTAAGGAATTGCCGGAAAATAACTGATACTCCCTGCTCCCTGATAGTATGCAGACACTTCCTTACAGTCCCATGCCTGCCGGAACCGTTATCAGGCGCCTTTATATTATATACCGACAAAAATTGGAATTGGTTGCATTATTTTTCATATTTTCTTCATTGACGCATAATGTCATCCATGTTCATAACGCCTCTCTGCAATAAAACAATGCAAAAACATGATTTTACCGCAGTTTACTGTGCGCGGTCGCGGGGTTCTTGCAAGTAAGGAACTCATTGAATGCCTTCTCATAACCGATACTATAGGAAGCAAGTGCAGCTTCCTATAGTTGAATGCGGCGCAAAGAGACGCGCCTTTTATCGGAAGCGAAGAGATTGCTTCCGATAAGGCATATTATATCAAGCGAATCTTTCTGAGACGTAACAAAATCTTTCAGTTTTGAAATGTTTGCAGGAAAATGCTGAATCTGCACCCTGTGCCCTCGCGGTTCTGGCAGAGTACCCGTCCTCCCTGCGCCTGAATGATCATGCGGCAGAGTGTGAGGCCGATTCCCACGCCGGAGGCATTCCGATTTGTCTTTCCGCGGTAAAAGCGTTTCCAGATTTCCGACACCTCTTCCTCCGGGATGCCGGGGCCTTCGTCGAGGATATCCAGCCGGACATATGTCTCATATCGGCACGCCGCAATCGTGATTTTCGAGTTTTCCGGCGCATATTTTACACCGTTATCAAGAATCGTTCCCAATGCCTCAGCAGTCCAGCGCAGATCAAACAGCGCAGTCAGCCCCTCTGGGATATCTACGGAAAACACAATGCTTTTCTTCTCCGCCGCAGGTACGACGGCTGACAGCGCCTGTGCTGTTAACGTCTCTACCGATTCCATAACGGGATGTACATTCTCCTTGATCAGTCCTCCCTCACACCGTGAGAGCTTCACCAATGCGTCCAGAAGAAATTGCAGCTTCTCCGTCTGTTTGCCTATAGCGTCAGCCTCCGCAGAGGCTGGCAGCATTTCGACATACATTGCGGTAGCCGTCAACGGTGTCTTACATTGGTGCGCGATATCCGAAACCAGTGCTGCAAGATTGCGATAGCTCTCTGTGACGCGTCTGTCCCGGGTTTCCTCCTCGCTCCGCTTAAGCCGAAGCTGCCGGATAATCGGTGCGATTTCACTCTCATCTACCGCAGAAATATCTCTGTCCTCAAGGACCTTCTGCACATCGTCCAGCAGTCTCCATCTCCGCATTTTCTCATACAGCGCAAAGCATATGGCCAGAATGCCTGTCAATGCCGCATAACAGACAGTCGTCCAAATGCTGCCTACATAAAGGCAATTCGCAAGGCAGAATGCCACTGTCAGAAAAAGCCATATCACTGCTAAAACAAAAGTCATTCCCTGTCACCTGCCCACATATATCCAAGCCCGTAAATTGTGCTTATGCTTTTCTCACCCAACCGCCCGCGCAGACGGCTGACCGCAACGGACAACGCATTTTCATTCAGTTCCTCTCCGCCCTCCCAGAGGGCATCTGTCAGCGCCGCGCGGGAGAGCACTTTGCCCGCGTTTTTCACAAGTACCGCCAGCAGCTTACATTCCGTGGAGCCGAGATAAACCCTTGTACCGTCTGCAAAGAAATCCAGCGACGCGAAATCGAACTGATATCGCCTGTCAACATACAGATCGCTTCGTTTTTCCGCCCGTTCCAGCAAAGCAGCGATACGCTCCCTGAGTACCATCAAAGAAAACGGCTTTTTCACATAATCGCAGGCTCCGGCGCGAAACGCAGCCACCTCGTCAATCTCTGAATCACGCACTGTAAGAAAGATTACGGGTATGGGTTTTTTTTTCGTGAGCTCCCGGCAAAAATCGATTCCGTTCCCGTCCGGCAGATTACAATCGAGCAGCAGCAGATCATATCTTTCTGCATCCAGGCGCTGCCTGGCAGACATGAGACTTCCCACACCGGCCGTATCCAGCGTATCCGAAGAAAGAGATTGGCACAAACCTGTGCGGATAGCATCATCGTCCTCAACGATCAGTATTCTTTTCATAAACGAGTTCTTCCTGTTCCCATTTGTCATTTGCCTGTTTCAGCGTCATATAGTCCATATTGCACCTCTATATTATATTTCGCTTTCCCGAAACATACAAGGCCGCAGAGATGAACATTTTCAAAACGGCTTGCCTTATTCCGGGAATTTCTGTATACTAATGAAAAAGAAGCGTTTGCAGGAGACAGAGACGACACCAGGCAGGCTGTTTACGGGTACGGGCAGATCGGTCTGGTGGGAAAAGACGGGAAGGGGCAGGAAGGAGGAAAAATGATGAACGAATGTCCTAAATACCTAAAGGCGTATGAGGAAACATGGAGGACGGATCCCAAAAAGGCGAAGCTGGAGTGGTTCCGTGATGCTAAGTACGGACTGTTTCTTACCTACGGATTATACTCGCTGCTTCATGACCGGGAGTGGATCCAGTTTTTTGACAAAATTCCCGTGGCGGAATACGAAAAGCTGGCTGGTCAGTTTACCGCCCATAATTTTGATGCGGACTATATTACGGATCTGGCATTGAAGGCAGGCATGAAATATGTCAACCTGACCACCTGCCATCATGAGGGATTCTGTCTGTGGGATTCAAAGGTGGAGCCCTTTAACAGCATGAACGCCGCGGCCGGCCGGGATCTGGTAAAGGAGCTGAGCGAAGCCTGCGACCGGAAGGGGCTGGGATTTTTCGCTTATTACACGTTTATGCTGAACTGGCGACATCCGTATTATGTGGACCGGAGCGTTTTCGACAATGCCCGCCCCGCGTACGATACGCCGGAACCCCGTTACTTATATCGGAAAAAGGAGGATTTCAGGCATTATATCGACTATATAGAGGAAGTTATGGACGAACTGCTGTCCAACTATAAGATCACCGGAATCTGGCTGGATCTGATTGCTGCCTGGTATGCCATGGGGGAGGAGTATATCCCGATAGAGGAAATCTACGCCCGTCTGAGAAAAAGGCACCCCGATGTCCTGATTTCCTGGAAGCAGGGGGCCACCGGTACGGAGGATTTCGCCTCCCCGGAAAACAGTTTCCACGATCTGGCGGAGAGCATCAGGCCCAGGTTCGGCGATGCAGGGGCAGAGCGCGCCAGGATTGGATTTGAGGGAAACCGGATGAAGCATAACGAGGTATGTTCCACGGTTCAGAGAGGCTGCTGGGGGTATAATCCCCGGATAGAGAACCGCAGCGTGGAGGAACTGTACCGGCTGCTGGGGCATGCGGCGGAGAACAACTGCAATCTCCTTTTGAACGTGGGACCCATGGCGGACGGCTCCATTCATCCGAATCAGGCAAAGATTCTGCTGGAGCTGGGGCGAAAGATAGAGCAGGAAGGATTTCCCGGGACAGGGGATGCGTCCCAGAATAAAACGGGAGCAGGCGCGGAGTAAGGAAATGTCTACAAATAACCGCTGCAAGTTTATAGCAATTTTTATTGTATTTCTAAGCTTTTGCCTAATGAAGTTGCAGCAGTTATTTTCCGACAGTTCCTAATGGATACGTTGCATGCAGCGGAATCCAATCCCCTGTGCACATCCCGCAAAAACAGACAGTCTTTCACTGTAGGAGAGGAGAAATAATGAGAACGGATATCAGAAAAGAATGGCTGGACGCATTGCTGAAAATTGTAACCCCGGTACTGGATGCACTGGAAGCCGGAGAATTGAAGGCGAAGCTGCCCCTGTCCTTTCACGGGGACAGGGCTGAATTCGCCCCTCTTGAGGCCTTCGGAAGAAGCATGCTGGGGCTGGCGCCTTGGCTGGAGGCGGACAGCGCGGTACTGGATGCAGACGAAAGGGAACTGCAGGCGCAGTACAGAAGAAAAGCCCTGCGCTGTATCGAAATGGCGGCGGATCCTGCTTCCGCGGATTTTATGATTTTTGACAGGGGAGGGCAGCCCCTGGTAGATGCCGCTTTTCTGGCCCACGCCATCCTCCGGGCGCCTTCGGCCCTGGCAGATGCCCTGTCCCCGGAAGCGCGGAACCACTTGGCGGACGCTTTCAGAAGTTCCCGGAAAATAATGCCGGGCAGCAATAACTGGCTCTTCTTTTCCGCCATGGTGGAAGCCGGGCTTTTCGTCCTGGGAGAGCCCTATGACAAGATGAGGGTGCTGTATGCCCTTCGGACTTTCCGGAAATGGTATATGGGCGACGGTGTATATGGCGACGGCGCCATGATGCACTGTGATTACTACAACAGTTTCGTCATTCAGCCCATGTATACGGATCTGGTTCGGGTATTCTCCGGGGAGATGGGAGAAGTAGATAAGATGCGCCCGGAAGTGACTGCCCGTTCCTCCCGTTATGCCTCCGTACTGGAACGCATGATAGGGCCGGAAGGTTCCTATCCGGTGATCGGACGTTCCATCTGCTACCGCTTCGGCGCATTCCAGATGCTTTCCCAGGCGGCGCTGCAGCATATGCTGGAACCCTGCCTTTCCCCTGCCTCTGTCAGATGCGCGCTGACTGCCGTGATCAGGCGGGTAATGGCTGCCCCGGATATGTTCGACGAAAACGGATGGCTCCGGCCCGGGGTTTATGGATATCAGCCGGAACTGGCGGAAGGCTACATCAATATCGGAAGCCTTTATCTGTGCAGCACCGTGTTCCTTCCCCTGGGGCTAGTGCCGGCAGACGAATTCTGGAGCGGCGCGGAGGAAGACTGGTCCGGCAGAAAGGTCTGGTCCGGAGGACATATTACAATCGATCATGCCTGTGATTGACGAAAACCGTCCTTACCCCTGGGGTTGGGACGGTTTCTCTGTAAACGGCAGGTGCCCAGGACACGATCCATTCCCGTTCATTTTAACGGAAAACAGATGTCAATCTCCATCTATCCGTCGGAGCGAACATTGCGGTAGATATCGAATATGGGCCGTTCGTCAATCTGATTGCCCGTCCTGGACAGCCAGCGGCAGAAAATCTCCTGATAGACCATGAAGAGGAACTGTGGGAAGCCCCTGAAGTGGTACACCGCATATTTTCCGCCCTGGAAGCTGTGGGTGAAGATGCTTGTGTTTTCTTTCAGGGCAGGATGGTCAGGAGAAATTGTCTGGCACAATTCGTACATACAGCTGTTTTCATCTGTGATGGACGGGTCGTCGATGGTGCAGTCCACATAGAGGGTATCCGAGGAGGCAAGCTTTTCGTATTTTTTGATAAATGCGCACCACTCCTGTGACATATTATGATAATTTCCTTTTTTGCGTTCGTACACCACCAGAAAATCGTCCAGCCATTCAATCGTTATCAGGTTTTCCGTGCGCTCCAGCTCGTCAAGGGATATCCCGTGTGAAAAGGAACTCTGCTGCACAATCTGCTCGCTCTTCTTTCTGTAATCGATGGGCGACATATTCAGGTGCTTCTTGAACGCCGTCGCAAAATTGGAGGAAGAATAGCCGTAGTTCACGCCGATTTCTGTAATGCTTTTCTCCTTTTCCACCTTGAGCCTCCAGGCGCTTCTCTCCAGACGAAGCCGCTTCATGAAATGATAGATGGCTTCGTCTGTGTGCTCTTTGAACATCCGCATCAGATGATACCTGGAATAACCGCAGTGCCTTGCCACATCGTCCACGGTGATTTCCTCGTCCAGATGTTCCAGGATAAAATTCATAGCCTGATTGACCACGGCGTCGCAAATGACAGACAGATTTTTTCCCATTGCCGATTACCTGCTTTCCATTTTCCTTTTCTGTCTTCCAATTAAATAGGCCGAGACAATGGCTGTCAGGGCTTCCGCTGCCGGAGCGGCCATCCAGACGCCTGTCATCCCCCAGAGAGCCGGGAAGAGGAGCAGGAACGT
>DKVC01000099.1 GCA_002490995.1 Lachnospiraceae bacterium UBA7188
AAAAAAACTTGTAAAGTGGTGTATGGCTTATATAACCATATTATATTCTTTATCGGCAAACTTATTGTTTTAAAAATCGTTTTCTTTGCCATTCCTTCTCCTCCTTCCTGGATTTCTGGATTTCTGTAAAAGTATTATAGAAAAAACAGAATCGATATACAAGTAACGAAAACAATTATAATAAATGTCACCACTTAAGTATCACCACTCTCTACTCCCTGTTGTGGCAAGAAATTTTCTTGCCAATATGTTATTATAAAAAAGGGAAAGCCACACAAAGAGCGTTCCCATATAAGAAATTGTCTTCCCGTCCTTTACTTCCAGAATCTCCGTTGCACAGGTACGGATATACTCAAGACTGCCAGAATTTACAAAACCACCTAAGATAAATATATAGCTGGCGGTCTTTCGTTGTAGTTTGCTGCAAATTTCATTGGCGTACAGTGAAATAGCATAGATAAATAAGAAAAAATAGTTTTTGCAACATTTTTTTGACTTATCTGTAGAGAATGGCCGTTCAGGTTCGGGATGAAGAAGCAATCTATAAGCAGACTACATAAAAGGGGCTGTCGGGAAATAACTGCATTCCCACAATATATACTGTAATATGTTGGAAATCACAGCTATATATTGTGAACAAATGCTATTTCCCGACAGCCGCTTTAGAAAAGTAGTTTCGGACTACTGAAACATGTGTGCTGAATTAAAGCAGCATGGCATGAAAGGCAAGGAGGCTACGCCTTCCCAAACCTCATGACTACGCTTCCATACGCCCCGGCACCCACGCCAAACCTGCGCCTTTCCTCATTGCCCCAGCCCAGATCCGGATAAATCCAGCGTTTTACCAGAAGCAGCGCTGTCCGTTCTTCTCCGTTCCCGTCCACGGAGACCGAAACCCTTGCTGCCGTTCCTGCGCCGCCGTCCTCCGCACGCACGTATTCCTCCGAATCCCGGAACCAGACATCGAAATACCGTATATTTTCACGCAGTGTCTTGAAATCTTTTGTCACAAGGCCGTTTTCCGCCTCGTCCCGCCCGTAAAGGAAATCATCCCACATATCTTCTTTCCAGCTCCATTCCGGTGCAGTCCTGTAGCCGCAGGCAGCCGCCTTCCCGTTCCTGCGGTATGCGGTTCCGCAGTTCCTGCCGATATGATCCTCCGGATAACAGGAGTATTGGGCCCGGCGCAGCCAGCTGATTTTCTCCGCCCCCGGCACCAGGTCATAACTGACGCCAAACTCCTTGACAGTCCTGTCCGTGCCGCCGCCCTTGATCTGGTAACTGGTGACAAACTTCCCGTCTCCGCCGACAGTAATGGTATACCAAACGATATATCCGTTGGAATACTTTCCTGTCAGCGTCACGATCACTTCGCTGCCCCTTTGGATTGCCTGGACACCCGGGCCTTCCTTCTTCCATTCTCCCAGCACGGCTCCCGTCAGCACCAGGTGAGGGCCTCCGCAGAGCAGCGTCTTTCCACGGTGCTGCGCCATGGTCATCCTGGCGGTTTCTTTGTCAAAACGGAATTGGGATTCCCCTGCCGTGACAATCAGTTCCCTCTCACTCTCTTCATATTCTGCTGCGGCTGCTGCCTGGGATACATCCTGCATTGGTACCGCATTTCCCCTGTCGTTTTCTGTGAAATTACCTTTGTTTTCTCCGATGTGGATATGCTCCTGGCAGGTCTTATCAGCTTCCCTTTTTGATGTTTTACACGTATTCTCTATCATGTATTCATCAATTAGTTCGTCGTCTTTATAAAACTGTAAACGCAGCGCTTCCCCACTTTCTGCCGCGGCGCATTCCAACTGCAATATGCCTGATGTATGGGGCGGAATGTCCTCTTTTACCTGCTCTTTGAACACAACTTCGTTCCACAGCATACCGCTCCGGCATATCCCATTGTCGTATATACTTTTCTGTTTTTCCTCGTTCCTGCACATTTCAGCCAGGTGCAGGCTGTCACATTCCGTGCTTTCTCCGCGCATATTGCTTTGCTGACCGCCTGCTTTGCCCGCTTTTTCCACGCATATATTTCCCTGCTGTCTGCACACAAGCATCAGTTCGTTCATATTTGTATGGTCAAACCTGTTTTTCACCGGAATCAAAATCTTCCCGTCATTGAAAATCACATTCTCCTCATCCAACCGCACCGGCGTATAAGCCTTTTTCGTCAGATAAGCCTCCGGTTTCAGCCTTTTATGCACGTCCAGAACGCTGCCCCAGGGGCCGTATCCGGCTGCCTTTCCTTTAGAATGATTCTGCCACTTTTCCTTCACGTTCTCCGGAAGATGGAAGATATCGTCAATGCCGCCCCACAAATCACCTCCCAGGGCGCCGTCCGTCTCGAAAATCCTGTCCCATGCCTTCCGTACGCTCTCTCCCCAGAAATTGCTCACATTAGGATCCCTCCGCAGTTCTTCCAGATTATAGCAGGAAATATGCATATACTCATCATGGAGCACCGGGATATCGTCCAGCCCCATGGGCGCGTCCACATCCATATAGTGCATGCTGTAGATATCATAAGGGCGGGGCAGGGAGAACACCGTAAACGGATAGCTGAAGATAACAGGCCTGCTGTCGTCCGCCTCCTTAATATAGTCAAATTCCCTCCGGTACCCCTCCGTGTCCTCGAACCCGGATTCATTTCCCAATGACCACATTAAGACAGATGCATGGTTCCTGTCCCGCTCCACCATCTCCGCAAATTCCCCTGTAAAATCCTCCGGCGCGCAGTGGATGGCAATGCCATTCCATCCGCCCTGAAAACATGCCGCATTTTCCTGCTCCACATACATGCCCAGGGCATCGCAGGCTTCCAGAAAATAGCGGGATGCCGGATAGTGGGATGTCCTCACATGATTGATGTTTGCCTCTTTATAGGCGCGTATTTCAGCCCAGTCCTCCTCTTCCGTGGTGGAACGCCCCAGGCGGAAATTCACGTCATGCCTGCAGGTTCCCCGCAGCTTCACCTGCTTCCCGTTCACATAGACTTTGTTGCTGTCGCTGCCGTTCTTTCCCGAATACCAGATTTCCCGGAAACCGATTTTTTCCCTGTATACGGCCTGTACCTGTCCCTTTGAAGCGAGGGTAATCCGCAGTGTGTAGAGATAGGGATGCTCCGCGTCCCAATGCTTCGGCTGCGCTACTTCCAGGACGGCCTCATCCGTTTTCGCAAAGTACTCCCCTTTCCTGCGGCCTTCCTCCTGCTTACAGCATTCCCCTGTAACCGGAGAGTTCTTTTCCGTGACTTCCTTCTGATTCTCACGCTTCAAACTGTCCTCTGCCAGCGAAATCTCTTTTCCGGAGCATTCTTTTCCATTATCATCCAGCAGGGTATAAGTTACCGTTACATCATCTTCAGCGGAATTCACCTGTACGCCGATCTGCAGGCTGGCGTCCCGGAAGTTTTCGTCGAAGGCCACATTGGTATGCAGCCTTGCCAGATAAGTTTCCGGCAGCGCCATCAGAGACACATCCCTCAGTATGCCGCCGATATTATGATGGGCATAATTGCTTGCAAAGGAAGGGTCACGGAGAGGGCGGCGTTCGTACTTATTATAAAGCCCTGGCTCATCTCCTTCCAGATCCGCGATTCCCACCACCATCTGCACTTCCCCATCAGGAACGGCATACTCCGTAATATCGCAGTACCAGGTGGTAAAGCCTCCCTGATGGCTGCGCACATACCGGTTATTCACCCATACTCTGGCATTGGAATACACACCGTCAAACCGCAGCATACATCTGCAGCCTTCAAAATCCTTCGGGATATGAACGGTTGTGCGATAATAATATTCCGTATTATTCTTCAGTTCAAAGCCCTGCATCTCCAGCTCCCCGGGCACGATTACCGGCGCCCAGTCTGCCTGCTCCAGCGCGGTAAAGTCATAATCCCGGTTCACTGCGTCCAGCGCCGGGGCATCCGCTATGGGTAACTTCTTAAATTCCCACCGTCCCTCCCCGTTTCTGTCGTTGAGAGAAATGAAGGCTTTCTCCACTCCGGTTACGGATTCCGGTATAGGAGGAATCTCCGGAGTTGCAATGCCGTTAATACCCTGATTGACCGTATCAATTGTGTTTTTCATATCGTTTTCCTTTCTTTTTCCCTGCAATCGCCATACACTACATTACCCCATATTTCGCAAACGCCTCGCACACACTCATGCCGCCCCGGATCGCCTGTGCTACCTGATTTTCTCCCATGGCTTTCTCCGCCGCCTGCTGAATCACTTCTTTTTCCACCTTTTTCGGAATCACCAGCACACCGTCCCTGTCGCCGAAAATAATATCCCCCGGCTCCACTCTGACGCCGTTTATCTCAATGGATGCCCGATAGTCCAGTACCTTGCCCCGGGGTGCCTGATCCTGGGCATAGCTTCCATAGGAAAAGCAGGGCAGCCCCAGCTCCAGAATGCCTTTCGTATCCCTGTGAAATCCGTTTACCACAGCGCCTGCCGCCTTCAGCATCTTCATCCGGGTGCACATCAATTCGCCTACAAGTGCGTAATCAGGCGACGAGCCGGAGCAGATATAGACCTCATTCTCCTTCAGATCATCCAGGGCCTCCAGCATCAGGCCGAAGGATTTCTGCAGCAGGGTGTTATGCCCCTGTGAAAATTCCCCCATCGCATCCGCCTCCAGCACCGGCATGGCGCGGCCTGCCAGCACCATGGTTTCCTCCAGGGGCCTGATTTGCGCTGGAAGGAATTGATGATACAATCCCATTTTATCCAGGATATCTCCCAGAACCGCCGAGTACAGATGCTCCTTCATTTTCGTAAATAAATCATTGTCATTGTTAAAATCGAAAGTCATAAAATTTTCTCCCATTTCTGTTTACGCATTCGTTCTTCCATCCCGGCATAAGGAAGTGTCTACAAATAA
>DKVC01000081.1:0-4866 GCA_002490995.1 Lachnospiraceae bacterium UBA7188
CCGCCTTTTTTGCCCCTTCATAGCTGGTATCCTGAACCCACAGTTTTGTGGTAATGAACAATTCTTCACGGGGGATGCCGGATTTTTTGACGGCCAGCCCGGCGCCTTCCTCATTTCCATAAGAAGATGCCGTATCGATCAACTGGTATCCTGCCCGTGTCAAGTAAGGAACAAAAAAAATTTATTTTTATAGCTGGCAGTTTATACCACCAGCTATATTATATCAACTCCAACTACATCACACAACCAAATGTACGGCTTGTCTAAGAATTTTCTATAACCTCCCGGATAAAATCGTTTGCCTTATAAATAATCTCTAATTCATCTGGGGCATGAACGATTACTTTATCCACCACCTGCTTAATCCTTTCAAGTTCAAAGGAAGTCATACCAAGCATTTCATCCAACATCTTTATTTCCTCATTAGTATCTGAAAGATGATTGATTTCCTCAATCTGGTTCTTAATCTCTGCCTGTCGTTCATTGCACAATGTCGCTCTTTCCCGCATGACCTCCGACTTTGCAACAAATTCCTCATATGCTTTCCGTTCTTGTAGTCATCATACAAGGTCATTTTCTTTGCCGCTATCTGCATGAGCTCTTTATCAATGTCAGCCAGTTCCTGTTTCAATATGGAAATTCCCCATCACACTCTTTTTCTTATTAACCCAAAAGTCGTATAACCAGTACTCAAAACCATTAGTTTCTTGAAAAATCAATACTCAAAAGGCGGGTTTTCCTTGTTTTTTCGGCATTTCCTGCTTGCTTTTGTATTGAGTATATATTGCAATAAATATATACTCAATATGAAGGTGATACTATGCCAGCCAAAGCATCCGGAGAAGTCAAAACCCGTACAGTTCATCAGACTCAGAAGAACGGAGATATCTACGTTCTTGAGCGTCAGACTCAGTACGATCCGGTTAAGAAATACAATGTTGTTCTCTCCAGCCGCATCGTAGGGAAAATTCCAAAAGGGGAGAAAACGGTCGTATACACAGCAACATTTTCAAATATTTCATCCCTCACCACCTTACCAGGTCATGGCAAACTCAACCTTATCCGGGTTCTCCGCATCCCCAATCATCGGCCTGCCAGTATCCAGCGCTTTAAGCTGTGCCATTTCCGCATCACTCAACGCAAAATCAAATACATTGATATTCTCCTGAATGCGCTCCACATGGACAGACTTCGGAATAACGGCTACGCCATTCTGAATCTGGAAGCGGAGCAGAACCTGGGCCGGCGTTTTTCCATGGGCCGCCGCGATTGTTTTCACCGCATCTTCCCCGAACATCTCGTTAGCCCTTCCCTGCCCAAGCGGCGCGTATGCCTGATGCGCCACACCAAACTTCTCCAGCCACTGATGCTCCGCCTGTCTCTGACAGTACAGATGGGTCTCTATCTGGTTAAGGGCAGGCTTTACCCTGTTAAAAGTGATCAGGTCAATCAGACGGTCGGCCTCCATGTTGGAGACACCGATCGCACGGATCTTACCGGCTTCATTGTATTCTTCCAGCACACGCCACGCTGCGTATACATTGCCAAAAGGCCAGTGGAGCAGCACCATATCCAGGTAATCCACGCCCAGCTTACGCATGGATTCCTCAAGGCTTGCCCGGCAGTCCTCCGTTTCATAGCTTCGGAACCACACTTTTGTGGTGATAAACAGCTCCCCTCTGGGAACACCGCAGCTTTTAATGCCGGCCCCGACAGCTTCCTCATTGCCGTAAGCCTGCGCGGTGTCGATCAGGCGGTACCCTGCCCTGACTGCCTCTGCCACACTCTTTTCGCATTCCGCCGGATCAGTAACCTGATAAGTGCCAAATCCCAGCACCGGCATTTCCACGCCATTGTTTAACATGATTTTTTCCATTTTGAAAATCCTCCTTATTTTTCAATTTGATTTCTGCTCATATCCTTTGTAATACTGACACTTTCACGGACATACAGCGTTTCATCATGGATAAGGCTCACTGCCAGTTTGATGACGGAAGGGAGGGTGGTGACATATCCCTTTGCAGCCTCACCCTTCAATGTCAGCACAAAATCATCCTCATCGCCATCCTGCAGGAAACCGGGGCGCAGGATCGTGTAGTTTAAGCTGCTGGCTTCCACCACATCAACAGCCTTCCGGTTTGGAACCTGCGGCGGCTCATTATCCACATTGTATTCCGCTCCGTTTCCAACGGGCAGTTCGTTATAAATACCAACAGCTCCCATGAAGATCAGACGCTTTACACCGCATTCCGGCATTACATTTACCAGATTTTCCGCGATGGCAGGAAGTTGTTCCCCTGAGATAGCCGAATAGACCACATCCTGCCCTTCCATCGCACCCTTTAAGTCATTTACTTTGGCGGCATCCCCGCTGATGACCGTTACATTGCCCTGTCCAGCCTTTACGCCATCCATATGACGGGCAAACAGTGTCACATGGCAGTCAGTGTCCGCCATCAGTTTCTCCGCAAGGGCGCTGCCTGCAGTTCCGGTCGCTCCTAACAATAATACGTTTAACATAAATCTGTCCTCTCTTTCTTAAAACCAAAAATCTCCAGTTATGATCTGGCCGCATCCGGATCAAAACGCATCCCGCCGCAATAGGGAACCGCATCAATTTCCGCCATGTCTGACGCGGACAGTTCAAAGTCAAAAACCTGCGTATTGGAAATAATGCGTTCTTCATGAACGGATTTCGGCAGCGGTACGATGTCCTTTTGGATCAGCCAGCGGAGGCAGATATGGGCTGTGGTCTTTCCATGCTTCGCAGCAATCTTCTCCAGTACATGATTCTTCAGCACATCGCCGGTCCCCAAAGGGCTCCACGCCTGCACGATGATCCCGTTCGCCTGACAGAACCCCGCGCTCTCCACCTGCCCGAAGCCGGGATGGTATTCAATCTGGTTGACCATCGGCACAACATCCGCATCCTCCATGAGCGCCTGCACATGATGGGACAGGAAATTACTGACACCGATGGCTTTTACGCGCCCGTCCCGGTACAGTTCCTCAAAGGCTTTCCATGTGGAACGGTTGATCTCCCGCCAGTCCTCATGCCATTTCGATACGGCAGGCCAGTGGATCATATACAGGTCAAGATACTCAATCCCCAGTTCTTTCATGGAAAACTCAAAGGCTTTCATCGCCAGGTCGTATCCCCGGTGGTCATTCCACAGCTTTGTGCTGATGAACAGTTCCTCCCGTTTGATACCGTATTCCTCCACCGCCTGCCGGACACCCTCCCCAACGCTTTTTTCGTTGTGATAAGCGGCAGCGGTGTCAATGTTGCGATAACCTGCTTTCACAGCGGCCTTTACCGCACTGACGGTAATATCCCCGGCGGCAGACTGCCATGTGCCAAAACCAAATCCGGGCATTCTTACCCCGTTATGCAAGGTGCAGGTATCATCCAATTTCTGAATCATGTTTGTCCCCTCCTTGTCATCTTAATTTACGGGAACGTTCCGATCCCATTTGTATATATCCCATTTTTCAGCCCTGCATAGGTTTCATATCCCTGCGGTAAAAGCGCAGCATCAGCAGGAATCCCGTGGCGGCAGACACAATATCGGCGGCCGGAACCGAAAGCCACACGGCATCTAGAATCCCCGTCAGGGAAAGCAGCCATGCCGCCGGGATCAGGATCAGATAATTCCTTGACAGATCGCAGGCCATCGCGGTCACGCTGTGTCCCAGTGCCTGCAGGATACAGTTGCTCATATTCCTCACCGCGCACAGCACATAGCAGCAGGTCAGCATCCGCATACCCCAGATACCAATTTCAATCATCTCATCGGTGGCGTTGAACAGCCGCAGGAACATTTCCGGAAATCCCACACAGAACACCGTCCCCACTGCCATGACGGTCACGGCGTATAAATAGCCGAACCGGATCGTCTGGTCTATCCTTTTCTTTTTCTTTGCCCCGTGATTGTATGCGATGATCGGAATGGTCGCACTGCACAGGGCATTCAGGATCGCATAGCAAAAACCGGTAACACGGCAGCAAGCCCCAAATACGGCCACCGCGGTACTGGAAAAACGGTTCAGTACCGCATTATAATTGACCATCATCAGGCTGTTCAAAGACATGATCAGCGCTGTAGGGGCGCCAAGGACCAGAAGCCTTCTCATTGCCGGAAACGGCAGACACAGGCTAAGGGAAAGCTGTACTTCTCTGTTTTTCCTGATGTTCAGGAAAAGGGCTATCACGGCCGCAAAGGACTGGCTGGCAACCGTGGCGACTGCCGCCCCCGCTATCCCCATCTTAGGCATGCCAAAATGCCCAAAGATGAGGACATAATCAAGGACGATATTCATGATACCACCCACACCCTGAGAAACCATACTGTACATGGTCTTGCCGGTGGAGATCAGCATACGTTCAAAAACCAGCTGCGCTATCGTTGCCACCCCCATGCAGAAATAAACCTGCAGATACCGGCCGCTCGCTGCCCTGATCTGCGCGTCTTTTGTCTGGAACGCCATGTAGGGCTGTACCAGAAACAAGGCTGCCAGCAAAGAAAGCATTCCGCATAAGAGGATCAGCCAGATTGCGGCAGAAGCCGAATCATTTACCCCCTGCTGGTTTTTCTCCCCCAGACCATGGGACAGCATCGTGTTCATTCCTACGGCAATCCCGCTGCCCACCGCAATCAAAATCGTTACCAGGGGATTGGCAAAGGTAATGGCCGCCATTGCGTCCTCGCTGATCTGCGAAACAAAAATACCATCCACAACATTGTACAGGGATTGCACCGCAGTAGAAAGCACAACCGGAAGCGCCATGGTCATAAGCAAAGACCAGACCGGCTTCGTCCCCATTTTATTTTCCTCTGTTGTTCCCACTGCTTCCATAAATCCACC
>DKVC01000081.1:5126-5650 GCA_002490995.1 Lachnospiraceae bacterium UBA7188
TCCCACTGCTTCCATAAATCCACCCCTACTTTCTATTTTCATTATATTTACCTCCGGATTGACAGGGAAGTATCGATATGGTACGATAGAAGAAACCAAAAGTTTCTACTAGGAAGGTGAACCGTTATGTATGACAAAGCTCTGGATACGTTTAAAGCAGTGGCAGACAGCGGCAGTTTTACAAAGGCATCGGAACAGCTTTGTATTTCCCATACGGCAGTCATAAAACAAATGAACAGTCTGGAGGCACACTTAGGCGTCAGATTATTCAGGCGCTCCAACCAGGGGATTGCCCTGACCGCCGCAGGACAGTGTTTATACGGAAAAGCAGAGGAAATGATGCGTTTTTCAGAAAAAGCCATCCGGGAAATACAGGAGGTCCACTTTGCCTCCCCGCAAACGATCCGCGTAGGGACGTCCCTGTTTTATCCCTGCCATATTTTTATGGATTTATGGGAATCGATCAGTGACGACTGCCCTCAATATCAATTGAAGATCGTACCCATTGAAAATGATGAGCAGCG
>DKVC01000234.1:0-162 GCA_002490995.1 Lachnospiraceae bacterium UBA7188
CTCTGCTCATAGAAATCCGCATTGTAGGGATTGGATGCGGTCTGGCAGATGGTCATGGCTCCGTGGACGGATGTATTTTCCGAGCCATTGGCATGAATGCGGATAAAGGCGTCCGCAGCCGCGTCATTTGCCACCTGCGCCCGCTCGCTGTTGCTCATGTCC
>DKVC01000234.1:475-1226 GCA_002490995.1 Lachnospiraceae bacterium UBA7188
GTTGCTCATGTCCACGTCATGGGAGGTCCTGACCATGATCACCTGATAGCCCCGCTCCAACAGTTCGGCTTCCAGCTTCTGAGCCACCATCAGTGTCAGTTCGTACTCCTTCAGCCCGCTGGTCGCCCCGGAGGTGCCGCCGGCAACCTTTGCCTTGGTTTCGCTGGCTCCCGGGCCTATGGGTTCCTTCTCGCTGTTACCCCTGCGCTGATGTCCGGCGTCGATGACCACTACGTATCCGTTCTGCTCTGCTGTCGCGGGAGGCTCTGGTGTGGTCTCACAGACCGGACAATCAACAGGCTCCCGGGAAGATTCGCCGCTGTCCGTTCCGCCGGCAGTTTCTGTACTGCTTTCCTCCGTGCCAGCGGCCTCCGTACTGCTCCCCTCCGCTCCAATGGTCCCCGTACTGCCTTCCTCCGCCCCAATGGTTTTCGTACTGCTCCCCTCTGCGCCAATGGTTTGATTGTCTTCTACCGTTTCTCCTTTTTCTTCACCGGAACTCTGTATCGCTACAGTCAGGGATTCTAAAGCTGCTCCCTGTGCCTGTTCGTCCGTATCCTGTCCCGTATTTCCGCATCCGGCCAGCAGGATACACAAAATCATGCCTGTTATTGTCAATCTTCGAAGGCCATGCCGCCCCAGCCTGCGCTTTCCTTCTCTGTAAATCATACACACAATCTCCTTCTATTTATACTGCACATCGTTTCAATTTGCACTGCGACCCGATTAAGTCACTGCCTTAAGCAGTGAC
>DKVC01000234.1:1513-3058 GCA_002490995.1 Lachnospiraceae bacterium UBA7188
CCTTAAGCAGTGACTTTTAGAGCGGCAGCCAGGTGCTTTCCCGGGGACACCACTGTAAATCCTGTCGGTCTGCGGTATACCCGTAAACGAAAATATCTGTCCCAACCTGCATGAATAACAAGTGCGTGCTTCTGTAATGACTTTTCAATCATGGAATCTCTCTTTGATTCTATGATACAGAGCCCTCCATGAATATATACGCACGTTCAAAAACATTTGCCAACCTGAATGTATAACGAGTGAGTGCTCGCATATTACAAGACAAAAAGGTGGTAAATGAATGCACTCACGAGTATAGTCTATTATACTGTAAAAAAGGGCATAATACAAGTTTAGGATGTACCGCTGTATCAGCAACACATCCTAACCCTGGACTCAATCTATTCTTCCATTGGAAAACCTTCCTGTCACATGTTCCTTTTCCCGGGGCTCTTCCTGACTCTCTGCGGTATCTTTGTCCGATGTCACCTTCTCCTGGTCTTCTGCCTGACGCCCATGCTTTTCCTGATCTGCTTCCTTCTCTGCAGCTTCCTTTTCCATCTCCGGCATATTCATCGGCTCAGGAATTTCCGCCGTTCCGGACATCTGAATCCTCCCGGGTTCTGTTCCCGCCGCTGTCTCCACAACCTCAGCAGGCGATTCCGCTTTCTGCTGCTCCCGGCCGGAAGAAAGCGCCTCTGTCTCCTTCTCCTGGTCAGGTTCCCCCGATTCCGGCAATCCCTTCTCCTTACGGAAAATCGCCATGAATTCCTTACCGGTAATGGTCTCCTTCTCAATCAGGAACTCTGCCAGCTTATCCATGATCTGGCGGTTCGCCCTCAGCAGCTCCAGCGCCCTGTCATAGCTTTCCTTCAGGATCTCTACAACTTCACGGTCAATCTCGGCAGCCGTGGTATCGCTGCAGTTCAGCGCTGTCCTGCCCTCCAGATACTGGCTCTCCACCGTAGCCAGCCCCACCAGTCCGAAGCGCCTGCTCATGCCGTATCTTGTCACCATATTCCGTGCAATATCCGTTGCTTTCTCAATATCATTTGCAGCGCCGGTGGTGACGGTTTCAAACACAATCTCCTCCGCCGCCCGTCCGCCTACCAGTCCCACCAGCATATCCCGCAGCTCCGCCTCGGTATTCAGGTATTTCTCTTCCTCGGGCACATGCATCACATACCCCAGAGCCCCCATGGTACGGGGCACTATCGTGATCTTCTGCACCGGCTCGGAATTCTTCTGAAGAGCGCTGATCAATGCATGGCCTACCTCGTGATAAGACACAATCTTGCGCTCCTCTTTGCTCATGATGCGGTCTTTCTTCTCCTTGCCCACCAGAACCACTTCCACTGCATCAAACAGATCCTTCTGGCAGACGTAATCCCGTCCTTCTTTTACCGCATTAATGGCAGCCTCATTGATCATATTGGCAAGGTCGGAACCCACCGCACCGCTGGTAGCCAGGGCAATGGCATCCAGATCCACGGTCTCGTCCATCTTCACATCCTTGGCGTGCACCTTCAGAATCTCCACACGCCCTTTCAGGTCAGGCTTATCCAC
>DKVC01000157.1 GCA_002490995.1 Lachnospiraceae bacterium UBA7188
CATTTCGGTGTGCGAAGTATGAGTAATATGTATTTGTTTACTAAGGAAATACGGAATGTGCCCGTTTGCCTGTAACCGCAGTTTCCAGTTAATTCAACCATCTGCAGATTTATCAAAACTGCCTCTTTTAATACTTATACCCTGATACCCTCGTTTTCTCTCGTCCTGTGCATCCTCTTTTACGGAAAATGTCTTTGACAGGCACCCATACCTTTGTTTAAGGTATAGCGACCATACATTATCCGGCAAAATTTCATATCCGCCTTCCTCGCAAAATCTCCTATAACTTCTTCGAATATCATCACTTGTAACCTTGCCGTCTATTTCTTTCGAAATATATTCATCTGCATATAATGCAAAACTGTTATATTGTCCTTTAAAACTCTGCTTACATTTCCTCATTTCCAGAGATTCTTTAAAACAATATCCATCTTGTTTTAATTCACGCAAACCTCTAATAGCTTCCCTAATAATACTACCTGCATCATCCAACAGAATTTCCTCTAAATTCTCAATCCACTTATCACGAGGCACCACATTCGAAAAAGGAAAAATAATAACCCTGGTTAAAAAAGAATCGAACTTCTCTAATGCATTTACTGGTGGAAAACTGTTACAAGCAAAAACTAATAAACTCTCATTTTTAAACTGAAAATGATCTTTACCCTTAAAAGAAGCGGTGACATTATCATTTCCTGTAAGCGATTTTAAAATATCTAACCGTTTATTAGATGCACCACTCACTTCGCCGGATAAGTTTAACCTCTTCCCCAATAATTGAGTAATAGCAAATTGGCACAATCCAAGAAACTTTCTAAACTCCCGGGCTGTTTTATTATCATACCCAAAAGTATCTTGTATGAAGCTTTCAAATGCACCTTTTCCCTCTTGCTTAATGCACCTTAAAGGCAACTGCAGCACATACTTGAACATCAGTCCTTTGCGATTCTGAATTACTGTATCCGACTCCCAGTCATATGCCATATCAAGAAAATTAAGACAACATCTGCGTTTTTTCAAACAATCCGCTGTTGATGGTGCCAGCATCCTCAGCCATTCATAAATCTCGTATAAAATTCCCTTACTTATCCTACATCGTAAGTCCTCAGGAATAATAATTCTTATTTCCCTATTTGCTTCTGACTCACTGATTAACTTCCAATAGCTCTTACAATAAAGATGTAGTTGACCTTCTATAATGTAAAAACTATTTTGTTCCAGAAGCACTTGCGCTATATCATAAGAAACATTTTTCTTAGACTCTGTACCTTTATCAGAAAGTATAGGTAATTTATCCGCCATTTTTTTAGTTGTATCAGCTGCTTCAGATATTTTTCTCCTGATTCTGGCAACTTGTCCTACGGCGCTTCTTTTCCTACCTCAGAAACATTATCAAAAAATCTACGAATAAACTTTTTCGACGCAGGATCATAATTTGATTCCTCTACTTTCCAGTTCTTCCTACGGGAGTCTTTTACCTCATTGGCTTTATCAGTTCTTGTATTACGCTCTATACTGTGTGAGGCCTGATGCGGTCTCCTCTCCCTTTTTGAAACACCCGGCTGCCTATTTCCCTCTCTATTGCCAAATCCAGCGTTGCTCGCAGAACTACGTTCTATATCTTGAGATACCTGATGCGGTCTTTGTTCCCCCCTCCAAAATAATATCTTCTTCCACGTTCGCTTTTTGTAACGGATAGCTTCTGCCCTGCCCATCGGGCGATAATCTGCTGTCCTCTCTAATTTCCATTCTCCATCTCCCCCTCTAGCATAATCGTATCTTCCTGACTAGCTGCCCTGGCTTCAATCCTAAGTATTTTTTCAGCCAAGCCAACCTGCAAAAATGATGCTACCGTCAGTGCTTCATTCCAAATATTGTGCAATCCCTTTCCTACAACAGCACGAGCGCCTCCGCTAACAAGCACATCTTTATCAGCATATAAAAGGAATTCTCCATCCTCATCCCAAAAGTACAAAAACAATTTTTGCCACTTTTCATCCAAACTTCTGTTTTCGAAATGGATTTCATCGCCTTGCCCATCCATATCATAGAAAAAGAATGAAAAATCATCACCTTCACTGGCAGTGGAAAAAAACTTAGGATTTTCATCTGCCGTGTCCATGAAAATGATTCCATTGTCATAAGTAGTAGCCTCTCTCACTTTCCGAAACACAGCCCTTCCGGACTTAATCCAGAGCCAATTAGCTCGCTTTCTCTGGTACTCTTTCCCACAAATTACTACTCTTTTTTTCATTTTCTTTTTGTAGCATATTCCACTCTTACACAACTCCTTGGCAAATATAACTATATCTACATATACGTACCATGCCATTGATGCATAATATGTGAAATGCTACTCTCCTTTCTTTAATTTTTAAGTTCTGGACATATTTCCGGTTATTCCCTAATAGCCTGACTGAAATGCTAAAACGGATCGACTTCCAGAAAATACCATCGCTTTCATCCATAATTAAAGCACATCACTTCTCCTTTGTCGAAAACCTATGTTCCAAAAAAGTCCCGAAAACTCAATCATCATCTGGGTATTCTCGGAACCTCAAATACCTTGAATTTCCTTGGTTTCTACAACATCATAACCGTCATATTACATCTAACCTTTATACCATTTTCTAACTTAATAATAATTTTATATTTGAACCATTTACCAAAATCCCTCAAATATGCCAGATTTAGTGCCAGAACCCCCTGCACTAAATCTGACTCCTTAACATAAAGATATTGCCGCTTTTTAATATCTCCGTATTTTACCACGACTAGGAGACATGCTTATGCTCAACAAAATTTGCAAAACAATACAGGCATCTTGAATCTATTTTTCTTACAGATTCAAGATGCCTGTATAAAAATTAAAACTGGAAAAGCAACTTTTAAAGATCTTTGAGGCTACTGTTTTCAAATCAATATATTATCAATTCCCAGTTTCTGTAAATCCAAATTAAACATATCGTGCAAAACAGCAATTACGGTTATCGCTTCCTCATCTTCCCGAGACATATATAGATTTTCCAGATAGCTTAAAACCGCCTCCCTCCCTTCATTTTGTTTTTCTAAATCGATAGCATAGCCAATGTGCATCTGGATCTTATCTTCTGCCTCCTGCACCTTTTGTCTATCATCCTTATATTTAACAGATTTAATAACCTCTTCCCATTCATGTTCAAATTTCTCTCCAAATCCCATGGCTTCAAAAATCTTTCTTTCCACCTCATCTTTTCCCTCATTCCCTACTTTAATGCTCTCACTAAATTTGTCATATATATCATCCATCATCAAACAGACACTCATTATTGCCCATGCCTGTTCAATTATCTTTCCATCAATCATCTTATCAATATCATATAGCATATGCTTTACACTCCCCAGACTCATATAAGTATCCTTTCTAGGCCATATACGTATAAAAAAGGAAGCGACAAACCTTCTATAATTAAACTGTTTCAAAATATCATAGTTTTGCCTACATATTTCTGCCGTCTTTTCATTCAATTCATCATTTAACTTCAAATACTTTGGTTCGTCCAAATATTCCTGCAGTTTATAATTACCGCCAAAGTATTCCCCAATTCCCTTTTTTGCACCTCCCACATAATAAGACATTTCTTCCTGCTCACCTTCATGTTTTGGAGCTCTGGGCTTCTTTGAAATCGGATATTTCACTCCGATTGTTCTAAAGTTCTCACCATTGAATTCAGCATTCCAATCTTTTTCTTGCAACCAATTTTCAACAAATAATAATAATTCGTATTTCTTACCACTAAGTCCAACTATCACCGTGAACTGATTCTCATAATCCAGCAGGAGAGAGATGTATTCCCTGATTTCATCCAAGTGCTCCGCTTTTGCGTTCACTGCCAGATAGCCGTTGTAATTGGCCGCGTAATGGCCGCTTCCGCCATAGGCGGGATAACCCACCATGTGGATGTCCTCCCCGAATTCAGCAAGATTGGCTGCAAAATTCTGAAGTCCTTCGTACATATTGCACATTTCAGCCACACAGTCGCCTTCCCGCAGAATCCGCTCCGCTTCGTCCCAGCTTACGCCGTCCGACTTGTTCAGGGCTTCCTGTTCGGACCGGAGGGGAGCGCCGCCATTTTGATGGCAGAATTCCAGTAAACGGATAAAATCCTCATGGTCAAAACGGGCGACGCCCTGCTCCATGTCCAGGAAGGGAGTGCCGTCCAGACCGCGCAGCAGGTTCCGGAAAAGGCTGTAGCCGTCATATCTGGTGGGGGCGAGAATCAGCTTCCAGTCTGTCCGGTTCTCCGCTACATCCAGCAGTTCGGACAGCGTCCAGGAATCGTCGCTCCAGACTTCCTTCGACACTGCCATGGTGTGCAGGGAGTACCAGGGGGCCACGCCCACCATTTTCCCGCCTATGGTACAGTCCTGAACCGCAAAGGAGAACAGCTGCTCATAGATATCTGCCGGGATCAGTTCCTTTAAGTCCATCAGCGCCCCTTTTCCCGCCAGGATAGCCATATCTTCCTTGGAAACCCACATCATCTCCGGCCCTTTGCCCGCGGCCAGCTCCATGAGGATGCGGTTCCGGAAAGCCTCCTTATCCCCGCCGTTCTGTTCCGTTTTAATAGGGCAGTCCGCGTGTTCCCGGGAATAATCGGATGCCAGCCTGACGGAGTACCGGGGGCCTTCCGGCTCCAGATAGGCCATGCGGATCTCCTCCGCTGTCTGCACCTCTTCATCCGACAGGACAATGATTCCCAGACTACTTCCCTCCAGGAAACATACCAGGACATCCCCTTCGGAATCACACAGAAGACCCACATAATTTGTCATCGTGGAGACGCCTATGTCGTAGATTTCAGCCAGCTCCTGCCGGATGTCCGCCGCCATGTCCCAGCGGATCAGGCAGCCGCCGGTCACATAGTACATCATCTCATCCCCTGCCTGGCACAGGGCGGAAAGATATTCCCCCTGCATATCCGCCAGGAGCGTCCTGCCCTTGGTCTCTTTGTCAAACCGGAACAGGGAAGCTTCTTCCATTCCACTGCTGTCATCCATCTCCCAGAGTATGACGCTGCCGTCCGGCTGGTCGAAAACCATCCGGGTTTCCTCTACGGAAGGGTTCCAGGGGTAGCCTTTCCCGTCCGGGAAACTGTCCTCCATGGCAAGAACCGTTCCCGCCATATCTGTTCTGACCAGGAAATCATGGGGATTCTCCGTGCCCGTCTCCTGCATCCGCAAGGAAAGCTCGTCTTCCCCCTCACCTCCATGGACAGGATGTAATAACGCTCCTTCCCCGGAACTTCCAGGGAGAAAGTCTGCTGCTCCATCTGCCGGGTATCCGCGTCAAACAGGCTCAGCGAGCATTGCCAGCCCTCCTTCTCGTCAACAGTTTCATGGCAGGCGCAGATGAGATAGATTTTGCTGCCGTAGCTGTCGGCGAAAAGCATTTTATCGCTGTAGTCCCCGTCGGGGGATTTTACGGACATTGACAAGTACTCCTGGACGAACAAGGCATCTCCCTGCGCAACGGCGGAGACCCCCGGGGCAGCGGCGGGATCCGACATTCCGCCTGGGGTATTGGCGGAGCCGTCAGCAGCTTCCGTACCAGACTGCCGCAAGACCACCCCTTCGTCGTTTTCTCCTGCCGCGGAATTTCCCGCCCCGCAGCCGTTGGAAAAAAGAAGCACTGCGGAGAGAATCAGGGACATAAGGATTGGTTTTTTATGTGTCTGGTCTTTTTTCATGTATCCGGTCTTTTTCATATGTCTGATCTCCTCTTAATACTTGTGAACGCCAATGAACCCCCTGACAGTTCCTAGTTCCCCTCATCCAAATACAGCTGCACCCGGTTCTGCAGAATCCGAACCGTATCTTCCACACTCTTGTCCCCCTCGAAATAGGGCAGCAATTCCTCCAGCAGAATCGCCGAAATCCCGGAAGGGTACTCCGGCTGCGGCACGCAGCTTTCCAGATATGCCATATACTCTTCCAGGTAGCTGGTGCCGTCAGCCTTAAGCGTAAGTTCACTCGTGACATCGGTATCGCCAAACTTTCCCTTCTTCTGCCAAAGCCCGCCGCCATATTCGTCCTGCACCACGCAGTCTCTGATAACATCCCTTCTGACACTGTTCCCATATACGGTAAATTGATTCTCATAATCCAACAGCAGCGCAATGTACTCCCTGATGACATCAAGGTGCTCCGCCTCCCTGTTCACCACCAGATATCCGTTGGCGTTCAGCACATAATTTCCGCTTCCCGTATCGCCTGGGTACCCTGCCAGATGCAGGCCGTTTCCGATGCACCTCTCCATTGTCTGTGAAAAACTCTCCAAATCACCGATATAGCTTAACAACGCTACGTACTCTCCCTCACTCGCCATTCTGTAGACATCGTCCTTGGTCAGCTGCTGCATTTCCCCAATGTTTCCGCCCGTACTTCCATACCGCCTGCACACCTCCAGTATCTCCATGAATTCCGGGCAGTAATTCCTGAGGAATTGTAAAGTTCCTCAGGAATTGTTATACTCGTGAGCGCATTCTTTTGCCGCTCTTATGTTCTTCATTGCAAAAGTGCTCACTTACCTCCTTCCAATCTCCCTGTCTGACTCGGTAGTCTTGCTATGCTCCTTGATATAATCCATAATGTCGTCCAGCCTGGTGAACGCCAGTCCCACATAGCTGTCCGCAGCACCGTAGTAAATGGCAATCTTCCCGCTCTCGCTGTCGTGGATTGTGGCGCAGGGGAAGCACACATTGGGCACAAAGCCCCGCTCCTCGTACCACTGCTCCGGTGTCAGCAGGAAATCTTCGCAGCGATATTTCACAATAGACGGATTATCGATATCCAGAATAGCGCCGCCGATGCTGTACACATATCCGTTGCAGGTGCCGCTGACCCCGTGGTAGAACAGAAGCCATCCTTCACTGGTCTCAATGGGCGCCGCGCCGCCGCCGATCTTTAAGGACTCCCACCACTCGAAGCCCTTGCCCATCACATGCCGATGCTTCCCCCAGTACACCAGATCAGGGCTTTCGCTGAGGAAAATATCCCCGAAAGGCGTATGCCCGCTGTCGGAAGGCCTGCTCAGCAGGCAGAAATTCCCGTTAATCTTCCTGGGGAAGAGCACTGCGTTGCGGTTAAAGGGCAGGAAGGGGTTCTCAATCCTTGTAAAGGTCTTGAAATCCTGTGTTTTCGCCATGCCGATGGAAGCGCCGTAGAAATCCTGGCACCAGATAATGTAATAGGTGTCCTCCACCTTCACCAGCCTGGGGTCATAAGCGTATACGGGCATAAAGGGCTTGCCCTCCTCATCCACGAAAGGAATCTTCTCTTCGTCGAAATTCCAGTGAATGGCATCCTCGCTCCTGCCCATATAAATATACGGAATTCCGTTGTTCTGTTCCCCGCGGAATACGCCGATGAAGCCGTCCCCGTAGGGCATTACCGCACTGTTGAAAATCCTCGCCACGTTCTTCAACGGGTTGCGCCCGATGACGGGATTTTCGGAATAACGCCATATCGGCGCCCCGGTGAAGGTTTCCGGACCTTCCTGCCAGGGTACATTAGGTACTGCGGGACTGATCATTTTGTATTTACTCATTTTGTTCTCCTTTCCTGAGAAAATGCCTGCTTTTTCTCACAGGGGCGCCGGAAAATTCCCGGGCAGGCACCCTGTCATTTCCGGACATGCATCCTGTCATACATTGGCCGCAATTTCTCGAAACACATCGCTTTGGAGATATGCCCCTACAGGGCAGTTTCCGTAGCGACAATATTGTTTATTTTAGGTTTCAAATAACATTTCCCTCTGATTTATCTCCCAAGCAGCTTCAGATTCCGTTCAATCAGGCTGCAGCGCTGCGCCACGCAGTCCGGGCTTCGCAGGGGATCCGACGGGGTATGGAACACATAATCCGTCAGCTTTTCAATGGTAGTGGAGGCCACATGCAGCCTGGTATCACTGGAAGCATAGTAAATGTAGACCTCCCCGTTCTCCCGGGCAATGGCTCCGTTGGTAAACACCACGTTGGACACGTCGCCTACGCGCTCTCCCTCCCTGGGGCAGATGAGCAGACCGCCCGGCTCGACTATAACTCTCGCCGGGTCATCCAGTGCAGTCGCAAAAACGTATATTACATAACGCAGTCCCGCAGCGGTATTGCGCACGCCATGAGCGATGTGGATCCACCCCTGGGGCGTCTTGATGGGAACCGCTCCGGCTCCGTTCTTCGCCTCGGTGATGGTGTGGTACTTTCTCCTGCTGGTGATGCGCTCCTCGTCGATTACGGGGTGCAGAATATCCTCACACAGCCCGAAGCCGATTCCGCCGCCGGAGCCGGTGTCAATAAAATCATCCATGGGACGGGTATAAAAAGCATATTTTCCGTCCACGAATTCCGGATGCAGCACCACATTCCGCTGCTGGGGGGAACGCAGGGTCTTCAGGTTGGGCAGCCTCTCCCAGGTTTTCAGATCCTTCGTCCGCACAATGCCCGCCGCAGCCACTGCCGCCGACAGGTCATCCACGGAAGTATCCTTGCTCTCCGAGCAGAAAACCCCGTAAATATAGCCGTCCTCATGCTTCGTCAGGCGCATGTCGTACACATTGGTCTCCTCCGGGCAGGTATCCGGCAGCACCACCGGGTAATCATGGAAGCGGAAGCCCTCCACCGGGCTGTCGCTTTCCGCCACGGCGAAGAAGGATTTCCTGTCGTTTCCCTCTACCCGCGCCACCAGGTAAAACCTGCCGTCCAGTTCTATGGCTCCGGAATTCATCACCGCATTCACGCCCAGGCGTTCCTGAAAATACGGATTTGTGTCCGCGTCCAGGTCATACCGCCAGAACAGCGGAATATGCTCCCTAGTGAGCACCGGGTACTGGTAACGGCTGTAAATCCCGTTATAAAAGGTCTCGTCCACCGGATTGGGACGGTTCAGCAGTTCCTGCTGCTTTGCCAGCTGCTTTTCATATTGTGGGTGTAATTTCATGTTGTCCTCCTGTCTTTATACTCACGCCCATAAACATTTGTCATCCTGACTGTATCACGAGTGAACGCTTCCGCATTGCAGGGCAATAAAACGGCAAATGTATGCGCTCACGAGTATAGCAATTGCCTGATTATAAATGCTGCAATGTCAAAAACCCTGCCCGCTCCTTCTCATAATCTCCATGCACATCCGGCCGTTGTGGTAAGGGCATTTCCAGGGTTCCACAATGGGCTTTTCCATCGCAGGGTTCCCCTGGGCGTCCGTGTACCAGAACCACTCGCCGCCCTCTCTTTTGTCCGCCAGATGCTCCCTGATAAACTGCCAGATATCTTCGGAAGCCTCCCGGTACCGGATTTCCCCCGTTTTCCGCCACGCATTGTAAAATCCCATAACGCCCTCCGCCTGTACCCACCAGACTCTTTTGGTGTCCACTATGCCGCGTTCGCATTCGTTTGCCAGAGAGTGATTGCTGTACGCTTTTTCGTACACTTCCTTTTCCAGGCTGCGAAGGACAGGCGACATTCTCCGGGCCAGTTCCCCATCCCCCAGAACATCCAGGCATCTGTCAATCAGCCAGGCTGCCTCAATGTCATGCCCATAGGAATGAAGATCAAGCAGGCTCTCCATATCCAGATTGAAAAATACTTCCTGACGGTGCAGCTTCGGATTGTAGATACGGGTTTCTACCAGATTTAAAATCCAGCGCAGTTTGGCTTCCACAAGCTTTTCGTGGAGGCGTGCCGCTTCTGCCTTTTCTGTCTGTTCTGCCTGTTCTGTCGTGAAGTTCCCCTGGCCAATCCCGGCTTCTTCCCTCTCTGACGCGGCATTGCACTGTTCGGAAACGGTCTTGGGTTCTGCACTGATGTCATCCTGCCCGGCCATGGCTTCTGCTTGTTTTGCCCTGTTATCTTCGTATCCGTCCGCAGTTTGTTCCAACACAGTACCTTCCGCTGCCCTCGCCTCCCGGCAGACCAGGAGGTATTCCGTGTAAGCCTCCATGACGTGCAGCAGCGTGTTCATGGTACGGTCAGCCATCACCCCGTTTTCCGACAGCTTGTCGTTGGGAATGGGCTGAAAATCCCTGTCCAGCGCCTCCTTATATCCGTGGACATCGAAGCACCTTGACTCAATCACTGTAATCAGCTCCTCCGCCAGCTTCAGCGCCTCCCTGTCATGATAAGCTCTGAAATAAGAAGACAGCGCATATACCGCAAAGGCCTGATTATAGGTATGCTTCGTGGTGTCCTCCGGCTCTCCTCTGTAGTTTACCGCCCAATACACACCGCCCTTTTCCCGGTCAACACATGCTTCTCTCAGAAAACGGTACGCCTGATCCGCCGCCCCCTGCAATTCGGCTTTCGTCCACCTGCCGGCTTCTTTCGGGTTACTTTCCGCAGAGCCGCCATCTCCCCGGTCAATTTCCTGTCCTCCGGCTACTTCTTCCGCATCGTCCTGTCCCGTTTTTCCCAGACACATGGCTGCATTGGAAAAAAACCACAGAATACGGCTGTTCAGGATACATCCCTTCACGGCTTCCCTGTCCACATGCAGGCCCGAATCCATCCAGCCGTAATATCCGCCATGTTCCGTATCCTGTAACTTAATCCAGAACGGTATCAGACAATTGCACAAATGCTCTCTCAACTCATCCCTTAACATATAACTCCCTCCTGATCCCATACCGCTTTTTGTCCGTTCCGTACCTGTCCGAGCAACAGCCGGATACCTCGGTGCAATTTTCACGGATTAATTGAGTAATTAAATTTTAACAACAATACGCTTTATGTCATTAACATTTATTTGCATTTATATACAGTTATTGATTTTCCTGTAAATTTCATCTTTTTAGACAAGAAAATCTTTATTATTAGGGCTATTTTACTATTTTCTTTTTTTAT
>DKVC01000288.1:0-22791 GCA_002490995.1 Lachnospiraceae bacterium UBA7188
CAGCCGCTACTTCCTTCCGGGGGGGACTCCGCTCCGGGACTGTTTTTAAGTTCCGTCTCTTCGCATAATAATTTTACCATAAAGACCGTCTTCTTACTATCCTATTTGTATTTTTCAGAACAGTCACATTAAAGTCCATGTAAAATGCCTGGCACAAGCAGCAGTTGCGGACTGAATATTCTTATGTATCATCATTGTTTAGGTGCAGATGAACCGCTTGTTGTTTTACAGCTTTCCTGTTTTCTGTTATAGTGGAAGCAGGCATCATCCGGATGATTCGAATAGGACAGATAAGAAAGCGAGGAGACAGGAAATGGCAAATAAAGGAAACGAACTGATGCAGATCGGGCGGCGGCTTTCCAACTGCCGCCAGAACAGGAACATGACCCAGGATGAGCTGGCTGGGCGGCTGGGGATCACGCCACAGGCGGTGAGCAAATGGGAGCGGGGCATGAGCCTTCCCGACATCTCCATGCTGGCAGACCTGGCAGGCATTCTGGAGGTCAGCACGGACTGGCTGCTGGGTCTGTGCGAGGAACCGGATCCAAAGACGACGAAAACGAATTCCGCAGGTGTCTTTGCAGATGATTTTATACAGAAAACGCAATCGGATATGGGCAAACTAATGCGGGGAAGCCTGACGCCATTAGAACTGGCGTTCGGCATGGGGCTGGTGCCCGCATTTCAGAAGGACGACTCCTTCGTGGAACTGATATGCAACATGAGAGAACGGATGGCAGGAGAGGGCATCTGGGTGCCCATCATCCGTCTTCGGGACAACAATCACCCTGCATTGGGCCAGAAGGAGTTCATGGTTCTTTCTTTTCATAATATCCTGTATTCCGAGGTGCTGGAGACTGTTGACGAGAAGACAGTAGAATACATGATCGGAAAACTGGAGGAGACCATACGGAACAAATATCACGAAATTCTGTATCCTGACCTGTTGAAAAATATCGTGGACAATCTGAAAGTCGAATATCCCGCTTTAATCGAGGATATCGTGCCTGAGAAGATATCCTATGGTCTGCTCACGGAGACGGTGAAGATCGTCCTGTCCAAGGGCAATTCCATCCTTTACCTTCCGAAGATGATAGAAATCATGGAATGCGCCCTGCGCAAGAACCCCGCCGCAGACACTCAGGAGCTGGCCGCGCAGATTATCGCGAAAATCTGCCGGAACGATAATTTCTACGTCTTCCTGGGACAGAGACAGGCGCAGAATACCTGATGGACGCAGCCGCAGGAAGAAAAACATACCACGTTTCCTCCCTGCGGCAGCCCGCCTGATTTATTTCCTGTTTCAGTTTAAATTTCCTGTTTCAGCTTAAATCTCTCTTTTAATCGGTTTCCTCCGCAGTCTCCTTCTCCGCTCTGTACTGCGCCTCCATGGACTCTTCCAGCACAAGCCGCGCTTCCCTTATCTCCATGCCGCCCTGCCCGAAGAAGAATTTCAGGAAAGTGGTATTATGGAAAGAAGGATTCAGCCGGATTTCCTTCGTTCTCCATTCCTTATCCTCCCCCGTAAGGGAAATGGTCTTCACAATCTGCCTGTCCTGGGACAATGTCAGGGGAATCTGCGCCAGGCTTCCCTGCCCTGCCACTCTGCATGTCAGTTCCAGCCTGTAAATCCCGCGTTCTCTGATATTCAGCTCAAATGTAACGCTGCTGCCCTTTCCTGTAGCAATCTGCTCCACCGGCAGGCAGCAGGTACCTTCCGTAACCGCAATGCGCACCAGTTCGCCGAAGGACTCCATCTCCTGGGCGCGGGTTGCCTCCAGCTGTCTGTCCAGATCGCTCTTCCTGCCCAGCATGCGCTGATAAGCCGGCGTCCTCAAAAGGAAACGGCAGATATTCGCCGCGCTGCGCAGGTATTCTCCCCTTGTGACGGTGCCCTTTTTCAGGCTCTCCATGGAATTGTCCTTCTGAGAATTTTCCCCTGCATTGGCAACCACCATAAACAGGTCGTTCTGGGCACGAACCATGGCAGCCGTATTTTCCACCTTTCCGGCATGGCCTTCATCGTTGGCTTTTGCCCACCAATCTGTCATCACAATGCCGTCATATTTCCACTCACCACGCAGGATAGTGGTCAGCATGTCATAATTGCTGGCGGACCAGAAGCCGTTAATGGGGTTGTATGAGGTCATAATGGAATAAGCGCCGCCTTCCGTCACCGCAATCTCAAAGCCTTTCAGGTACAGCTCCCGCAGCGCGCGCTCCGACACTACCGCTTCCACCTCATTGCGCTTATATTCCTGGCTGTTGCAGGCAAAATGCTTGATAGTGCCCGTGACATCATAGCGCCCCATGGCACGGAGCTGGGCTGCCGCCATCTTTCCCGTCACAAAAGGGTCTTCGCTGAAATATTCGAAATTCCGTCCGTTTAAGGGGTTCCGGTGAAGGTTAATCCCAGGCCCCAGCAGCGTGTCAATCTTATTTTTACGAAGTTCCAGGCCCTCCCACTCAAACAGTTCCTCGGACAAAGCTTCATTGAACGTGGATGCCAGGCATGCCCCGTTAGGCATGGCGAACGCGATACTGCCGCAGTCCATCCGGATACCGCTGGGTCCGTCGGCACAGCAGGCAATGGGAATGCCGTAGCCTGCCAGCCTGTCGGTGACGCCGCCGAAAGCGCCCGCAGTACCTGCAGTCACTTTAGGAGAGCACATGCCTTCTCCCCGGACAATGCAGCATAAATCCTCATCCGTCAGCTGCGCCAGGAAACCCTCCATGCTCACCTTTCCGGCCTCCACATCAGCCAGGCGCCATCCCCTGTCGCCGGTGCAGCACACTGCTTCTTTGCTGTTCTCCACGGTACCGTCTGCCGTTCCTTTGCAACTCTCCGCAGTACTGTCTGCTGTTCCTTTGCCGCTCTCCGCAGTACCGTCTACAGTTCCTTTGCCGCTCTCCGCCGTGCAGTCTGCCGCTTCTCTGCCGCTCTCCACGGTGCTATCTGCAGTTCCTTTGCCGCTCTCCACCGTGCAGTCTGCCGCTTCTCTGCCACTCTCCACGGTGCTATCTGCAGTTCCTTTGCCGCTCTCCACGGTACTGTCTGCCGTTCCTCTGCCGCCGCAATTCTCCTCCGGCAGTCTCTCCCTGCGCCGCTCTCCCGGATCCTGGGTGCGCAGCGGGACATCCTCATAGCTTACCCGGTATCCGCCCTCCGCCAGTGCTTCCGGTTTCATTCTTTGGAAAGCCGTTACCGGGGCGCAGGCTTCTTCCGCTTCTTTTAATACAATTGTATCATCCAATGTCAGGCTGCCCAAGGGAGACGCGTTTCTTACATCCGTCCCCACATGGAACACATAGGTTCCCGCTTCCAGTACCCAGCAGGCTTTATGCCCCGTAGCGCCGCTGTCATCATAGGACGCACAGGTATACCCTGAAACTGGAATCCGCAGTGTCTGCGACTGGCCCGGGGCAAGCTCCTTTGTCTTGGCAAAACCGCACAGGCTCCTGGCAGGTTTTCCCAGCATCCCCTGCGGTGCCTGACAGTAAACCTGAACTACTTCCTTTCCGGCAACGTCACCGGTGTTGGTTACCTTTGCAAGAATTGTAATCCCCTCCGCAAATTCCTTCTTTCCATCCTCTGCCTGACAACCTGCCGCTCTCCCGGATGCCGGCTCTTCTGCCCGGCTGCTTTCCGGCCTTTCTTCGGATGCCGGCTCTTCTGCCCGGCTGCCTTCCAGCCCTTCTTCGGATGTCGCCGTTCCCACCTGACAGCATGCCGCTTTGCCTTCGGACTGCACTGCTTCCACCGATCCGTTTGCCGCTGCTCCACCGGACATCACAGCTTCTGCCCGACTATCCGCTGCTGCCGCTCTAACCACCGATGCTTCCACCGCAAAATCCGTATATGAAAGCCCGAACCCAAACGGATAGAGCACCTTATCCCTGGCAAAAGTCTCAAAATACCGATATCCCACATAGATATCTTCCTGGTAAATATTCCGGCTCTCATTACCGTGATTGCTGCTGGAGGGGTAATCCGCAATATCATGCGCAATGGTGTCCGTCAGTTTTCCGGAAGGGGACACTTTGCCGGAAAGCACATCCAGCACGCCGTTTCCGCCCTCCTGCCCTCCCTGCCACACATACAGCACCGCGGAAGGCTGATAACGCTCCACCCACTTCATATCAATAATATTTCCTACGTTCAGAAGCACCACCGTGCGCTCAAAAACACCGCACACCAGCCGGAGCATCTCTTCCTCATCCGCAGTCAGCAGATAGCTTCCCGCCTCAGCCTTATTGTCCTGGTCCTCCCCGGCAGTCCTGCCGATAATAATGACTGCTGTGTCAGATTCCTCTCTGGCGCTGCGGACCAGTTCCTCCGTCAGAGGCATCTCCTTCTGAAACCACGGCTCTCCCGCCCAGCCCGCACCGGCATCAAAGGGATGCTCCTTCAGCCATTCCTCATAGACGGCCTTCAGCTTCTCATTCAGCACAAAGCTGCTTCCTTCCAGTGCCTCCCGGACACCGGTCACATAACTGGTGTTGACCATGCCGCCGGAACCTGTCCCGCTCTTATAATAATGGAACTGCGCTCTGCCGAAAAGGGCGATTTTCTCTCCCTCTCCCAGGGGGAGCACCCTGCTTTCATTGCGCAGCATGACAATCCCTTCCGCCACCACGGCTCTCGCTGTCCCTGCGTACTGCCTGACGTCAAAAACTTTATTTTCCATTCCTTTCTCCCTTTCCGAACCACGGCTTTCATGGTTATTTATACTCATTAACAAGAATATCTGTGCCTGCATGTATAATGAATGAACGCTTCTGTAATGCAAGGCATAAAAAGACGCTCACGAGTATATGCTGTCGCCACACTTCGCAAAAATAATTCCAAAAAAATTGACAGCTTTCCATCATCTCACGGTCACCCTGGCCGTTCCCCCTTTTTCAAAGAAAATGACAATATCCTGATTCACGTTCCGATACGCCGCTCCATCAACCTCCGCCGCAATTCCCGCGTTCAGAAGCTCCACCTTACAGGGCTTATCCCCCGTCACATCCACCAGGTATGTGCTGCCCCGGCGCTCTACCTGCACCAGAGTATCCTGCCCGCCCTGTGCGCCGCAGACTACGCTCTTCTGCTCGCCCTGTCCGTCATAGACCACGGTTCCCGTCTCTGCACCGTCCTCCAGGGCGTACACCCTGAAAGTAACATTTTCCGCATAGTCATACACCGGCCCGTCGCTGCGTTCCCCCAGGGCAATAACCGCATTCTGCCTCACATACAGCGGAATGCTCAGATACCCATGCTTCTCCCGGTACCATCTGCCGCCGTCCCGCACTTCTCCCGTGAAGAAATTCGTCCAGCTTCCCTCCGGCAGATAGTATTCCGCAATTCCTTCCTCATTCAGTACCGGCGCCACCAGCAGGGAATCTCCCAGCATGTACTGGCTGGCCAGATAAGCACAGTTACGGTCCTGCGTAAATTCCAGAACCATACTCCGCATCATGGGAACCCCCGTCCGGGAAGTCTCAATGGCATTCCGGTACAGGTAAGGCATCAGGGACGCTTTCAGGCAGGTAAAGAAACGCACCACATCCACGCTTTCCTCGTCGTAGAGCCAGGGCACACGGTAAGAAGAGGAACCGTGCAGCCTGGAATGGGTGGAAAGCAAACCGAACGCACACCAGCGCTTATACACATCCGGTGTGGATTTGCTCTCGAAACCGCCGATATCATGGCTCCAGAACCCGAACCCGGAGCTTGTCAGGGACAGCCCGCCCCGAAGGCTCTGCTCCATGGACTCGTAATCAGACCAGCAGTCCCCTCCCCAGTGCACCGGGAATTTCTGTCCTCCTGCGGTAGCGGAACGGGCAAACAGGACCGCCTCCCCTTTCCCTCTCTTTCTCTCCAGGAGCTCAAATACCGCCTTATTATATAGATAAGTGTAGAAATTATGCATCTTCACGGGGTCAGCGCCGTTACAGTAAACCACATCCGTGGGAATCCGCTCGCCGAAATCCGTCTTAAAGCAGTCCACTCCCATATCCAGGAGCTTTTCCAGGCCCTTCTGGTACCATTCCACCGCCTCCTTGTTGGTGAAGTCCACAATGGCCATGCCTGCCTGCCACATATCCCACTGCCACACATCGCCACCCAGACGTTTCAGGAAATAGCCTTTTTCCATGCCCTCGTCAAAAAGGGCGGAGTCCTGGGCAATATAAGGATTGATCCACACACAGACTTTGACGCCCCTGGCATGAATCCGCCGCAGCATGCCCTCCGGATCCGGAAATACTGCCTCGTCCCAGATGAAATCCGTCCAGTGGAACTCTTTCATCCAGCAGCAGTCAAAATGGAACACCGACAGCGGTATCCCCCGTTCCAGCATTCCGTCGATAAAGCTCATCACTGTCTTCTCGTCATAGTCCGTGGTAAAGGAAGTGGACAGCCAGAGCCCGAACGTCCACGGGGCAGGCAGGGCAGGCTTCCCCGTCAGATCCGTGTACCGTTCCAGAACCTGCTTCATATCCGCCCCGTCCATGAGGAAATAATCCAGACACTCCCCTGCCACGGAGAAGGCCACCCTGTTCACCTGCTCCGTCCCCACTTCAAAATCCACCCGTTCCGGATGGTTGACGAAGAGACCGTAATTGCGGTTCGACAGATAGAAGGGAATATTCTTGTAGGACTGCTCGGTGCTTGTTCCCCCGTCCTCATTCCAGACGGAGACGGACTGACCGTTTTTCACAAAAGCCCCGAAGCGCTCCCCCAGGCCGTAGATCTGTTCGTTGACGGAGAGCCCCAGCTGCTGCCGCATGTAGGCACCGGTGCCCCTGTCGTAAGCCATTCCCTTCCAGTCCTCCTTGATATAAGCCAGGTCTCTGGGGGCGCTTTTCGTCAGAAGCTTTCCGTCCCTCTCGTAGCGCATGCTCCAGGACTGTCTGCCGATAATAAGGCTTAAATGGCCGCTTCTCACGGTTATCGTGCTCTCCGTTTCTTCCACGGACAGTGGATTCCCCGCCTTCCCTGTCCCATAGTCCGCCGAAACGGCTTTCTCTCCGGCTGCCTGAATGTCCCCGATATCTTCAACAGCGCCTGTGCCTTCTGCATCTCCGGTCTCCTTCTCTCCGGAAAGGCTCCCCTCCTTGGCTCCGGGACAGCTCTTCTCTCCAAGATTCAGCTCAAACTCCGGCCCTCTCTTTACGGCTCCCTTGTGATGCCATACCTGCACCCTGATTACCTCCGGCATGGGCGCGGTAATCCGCAGGGTGAGATTGATGCCGTCTATGGTGTTGCCCCTGCCCCGCACCACCGCCGTGGGAGCGCAGAGCAGCACCTCATTTTCATTGATTTTGCTGCTGTATACCTGTTGGGGCGAAAAGCTTGCGAAGCCTTCCTTCAGCAGCCAGCATCCGTTTTGAAATTTCATGATAAACCTCCTGATTCAGTCGCTGCAGCTCACTCGTCATATATTTACTTTAACAAATGTTTCAAATAACTGTTTCTAAATGCAGAACAGCCTTTCCGGTTCAAAATAACCAGAATCATAATAAGTATGCTATATATGTTTCCATCTGTCAATGACTATAGTTGTCTTCCGTATCCCGGAATTGCAAGCAGATTCTCCAGCAAAATATCTGGCATATATTCTTAATACCGTCATATTCTATACTTGTTAATGAAAATATCTGCATCAACCTACGTGTATAACAAGGTCACTGTAGCGACAGTGACCTTATGAGCGCTTCTATAATGCCGAGCAGAAAAGCAACAGCTAAATGCGCTCACGAGTATACCATATCGCTTACGACAAAATTACAGTTGGCGGCCTTTCGCTATACATTTACGTCAGCAAATGTTTCTGATCGTAAGGAAATGCCTCCAAATAACCTACGCAGGCCTATTGCAGAATTTACAGATTTTATCAGGTTTACTCTGAAGAAATCGCGTAGGTTATTTTCCGGCAGTTCCTAAGTATAAATTAAGAAAATACCTGTTTCCAAACGCAGTAAACTGATATATAATAAACCCATAAAAACTTCTAAGGAGGGTATTATATTATGATGACTTTTATGAGAGGTATTCGCCTTTAACATTTTGTCGGTATACAGTGCTGCAACGATAAATGCATAGTAATTCTCTTTTTAATCAGTTTACTGTTGAAAGGAGAAAAATGAGTTATATAAATGCAAATATCGTATTGCCCGAAGAACTGATAAAGGAAATCCAAAAATATGCCGACGGCATAAACCTGTACATACCCAAAGTGCCGGAGCCGAAAAGGGCCTGCAGCAGCTACAAACTGGAAATATGCAAAAGAAATCAGGAAATATATGGGAGGTTTCTGCAGGGCGAAAAAGTCTCAAAATTAGCTGCAGAGTATTTTCTTTCCGAAAAGAGCATATATCGAATTCTTGGCGAGATGAAAAAGAAATAACCGGAATGGAAGAAAAACGGGAGAAAAGCCATGTTGGTGATTTCTCTCGTTTTTTTCGATAACCAGATAAGAATGACAGGCAAAAGTGCCCGTGTTATCATATAAGCATGGCCAATAGAAACGCTTTGAAAGAAAAGAGGCTCAGAATCAATATTTGCCAGATACTGAAGAAGCTATTCGAAGTCATGTGGAAGGGAGGAGATACGTATGCAGGATGGCAGGTATATAGGAAGCAACTCTGCACTGGCAGAGTGGATACGGGAGAAGCTGGATGGCATCATCCGGGAAAAAGGGATTGCGCCTGCCTGTGCCGCAGTGTGCGCGGAGGGAAGTCTTCTGGCGGCAGCCTGTGCCGGTACCAGGGGATTTGAGGATAGCCAGGCCCAGGTGGACGATTTATATAATGTGGGTTCTGTGTCAAAAATTTATGTGACGGCGGCCGTTATGAAGCTGACGCAGGAAGGTAAGGTATTGTTGGACGAACCGGTGCAGAGATATCTTCCGGACTGGAAACTGGCGGATGAACGCTGCCGGCAGATTACCGTCCGGATGCTTCTGAATCATTCCTCCGGAATACCGGGAACAAATCTTCACGACCATCTTGTCCCAGAGGAAGGGGAAGATCTTTTTACGGGAAAATACCGGAATACGCCGGCATACTGGCAGACGATAAAGCTGCGGGCCAGACCGGGCATTTTTTCCAGCTACTGTAATGACGGTTTCGATTTAGCGTCGGAAATAGTGGAAGCGGTTTCGGGGAAGCCGTATATCCGGTGGCTGCGGGAGCAGATAACAGGTCCGCTGGGGCTTCCTTCTGTAGGCGTCGGCAGAAGGCTTGCAAAAGGATATGTAAAGGTGTCCTGCAATGGCCAAAAACCGGAATATTATAACTGCTTCGGCGCAGGGGCCATCCATACCACGGTGCCGGAATGCGCCATGTTCGGCTCTCTTTTTATCAATTCGAAAGGGATTGTCAAGCAAGCATATCTGGACGAGACCAGGCGTCCCCAGGGAGCAGCCTTTTTGCAGGGAGCATACGATGCGGCAAATTACTGTCTGGGATGGGATTCCCCTTACACGAGGAAGCGGATTCCTCTGGGAGAGGGAGCCGTGATAAAGTCCGGCGGTACAGAGCAGTTTACCAGTTATCTGTTAGTGAGTCCTGCCCGCGGGCTGTCACTGGCTATCTCGGCTACCAATGACGGTGATGTCCCCTGGCTTGAGGTGTTGGAAGACATTGGTGGGGAAGCGCTGAAGGTTTCCGGAAATATCCGGAAGGAGGACAATGGCGCCAAGAGCAATGGGAAAAGAGCTGCGCTTGTCCGTAAGCCGCCGCATGACGGAGCAGGCTCCAGAACAGCGGAGTCCAACTGCGGCGAAAGGGAAATATCCGGAACGTCGGAATTCGGCAGCGGCAAAAAAAGCATGCCCCTGGAAATCCCAGGCAGATATAGTGGACTGGCATATGGAAGCAACAGCGTTTACCGCTTTTCCGTTCAGGAAAATACGCTGTACACGGATACTCTGGGAAAAAGCGGCGTTTGGAAAAGAGCAGAGGAACTAAGCGGGTTCCGATGGGACGAAAAAGGCTTTGCAAAAGGAGAACATGACCGGATTACAGCAGAGGAATATGAGGGAAATATCTACTATATAAGGTGGGGCGTGGCTTTCTGCCAGAAAAACAGCGGATATCCCTCTCCCGGAGCTCTTTGGCCCCGTTTGGCAGGCGCTTGCTTTACAGCAGAGGGAGGGAAAGATATTTTCAGCAAAATCTGTCTGGAATGTATCAATGAAGAAAATGTTCTGATCTTTACCACAGACCATGAGGAATACCCGGTTATACCGCTTATATGCGATCCCCGGAAGGAAAATGAAACCTGTCTGATTTCGGAGACCACCCGGGACGGAATTGTTTTCCGCCTGGAACAGGAAGGAGACCAGTTCCGACTGTGTATGGGGACAGATAAATATAGAGCACCCTTGTGTTTATCTCCCATGACGAACAGCTGACGGCATGTGCGGATCATATTGTGGCATTGCCGGGCTTTTGACCATGAGCCGAAGCTGCCCGGCCCCTCCCATCTTTCGGAGAGTCCGGGCAGCGTTTTTAACCTTCCGCTTTCCTGCGCTTCAGCCGTTCAATTTCCCGCTTCTGCGCATCGATGCCCTCGCCTGAAAAGGTATTATATTCCTCCTTCAGGCACCTGATGATGCGGTTCCTGTCAGCGATTGCGGCATCATAATCGCCGAGCAGCTCATGCACCTGGGCCATGGAATACAGGCCGTCCGAAATTCTGGGCGGCTCCTGCATGGTAAAGCATTTCTCATAATCCGCCAGCGCCTCTTCATATCGGCCCAGTTTCTTCAAGCCGTCCGCCCTGTCGCAGTAGGACTGCCATCTGTCCGGGAAATGCTCCACTGCCGCGTTCCAGTATTCCAATGCTTTCTCCGGATTTCCCTTACCGAACATCACATCTCCCATATAGACATCATACTGCTGCGTTCTGGCGACGGTACGTATCTGTTCAATATAGGGAATTGCTTCGTCAAACCGGTCATCGTCCAGCATATTTTCGATAATTCCGTAAAGCCCCCAGTAATTTCCGGGATTCTTTTTCAGGAAATCCTTATAATATTCGATGACTTCAAAATGGTTGTCGTACCATTCATCCCCGCAGACGGCATTGTTAGCCTCCTGATATGCCACCCAGCCGCCCTTTTCCTCCGGGTTCAGCTCCATTGCTCTTCTGGCGTATTCACTGGCTGTCTCGTGGTCGCTGGCGGCCCTGTGATTGTAGAGATAGGCCAGGCAGGTATAGGCCCTGACATTTTTCGGTTCATTCTGCAGCACGCCCTCCAGGAATCTGCGGCTGTGTTCGAATGTTTCCTGGGGAATCCTGCGTTCATGCCAGAACATGTTCTCGATGCGCTCAAATTCCGCTTCGTCGGAGAGCTGGAACAATTCATCAATGGTGACTCCGAAGAAAACCGCAATGTTTGGCAGCAGCGCGATGTCCGGCACGCTTGCTCCTGTCTCCCATTTTGATACTGCCTGGAAGGATACGCCGAGGTATTCCGCCAGTTCTTCCTGCTTTACTTCTTTTTTCATCCGCAGACTTTTTATCTTTTTTCCGATATCCATTTTAACCTCCTGCTTTGCGACAAGGGGGTGTCGGGAAATGATATTGTAGGAATACAGTTATTTCCCGACAGCCTCTTTTTTCAACTATTGTTCGATTTCGTTTCGTTATATCAGCTGATAGTGCAAGTATATATCAAATTCAGGCGATATGCAATCGACTTGAATTCTACCGGATTCTAATAATAGTTGAATGATAAAAACATTCATGCATCTGAATAAAAATATGGTATAATGTGGATTGACATTGAAAGACTAAGGGAGATTTGACATGACTCGTTATGAAAAAGCCCTCACACTCTGGCAGCAGAAAAACATTACAACAGACGCCGAACTGGCTGAAGCACTAAACGGACACAGCATTGCCTTTGCATACCACTCCGCCAGAATCGAAAATGAAAATGTCACCTGGCATGACACCAGGGAAATTTTTGAGCATGATGGCGTGACCGCGTACACCGGTGATTTGCGTACCTTATTCGAAATCCGCAATGGGCGGGATGCCAATGAGCTTTTCCTGAATGCCTTTCAGCAGAAACGTCCTTTTGATGAAAGGTTTCTGAAGGATTTGCAGAAATGCCTGACGCAAAATACTTATGACACGCGCAGATGGCAATTAGGTGAACGTCCCGGAGAGTATAAGCATCATGACTATGTAACCGGTAAGGAAGAAATCGGCGCTGCGCCGGAAGATGTACAGGAAGAAATCTCTGAATTACTTTCCGAGCTTCAGGATGTGTCAAATGAAGACGCTCTGACTGCTGCCGCTTATTTCCATGCGAAATTTGAGAACATCCATCCCTTTGCCGATGGAAACGGAAGGACTGGGCGGCTTGCCATGAATTATTTCCTGGTTACGCACAACCATCCGCCTGTTATTATTCATGAGGAAGACCGACGGGGGTATTATGCCGCACTGGAGGCATGGGATTGCAGGCAGGATCTGGATCCGCTTCGGGATTATTTGAAGGAACAGACTGCTAAAACCTGGAAAAAGCAGATTGCGCGGGCAGAACGGAAAAAGGCGAAGCTTCCATAATGTCTTTTCCGTAATGCCCTTTCTGTCTGCCCACATATATCAATGTAGTTCTTCCATCAATCCCTGCAGCAGCATAATATGATACTCCTCATCCCTGATAATTCGTCTCAGAACAGCGTTCACGTATTCGTCATTTATTTTACGGATGTGCGCCCTGTACTGGGCGATGGCGTCCTGTTCGGCTTCTACGTCCGCACAGAGCATCCGTCTGGTATCCCGGGAAAGCGTCAGGTATTCGAGTGTCCAGACTGCTCGCTTTCCGCCTGGCTGTGTCACGGCAAAGCTGACTTCTCCTCCCAACAGCTGAATCAACTCCCCGAGTTTCTGTAAATGCATCATCTCTGCCATGGCGATTGCCAGGAGTGTCCTTGCCAGAGTGCAGTCTGGCAGGCACAGGCGGTTCTCGTTGTTGATATACTGGGTAATAGCTGACATTTCGGATACCTGGCCACAGTAGTCAAATGTGAGTATGTCGGCATAATCCTGGTTCCTGCACTGCACCTGGGTGGGCGGATAGGGCAGGTCAAGCATGGCGGGTTTTATACCGGACATACTGCAGTTCATAGTTATGGGTGATCTGCTTTTTTGTTCCATGGATGTACCTTCTTTATGGTGATTTTTCTACCATATTATATGATGGGATTGCTTATCTGTGCAATTTTTAGCTTTATAAGTGCTGTCTGTTTTTTCACCCACTTATCTATAGTTCCGCAGCCCAATTATATTTGGGAGCTGCCGGAAAAAACTAAAACAACTTCTTTAGAGAAAAGCTCGGGAATACAAGGAAAACGACTTTGAACTCCATTGCAGGGGCACTTAGAAAGTTTTACGTTGGAAAATGTTTCTAAGTGCAAATATAATTGAAACGGCTAAGCATCCTCCATCTCCGGAAAAAGAATAATCTTGCAGTATTCCTTTTTTTCTCTCATAATTTCCAGCCCTTCCCGAAGCCCGCCAAGAGACAGACGATGGGTAATCAGTTCTACCGGCGCTATGCCCTGCGTCTCCAGCCGATTCATCACATAATGCCAGTCATCCGCGGCAGCTCCTGTAAACGATGAATTCCATGTGCCGGTTACTTCAAGCTGATTTCGCAGAATCTTCCAATAGATATTTTTTGCCAGCGTCATATCCGAATGTGGATTTCCCACCAGGACAATCCTGCCTGCCGGCTTCATACTGTCTATCCCCCAGTCCAGGACTTCATTCTTTCCGGTACATTCGAAGAAAACATCTACTCCTCCTGTACCTTCCCTCAGCCAGGCTCCCCCATCCTCCTTCCCGCCGTCACAATAATGTTCCAATGGAATTCCCATAGACATAGCATGCTTTCTCTGAAATTCCTTATTGCCGATTACATATATATTCCGATAGCCCGCCTCCATCAGAAATCCCACCACCAGAAGCCCGATCGTCCCCAGACCGCCCACTGCAACGGACGCACTGCCAGGAATCGTAAACTCCTTCGTTGCCCGGCGGACAGCATGAACCGCCACCGCCATTGGCTCCATCATGGCAGCCTCTTCATATGACACATTTTCTGGAATCTCTATCAGATTGGCTGCCGGAACACTTACATATTCCGCAAACCCTCCGTTCCGGCGCGATCCCAGATAGTCATAGCAGCGGCACATTTCATACAGTCCTCCCAGGCAGGGGGCGCATTTCCCGCAGGGAATCAGGGGGTACACGCCGACCCTCCGGCAGATCCAGCTACCGTTCACCCCGAATCCCACCGTCTCGACTGTACCTGAAAATTCATGCCCTATAACCAGCGGGTGCCTGTGCGCCCCCGTATCGAACACCCTCGGGACATCCGAACCGCAAATGCCTGCCGCTTTCACTTTGAGGAGCACCTCGCCTTCTCCCGGCAGCGGCGTCCCGCAATCCTCATATCTCAAATCACCTGTTCCATATAGCTTCCATGCTTTCATTTCGGTTCCTCGCCCCTTCTTCCAACCTATGCCCCTGGGAAGCGTTTATATCAAACAATTGCGGAATCTTTGCAGGTCTTCCCGGGTTGTTATTTTAAAATTCCTCTCATCTCCCGGTATCATGACGATGTCCATTCCCGCCATGACTGCCGGCTCCGCAGAACCCCTGATTTCCATAATTTTATCCGGAATCAGGACTCTGTTGGCCTGGCAATATTTCTTTAAAAGGAACAGCTCCGGAGCCTGTCCACCATAGATATGGCTGCGCTCGAACAGCCCCTCCACCTGTCTGCCGTCTCTGCTCAGATATACCGTGTCCTTCATGGGCAGCACCGGCATCACGCCGTCATGCCCGCCAAGCGCGGCATAGCATGACGCAATCAGTTTGCCGCTAATGAGCGGGCGTGCTGCGTCATGAACCAGCACTGTGTCCGTATCTTCTGCATCCTCTCTATTGACCTTTCCGCTTCTCCGGCAAAGGATATCTTCCAGGCCGTTTAGGATAGAACTCTGCCTGTTGGAGCCAGGGATAGCGAAACCGGAAATCTTCTCAGTGGAAAGCCCGGCCTGCCGGGCGTCCTGAAGGATGGGTTCCATCCATCTTTGCTCCGCGACGATTACCACTGTATCGATGAAGCGAGACTCCAGTAGCGGTTCCAGCGCATATGTGATCAACATTCTGCCACGAATTGAAAGGTATTGCTTGGGGACTTCCGCCGAAAGCCTGCTTCCGGTTCCGCCGGCTAATAACAGTGCCGTATTCATGATTTATCCTCGCTCTCTGCCCTGTCATATTCCGTTTCTGTCCCCGCTCTCCGGTACCGGAGTTGCCGCATTTGCTTTTTCTGAGCCTGTGTCTTCCCTTTCTGCTGTGCTTTCCTTTGCAGCCGGGACAGCTATCTCTGTCTCTGTATGCCTGTTTTCTGATGGATTCATTTGCTCTACGGTATTATCGTCCTCATTATCTGCCGCTCCGTTTTCTGATGCATCCCCCCGCTCTACGGCATTGTCCTCCTCTATATTTGCTCCCCCGTTTTCTGGCGGACTCTCCTGTTCTATAGCATTATCCTCTTGTATATACACTATTCCTCTCACCTTCTCAGCCTCCTTCCACAGCTCTTCATTGCCCGAAAAATCGATGTACTCCGATACCACCTCCATGAAGTCCTCCTGGTAGGGATACATGATCGCGTTCAGGAAGCGCAGCAGCTCGTAGCCTTCGCTCCCTTCTTCTCCAGTATACACCATATCTCCCAGTTTGATAATGACCAATGTCAGCAAATCATATTTTTCTTTTTCGGTTCTGTTGACTCCAATGTTTTTCGTGTTGGCGATTTCGTAGAACGAAATGCTGTAACGCTCGTCTTTCGGAATGTCATCACAGCAAATCCATATGCTGTAGCACTTCTCCAGGTTTCCATAGTCCGTATTTTCCGTGGCCAGGGACAGCTGGGCAGACAATAGCCGCGCCAGGTAGTAGAGGCCGCGCTTCTCCACCGGGTACCCGGGGCGGTAGGTCTTCTGGGGCTCCAGGTCCACGCGCAGGTTCACCAGCATATCCTCGCTGGAAAGCTTCGGGTTCTTCGCGCGGAACAGCAGGTCGAACATGGAGACCTTCTCATTCAGCTGGGCGAACTCCGCGCTGTCTCCCCTCACCTGGCTGTTCGTCCTTCCCGGCGAGACCTCCTTTGTCTCAGTCATGGAGTCGGCTTCTATGAACTCCATGATTTCTTCCCTGCTGTATCCTTTGTACTCTTCCACGGTGTTCTGCAGGATGACCGCCAGCACTTCCTTGCTGCGCAGTATCGCCTTGCTCTGGGCATCCAGTCCGTCCATCTCTTCCGTAAGCTGCATGGCACTCAGGGCTTCCATGCTTCCTCTGACTTTATCCATCGGCTGCCCTCCTGTTCATATGGTTTTAGAACATATGTTCATTATGTAACAAGAACATATGTTTGTTAACATCTTTTCCCAAAGATTTATGAGGGTGCTTCCAATGGTGCCTTTCACTTTCAGCATATGGAAGCATAGTTTCAAACTGAATTTTTAATGTAAGTATGAAATTTTCAAAGTGCTGTCATTTCAGAAAACCGTATCTACATTCAATCTTATTCCGTACCTTCAGACATGGACTCATTTTCGTCATCCATGCCCGTACCCGTGACATCCGAAACACTTTGTTCCATAGCATCCAATCCTTCTTCCGCTCCAGTATCTTCAGGAATATCCTCCGGCAGGGCAAGATAGATACATGGGCCCGCATTTCCAGAAAAATAATTCTGTTCAGCGAGAGCCCCCTCCAGGCCACTGACAGATGCCGATACTGTCACGATGACCGGGTTTTCATCCTCGTTTATAGTAGAAAGCCAGCTTATCACTGTACCTTAAGAAATCATACTCCCCTCCTCACTTATTTGATTTCCCACGCATGCCCAAAATCTCCTCTGCATCCAAACACCTGATTTCTCCGTTTTTCTGTCTTTTATTCTGTCAGACATCCACCGCTTGTATCATGATTGGTTTCCCTGTCTGCCGATACAGCCATACGATGGAACTATGGTCTCCATAGTAGGCATCGCTCACGGCAATCGCCCTGTCCATATCTGGGGAATTTTCCACATAAGCATTCTCAGAAATCGCATCTCCTGTCTTAAAATACCATTCATAGTTCATGCTCACAGTATAGTATCCAGGAGCCACAATTTCTTCAGATGCCATCTGATCCATCTGCTCTATTACATCTCCCACATTATCCTGATTCACGACAATGCCTCGCTGTTCTTCCTCCTCTTCCGGCTGACGGGTCATCACTAATAAATAGATAATCGTCCTTCTCCTGACATCCATCTTCTGTCCCTGTTATACTTCCAGCACATTCATTTTCCGATTTTCTGTTCCATACGTGTGAACGCATTCCATTTTGACAATAGAAGCACCTCTACTGCTGTATGCCGATAAAAGGCACGCCCTCTGTGCTGCATTCAACTATGGAAAGCTGCACTTGCCTCTTAGCCGTATGTAACATTTCCTCTGAATAAAATTCAATGGCCGGTGCCATACTTAAAATGAACTGATTTTTCGTAGAATTGGGCATTCTACGAATTTATGTCTGCACTTGGAAACAATTGCTCGAAGGATGTATGTAAACTATTAAAGCAAAAAAACAAAGGAAAAGGCATGTGCTCCGTTGCATATGCCTTTTTGTTGTATAATTTTCTCTTCATATTAATTCTTCTTTTCTTCTTTTCGCAAATCTGCATCCAACATTGCCGCTCCACAAATTCTATGATAAAATACCCTTACCCCAACCCACAATAATTCCCAAACCCGAAAGGCGGCACCCCATGACATACCACATTGCGATCTGCGACGACGACGAAGCCCAGCTTGAATCACTGCACACCCAGATTTCCAGCTGGAGCCGGCACTCCGGTTATCCCTGCGAAATACACTGTTTCCCATCCGCGGAAGCCTTCCTCTTCGCCTACGAAGACGACAAAACCTGCGACATCCTTCTTCTGGATATCGAAATGAACGGTATATCGGGCATCAGCCTGGCCAAACGCATCCGAAGGGAGCGCCATCGCACCGAAATCATCTTCATCACATCCCACTTCGAGTTCATCAGCGAGGGGTATGAAGTGGATGCCCTTCACTACCTGACCAAGCCGGTTCCCGAAGAAAAGCTGGCGGCAGTGTTGGACAGGGCTGCAGAACGACTGGGCCAGGAACCGTCCTACGTCATCATCGCCTGCGAGGGCGAAACCGTGAAGCTGTACGAAAAAGATATCCTGTATGTGGAATCCTTCCTGCATTACATCTCCATCCATACCACAAAAAAAGAATACAGGATCAAGGAAAATATTTCCGGTTTCGAGGAAAAGCTCAGCGCCGATTTTTTCCGGATTCACCGTTCCTATCTGGTATCGCTGAAATATATCATACGCATCTCCCGCAGCGTGGTTACCCTGGCGGGAAATGTAGAGCTGCCTCTGGCACGGGGAAAATATGACGAAATCAACCGGGCTTTTATTGCCCAAAACTAACTTCGGAGGACAAAACCGCTCCATGAGAAAGAAAACCTACCTGAAACTAATAAAATACCAGACCGAGCAATCCCGTCAACATCTTGGAGAAGTGCAGGGCATCTACCAGGAAATGCGCGGCTACAAACATGATTTTCACCACCATTTACAGACTTTGAAAGGCCAGCTGGAATCCGGTGAGACGGAACGCGCCCTGGCCTATCTGGAGCAGCTGGACGAACAGCTTATGCATGTAGACCCTCTGTTAAAAACCGGAAACATTGCCCTGGACGCCATTCTCTCAGCCAAAATGACACAGGCAAAAGCAGCCGGCATCACGGTCACCATAAAAGCCAATGTCCCTGATAACCTGCTCCTCTCCGACCTGGAACTGAGCATCGTGGTGGGCAATCTGCTGGACAATGCCATAGAAGCCTGCGCTGCCGCCGAAGGGGAGCGTTTCCTGCGTCTCTTTATGGGCATGAAGCAGAAAATGCTCTACTTTTCCATGCTGAATGCCGCCGGCCCCAGGCTTTCCAAAAAGGGCAGTATTTTCGCTTCCCGCAAAGACGGCTTCCACGGTTTCGGCCTGCGGCGGGCGGAGGCGATTCTGGATGAGCATGGCGGGTGGTGTAAGTTTAACAGCGAGGACGGGGCCTTTTCCTCTGAATTCCTGGTTCCGGCGCTGGAATAAGCGGAATCGCTTCCAGAGGCTGCGCGTATCCCACTGGCAAGTTTCACGGCTGCCAAAGCAAACATCCATAGTCACAAAAACATAGCCATATAAAGCGGCAGGTGAGCCACATCTTCCCTGACCAGAATATCTTTTGTATACAGGATATAGGCCTGCCCGATTTTACCGCTGAATTTACTCCTGAATTTGTCCAAAGAGGAATGCTTTCTATATGTGCCGGATTTTACCTCCACCGGACATATCTTCCTCTTCTTTCGAATCAGAAAGTCAATTTCCATATGGTTCTCCCTGTTGTCCGTATCCGACCTGGAGTAGAAATAAAGCCTGTGTCCGCTGGCCCGCAATTCCTGTGACACGATATTTTCCATCAGCATGCCTTCATTGACATGCATCCTGTCCAGCAAAATATCCCGGTACAGATCATTATCCATAAAACGGTCATCCATAAAAGTATGTGACACCAGCAGTCCGGTATCCGCCATATAACATTTCCGCGTTGTGTATTCCCCGCTCATAGACAGGCCTACCGTTGGATCCGTTGCGTTGTAACAATTGTTCACCACCATAGCCTCGGTCAGCCACATAAAAGCGTTCTCGTAATCCCGGAACCTGGCCTCCTTATCAATACTTGAAAGTTTATACTTTTTCTCCGTCTTTGAGAGCTGCGACGGCAGTTCATCAAAAATAGAAAGGACTTTCGCCTCATAGCCTCCTGCAAACTTTGTGATATCCTGCCTGTACAGAGTCAGGATGCGTTTCTTCACCCTGTCTGCGTCCTCGAAATTTTTCGTCTCCAGATAAGCCATAACCGCCTGGGGCATCCCGCCTACCAGAATATACTGCCGGAAATCATTCATCACCCTTCTGTGCAAAGCCTGCCCCAACGGACGAAGCTCCTCAAAGCACTGCCTCAGATACGGCACTGTAGCCTCATCCCCCATTGCCCATAAAAATTCTTCGAAATCCATGGGAAACATTTCCACATGCTCCTCCTCCGAGGGAATGACAATGTTTTCCACATTCCTTTTCAGCGAAATCAGGGAACCCGTTTCCAGGTAGTCATAACGCCCGTCCGCAACCAGATATTTAACTAACTCCCTCGCCCCCGGGTACCGCTGAACCTCGTCAAAAATAATCAGAGACTCTCTCCTGTAAAGCGTTGTCCGATAATACGCTGATAACTTGTTGAAAAACATATCAAAGTCATTCATGTCATTTTCAAATATTTCCCTGACTTCACGCTGCAGATGGGCAAAGTCAATCAGAAGATAACTTCTGTATTCCTTTTCACCAAACTCCCTGGCAATATAACTCTTCCCCACACGCCTGGCTCCGTCCAGCAGCAGCGCGCAGCTTCCCTGATCTTTTTCTTTCCATTCCAGCAAACGGCTATAGATTTTTCGCTTCATAAAGGCTCCTTTCATCCTCCCGCAACAGCAGGAACCGGAATCCGCCGGTCATTGTAACGCGCTTTTTTAGGAATTGTCAGAAAATAACTGCTGCAATTGCTTCAGACGAAAGCCCGGAAATACAATAAAAATTGCCATAAACCTGCAGCAGTTATTTGTAGACACTTTCTTATTATAATATCCCGAAAAGGCACTTTTATGCTCCGGCAGTCATCCACATAAAGGCAGATTATTTCATCTATTATTTTACACGAAAAGGCATTTTTATTCAAGTCTAATTTTCACGAAAAGGCACTTTGTTTTAAATCTATTTTTCACGAAAGGGCACTTTCTTTTTAATCTTTTTTACACAAAAAGGCAGAATGGGCACTTCCTCAGGCATTTTTTCCATACCTGCTATTGCAATTCGTGCCCTCCAAAAAGCAATTCGTGTACAGATTGCTTTTCAGAACTTATTTGCGGTAAAATATACCCAAAGAACACAAGGAGCCCACATACCATGAACAAAACCAAAAAGCAAAAAGTAAAACCTTACCGTTCCGCCCTGAGCAACGCCGTCTGGAGCTTTCAGGGCATCTGGAGGGACGCACCCTGTTTTTTCCTGCTGATGCTGCTGGAAATCCCGCTGAATGTGTGCCTTGCCTATACGGAAATCTATCTGCCGTCCCTGGTGGTGGCGGAAATCACAAACTATTCACCGTTGACGGCAACGGAAATCACAAGTTATTCACCGTTGGCAGCAGCGGAAATCACAAACCGTTCCCCACTGGCACAGGCTGCCTTCAAAACAGGCGCCGTCATCCTGGTGATGCTTGTATGCCATATCGTGCAGAATTTTTCGGACTATGCCTCCCGAGGCTATCTGGCCAAATACCGCTATCAAAGATGTGTTGCAATAGACCGAAAATCACTGAACCTGTTTTTTCAGGATTATGAGAAAAAGGAAATCCGCGACCTCCGTAACCGGGCCACACGGGCAACCCAGCTGTGGAACGGCGTGCAGCCGGTCTCCGATGTGCCGAAGCGCAGCCTGAAACTGTTGGAAAATGTCCTGTGCTACCTGCTCTTCGGGTCGGTTATTTCCTTTGTCAGCCCTCTCCTCGTACCTGTTCTGACCATTGCCCCCGCCGTGAACTGGTTCTGCGCCCGGGCTTACCGCAGCTGGGAGTACAGCCAGCGGGAGTATGTGACCGACCTGGACAGGAAAATATGGTATGTGCAGGAAAAAACCGACGATTTTGCGGCAGCCAAGGATATCCGTATCTACGGTATGGCCGGGTGGTTCCGGGAAGTATTTACAGACCTTTCCCGCAGGCGCAGCTCCTGGGAAAAGCAGGCTGTCAGAAGGCGCTTTCTCTCCCGGATCGCCGATTTATTCGTCATCCTCCTCCGGGACGGCGCCGCCTATATCCTGCTGATTCAAATGACCCTGGAAGGCAGCATTACCGTGGACCGTTTTCTCCTGTATTTTTCCGCCATTTCCATGTTTGCCTCCTTTATCGGCAATATCATGAACGAATGGAACGGCATCCGCTCTACCAGCCTTGACATCTGTGATTACCGCCGTTATATGGATCTGCCCGAACAGGACGGCAGCGGGGAGGAATCGATAGAGAAGCATCTGGCGGCAGCGCCGGAAATTGCCTTCGAGCATGTCTCTTTCCGGTATGAGGGTGCCGGCAGCGATACCCTTCACGACATCAGCTTCCGGATAAGGCCCGGGGAGAAAATCGCTTTGGTAGGCCTCAACGGCGCCGGAAAGACCACTCTTGTCAAGCTGCTGTGCGGGCTCTACCGCCCCACGGAAGGCAATATCCGGATTAACGGTATTTCGTATCGCTCCTTTTATCGAAAAGACTATTACCGCCTGTTTTCCGCTGTTTTCCAGGATGTACAGACCGGCTTCTTTTCCCTGGCCGAAACCGTGTCCGGACAAACCGCCGAAAATACGGATATCCTCCGCGCGGAGCAGTGTATGCGCCGGGCAGGCCTGGGCGAAAAGCTGGATTCCCTGCCCCAGGGGAGCCGCTCCAGGCTGGATAAACAGCTCCATGCCGACGGCACCGAATTGTCCGGCGGTGAATTACAGAAGCTGATGCTGGCCAGGGCGCTCTACAAGGATGCCCCCGTCCTGGTGCTGGACGAGCCCACCGCC
>DKVC01000288.1:23076-49549 GCA_002490995.1 Lachnospiraceae bacterium UBA7188
GAGCCCACCGCCGCCCTGGACCCCATTGCCGAAAACAGGATTTACCTTCAGTATCGGGATATGACCCGGGACAAAACCTCCCTCTTCATCTCCCACAGGCTGGCTTCCACCCAGTTCTGCGACAGAATCCTGTTTCTGAAGGATGGAGCTGTCACGGAGGAAGGAACTCACCAGGAGCTGCTTTCCCTGGGCGGCGAGTATGCGGAGCTTTACGAAATACAGAGCTGCTGGTATCGAGATGAAAATCAAAGCTGAAAATCTTATGCGGAGCCGCCGTCCTCGAAGCGGTTCCCGTAATTTATGCTGCACGCCGCTGAAATTTGCAGTAACCGACAGCGAAAGACCGCCAGCCATATATGCTCGTCAAAGACATATTCGTAAATTCTTGCGGTCTGTAGTATAATCCAAAAGGAGAGAAACATGAAATTTACAGAACATATCTGGATTACCAAAAGATCCTTCCAATACCTGTATTCCCTCAGCAGAGCCCATTTGCTCTGCCTGGTCGCAGGCAATGTTCTCCAAAATCTGCTGCCTTATATCCCCATCTATATATCGGCCCTGCTGATCGATGCCCTGTACGAAGGACAGCCCACCGAGAAGCTGCTTCTTCTTGTGGCACTTACAGTGGGAAGTGTATTCCTGCTAAGCCTGGCCGGCACCTGGATGTCTTCCGTACTGGAACAGGCTTCCAATGAAATGTACCGGAACCTGAGCTGGGATCAGTCCGAGAAGACCATGAAGTTGGCGTATGCCTCCGTGGAAGACCCGGATGTGGCGCTCCTCCGTTCCCGGATTGCCATGGAGTCCCAGACCGGATACAATATGTGGCGCCTGATTTACTGCACGGAACAGTTATCTTCCACACTGACCAGGATTCTCATGTCCGCCTCACTGACTCTGTCCTTTTTCTTCCTGGACGCTATCCCTGCGTATATGAAGCTTGGGTTGGTGGGCGGCATAGTTCTGGCGCTTGTCTGCAGTATCTTCACCACACGTAAAACCGGGAGCCTGACCAACCGCTTTTATGCATCCTGCGTCCATCTGAATCTGGCCAGCAGCAAATATTACAACTACATGGAGCATTACGGCAGCGCCAAAGATATCCGCATCTATGATATGGCTGAAAAACTGCTGGCATTCAATGCGGAACAGGAGCAGACAATCAACCGGCAGGAAATGCACCTGAACATGAAGCGCGCCGGCCTGAAAACGGCGGATATCCTCTTAAACCACCTGCTGCGGTTCGGTGTCTATCTGATCCTGATCTACGCGGCGCTTCCGGGCACTGTCACCGTAGGCTCCATTGCACGTTATGTGTCCTGTATCATGCTGCTTCTGGACGCAGCCGCCGGATTTCTCTCCGCCCTGCAGATGCTGCTAAACAACAATGAGTATCTGAAACGCTATTTTTCCTACCTGGATATTCCCAATCCCATGTACCAGGGCTCCCTCACCGTGGAGAAACGGGACGACAATGAATATTACGTGGAATTCCGTGATGTTTCCTTCCGCTATCCCAATACGCAGGTATATGCCCTGCGCCATGTGAACCTGAAATTCAAGATTGGGGAAAAGCTGGCCATCGTGGGCAGAAACGGCAGCGGGAAGACTACCTTTATCAAACTGATGTGCCGCCTGTATGATCCGACAGAAGGCGAGATTCTGCTGAATGGAGTCAATATCAAAAAGTATGACTATGACGAGTACATGTCCATTTTCTCCATTGTTTTCCAGGATTTCGGGCTGTTTGCTTTCAGCCTGGGGCAGAATGTGGCCGCAAGTCCGGAATACGACAGGGAAAAAGCTATGGAATGCCTGGTCCAGGCCGGCTTCGGGGAACGCCTGTCCGCCATGCCGGAGGGAACGGAAAGTTATCTGTACAAGGATTTCGCCGGAAGCGGTATTGAAATTTCCGGCGGAGAAGGACAGAAAATTGCCATTGCCAGGGCGCTTTACAAGGATGCGCCCTTCCTGATCCTGGACGAGCCCACCGCCGCCCTGGATCCGGTTTCAGAATACGAGATTTACAGCAAATTCAACGAGATCGCCGGTGACAAGACCGCTGTCTACATCAGCCACAGGCTTGCCTCCTGCCGTTTCTGCGACAAGATTGCAGTATTTGATAACGGAGAAATCATACAGACCGGCAGCCATGAGACTTTGATTGCCCGGCAGGACGAGCTGTACCATGAGCTTTGGCAGGCGCAGGCACAATACTATGTGTCATCGGAAAACTCCCCGCGCATCTGATAAAAGACATATCCTTTGCGCCGCATCCAACTACAGGAAGCTGCACTTGCTTCCTGATAGCATACGAAAAACATTTGCTTAAACTTCCATATATAATTTCAGACTTATTTGTCGAAAACTGTCATTTTATGTAAAGTTTCAGACTTGTAAGTCAGAAACTCTTGACTTGGGTTCCTTTTTGGGCGTATAATGTATGGAAAGAAATGCATCAAAAAATCCAAAGAGAATACAAAGTTTAGGAGATATATTATGGCTGCACTGATTGACCGCCCAGAATATCTGAATCAGCTGATCCAAAATAAAGATGTGGATTTAGTCAAAATCGTGACAGGCATCCGAAGATGCGGGAAATCCTCGCTGCTGGATTTGTTTCACCAGTACCTGACAGACAGCGGACTGCCGGATGAAAATATCCTTCATATGAACCTGGAATCGCTGCGTTACCGGAATTTGGCAGATTACCTGGCCTTTTATGATTATGTCAGCGGACATATCGCAAAAAAGGGAAAAACCTACCTGATTTTCGATGAACTGCAGGCCGTGGAGCATTGGGAAAAGGCCATAGAATCTTTTCGCCTTGATTTTGATGTGGATATTTATATCACAGGCTCCAATGCCTATCTGCTGTCAACCGAATTTTCCACTTTGCTCTCCGGCCGCTATGTGGAAATCCGTATGCTGCCGCTGTCCTTCCGGGAATTTCTGACCTTCTATGAATTTGAATCCGCCATTACAATGGAGGAAAAATTCCAGAAATACCTGCAGTTCGGCGGCATGCCTATCCTCCGTGAATACCGGTTCAATGAAGCCAGGAGCATCCAGGCGCTGGAAGGCATTTATTCCACGGTTGTCCTGCGTGATATTTTACAGCGCAATCATCAGGCTGACCAGAATATGCTGCAGAAGATTATGCTGTTCCTCTGTTCCAATATCGGCAGCATTACTTCGCCCAACAACATCGGAAATGTCCTGTCCGCTGAGGGCGACATTCAGAGCGGAAAAGGAAGGAATGTAGCCGGAAAGACAGTGGACAAGTATATTGCCATGCTCCGCAGCGCTTTCATCTTCTACTCCGTAAGCCGTTACGATATCAAAGGAAAACAGCTGCTGAAGACTCTGGGCAAAAATTACATCATTGACTTGGGCTTCCGCAATATGCTTTTGGGCTACCGTGATGCGGACAGGGGACATATCATAGAGAATATTGTCTTTCTGGAACTGCTGCGCAGGGACTATCGGGTATATATTGGCAAAGTCGGTGAAACGGAAGTGGATTTCGTGGCCGAAAAGCCCAATGATAAACGCTACATCCAAGTGGCGGAAAGCATGCAGTCGCCGGAAACCCGCGAACGTGAGCTGAAGCCTCTGCGCATGATACCGGATAATTACGAGAAGCTTGTATTGTCCATGGACAGAAATTATATCACTTCTTATGATGGAATCAAGGCACTGAATTTGATTGACTGGCTGCTGGCATAAATTCCGGACTTCCTTAGAAATTGTCAGAAAATAACCGCTGCAACTTATTCAGGCAAAAAACCAGAAATACAATAAAAATCGCTATGAACTCGCAGCGGTTATTCTCTTGGCTTACAGGGGTCGCGAAGCGGTTCATGTAAGCTGCAGACATTTCCTTAGAAATAGCTTACGCTTCAGCAATACCTTTTGCTGCAAGCATCTTTTTAATCCGTTTTATTGTTCTTCTCAAGCTTTCCGAGTTTTCACAGGCTGCGCTAATGTTCCAAATCTCATCAATATATTTTCCCCATATTGAATTATAAGTGGAAGGCTTTTTCCCTGGTTTTTCAAAGGCTAACGCTTCTCTGATTGATACTGCTTTTGATAAGGGTGCAATCTCCGTTAAAATATACAAACTTGTTTTATATGGTACGCTGCTGGAAATCTCCAAATCACCACTTTTCTTATCCGGTATTTCGTCTACAGATATCCTGAAATATTTCGCCAACCCTTCTCTGTCTGCCATCAGCCAAGCTTCCGCCTCATCAACTGCAAAATTAACCGCAGCATAATCAGCATTTCTTTTATCCGATGTATACTTCTCCAATAACTCAATAATACAATTGCCATCCGAATCAAAAACAGCTACCACAGGATACTTTTTTGCAAAGTTCAACATTACGTTTAAAGTTTCCAAAGCACGAGTACCATGGGCACGAGAGGTTAAATCCTCAAATTCTATCTCTGTATCTGCCATACAGAATTTTATCAGACGTTTTGCAATCTGTTTTGTTACAAAATCTTCTCCCCCTATATATACAGTCATTTTACCTCCGCCTCATTTTTATCTCTGAACTAACCCAAAATCAAACAATGATAACTGCCCCTCCATGATTCCCTTTGGCGTAACTTTAGGAATTACTGCATCTGCCGGTGTATATCCCGCTTCGACCTTAGCCCTTGCCGTCTCACTCTCACTGGCTTTTTCTACAACAGTCCCCTCTTTTCCAGGCTCCAATATCATAATCTCGTCTAAATCGATGGTATCCGTATCAAGTAGATCAAAGCTGTGCGATGAAATAATTACCTGTCTATTTTTGGCAATCTTACTTTTCTGTGCATTGGCAATAAACATTGGAAGCTGCTTTACTATCTCTGAATACAGATACAATTCCGGCTCTTCCAAAAGTAATACCCCTGTACCATCTAAAATTGCCCATATAATCCCCAAAAGACGCAGGGTTCCGTCTGAAAATTGATCTTCCCTCTGATATGCTCCCTGCGGCCTGAAGTGTTCATATTTTACCTGCAGATGAGGACGTCCCTTTTCATCTTGTGTGTACTCCAGATTTGAAAATTGTGGAACAGCCAACTTTAAGATTTTATTTATAACATTTAGCTTTGTCGCTCTGCTTTTTTTTGGTGCCGCTGAAATATTTTCCAATAAATTTCTTCCATAAAAATCTTCTGTTGATGCCGAAGGAATAAAGGAATCGGATTCGCGAATCAATTGTGGAATGATATTCACATAGGAAATATCCCTAAAGCATTCATAAAGCGCTCTGTATTTCGTATTCATAGCAGGCTGTTCCAGATAGGTAAATTGATTTGATAAATAATCCCCATCCTGATATTTTCTATCTTCTAAAACATCACTGCCACAAGTTATTTTCTCCAACTTAATATTGATATCCCTGTTTTCATGTTTTCCCCCAGCCGAATTAAATTGTAAGGTATATGTCCACTCAACAGAAGTACCTTCTTGTTCCTCTATCAACCTCACAAAAATCTCTATATAGTTTTGACTTCTTGCATTTAAATATCTTAACTTTTTGATTCCTCCCCTTGCATTGACAGCTTTCTGCAAGCCATCCGCTGTAACATCCTTCAAAAAGCGAAATACATCCAACAAATTAGATTTTCCCGCTGCATTTGCTCCGATGATAAAGACTCTGTTTGTAAGCTCAAAATTTACATTACCAAAATTTCTCCAGTTTCTTAATCTCAACTCCTGAAATCTCAATACAGTTCTCCTCTCTATCCACTTACACATTATATATTCTATATATCCGGCGAATGAAACTCCCCACAGCAAGCTGCGGGGTATCAGCCCGAGACTCACTTCGTTCGTCATTAGTTTGTTGCGCTGCAAGCAGTGGGGAATTAAACCCTCTCTGTGATTAAATCTTGCACATAAAGCAGATAAACGGCATGACTTGCCGGGCATAATGGCTGGCAGGAATTAAAAATGCCGTTTATATATTTTGCAATAAGTTACCCTGTCCGGATAACTTCACAGCACCCCAAACAGATCCCTGATATCCTCATCCGCAATGATCCTGTCGCTGGGCTTTCCCTCATTGGCAAGCATGGCTTCCACCTTGTTTGCCAATGTCACATCGATAAAGCGTCCTATGTCGATGCCCCTCAGTTCAAAAAACAGCAGCGGCTGTTCGTCCAGGCGGACTCCCACCCCATACAAAGCTGCCGCCACATGCTTACACAGCAATGCCCAGTCCGGACAGCTGCAGTTAAAACTGATTTCCCTGGGCGCGGGGAACAAGCCGTCCTTTCCCTGGAACAGCTCCTGCATCTGCACGGGAAAGTTCCCGTTCAGCAGTTCTTCCATATTCTCGATTTTCCTGCCGCATTTTTCGATGATGCTCTGGCATTTTTCCTCCGAAAGGGGGCTGATCCGGATTTCTACTTTGTAAGGCACTTTGCGGGTTCCCTGCACTCTGGCGAGGATTTTCCCCTTCTGGATCTTTAAGTCGATCACGGCCCCGGCTCTCACATACCGCTTTCCCCGATCCAGCCGGCTCTCATAATCCGCATAGCTCTCCAGGTTGTCGCACCAGGCCCTTCCCCACCAGTTCCGGACGATTTCCCTGCCCTGCACCGTCACCGGTTCCAGCACGTTTCCTTTCTTTTTCTCTTTCTTCCTGCTGTCTTCCGCATTCCGCTTCAATTCTGCCGCATTGGGCTGATTATAATTTCCTGTTTTCCAGTAACTTCCCATATTCTCTACTCTCCGTTTTCTTACATGTACGCCACGCTGTTTGGGCTGCATTTACCCGTATACGCCCCAGACAGGTAAAGCAGACTATCAAGGCTTCCTGAATTTATAACTGGTGAGTGCTTTACAATGTGAGACAGAAAGCGGCAAATGTTTGCGCCCACGAGCATAGGACAAAAAACTGCAAATAATGCATTTATACTGCACGCCGTTGAAATTTGCAGTAACCAACAACGAAAGACCGCCAGCCATGTATGCTCGCCAAAGACACATCAGTAAATTCTGGCGGTCTTGAGTATAAATCAACAATTCTGCCGCGCTCACTTCGGCATCTCCAGCCTCAGCATGGACATCAGTTCCTCATTGTTCAGTTCCGTGATCCATTTCTCCCCGCCGGAGCCTATGACATTCTCCGCCAGTTCCTTCTTTGATGCGATCATGGCATCGATTTTCTCTTCGATAGTTCCCTGGCATACCAGCTTGTGCACCACCACATCCTTCTTCTGCCCGATGCGGAAAGCCCTGTCCGTGGCCTGGTTTTCCACCGCGGGATTCCACCAGCGGTCAAAATGGATCACATGGTTGGCTTTGGTCAGGTTCAGCCCTGTGCCTCCTGCTTTTACCGAAACCACAATAAAGGGCACGTAACTTTCACCCTGAAACTCCTCCACAATCTTTCCCCGCTTCGCCACCGGAGTGCCGCCGTGAAGGACATATCCCTTTCTCCCGAAGACCTGCTCCAGAAACGCCGCAAGATGCTCCGTAATTTCCTTAAATTGCGTAAACACAATCACTCTTTCCCGTTTCTCATATATGGTCTCGCAGATTTCCTTCAGCATCAGAAGCTTCCCGCTTTCCTCCATGGCGTAAGCCGTCTGGCCAAGATACTGATCCGGATGGTTGCAGATCTGCTTCAGTTTCATAATGGTAGTCAGGATGATTCCGCTGCGCTGTATGCCCTCCACTTCCGCAATCAGTTTCTCCATATCCGCCACAGCCTTCCTGTAGAGGACAATCTGTTTTTTGGAAAGAGACACATAGTCCACGCTCTCCAGCTTCTCCGGCAGGTCAGAGATAATCTTTTTATCCGTTTTCACACGCCGGAGCATAAAAGGGGACACCATGGCTTTTAGCCGCATGTAGCCTTCCGGGTGCGCATCCAGCCCCTTGCAGTACTCATGGAATTCTTTTGAGGAACCCAGCAGCCCTTTATTCAGAAAGTCAAACAAAGACCACAGGTTCATCAGCTCATTTTCGATTGGCGTACCTGTCATCACAACACGCATTCTGGAAGACAGCTTCTTGATTTCCCTGGTCTGTTTGGTTCCGGCATTCTTAATGGCCTGGGCTTCATCCAGGATAATGCAGTCCCATTTTATTTCCTGTAATTTCTTAATGCGGGGCACCATTCCATATGTGGTAATCGTCAGGAATGTACTGTTTTCCGTCAACTCTTCTTCCAGTACGGCACCGCTCTTTCCGTGAAGAATCCGCAAATCCATATCTGGCGCAAATTTTTCGGCTTCCTTTTTCCAGTTTCCAAGAAGGGAAGCCGGAAGCACCAGGAGCGCCTTTGCATCCGGATTATCGGTGCGCAGCTTCTCCAGATAAGCCAATACCTGGACCGTTTTCCCCAGCCCCATATCATCCGCCAGGCAGGCACCAAAGCCCAGTTTGTCCATATAATTCAGCCAGGTGAAGCCGTTTTTCTGGTAGGGGCGCAGTGTGGCGCAGAAGCTTTTTGGCAGTGCGGCCTTGCGGATGGTCTCCGGTTTTCTCAGGTGCATCAGAAACTCCGACAGCCATTCTCCGTTGGAAACCGTGGCTCCCACATCCATCTGCTTATTGCCCTGCCCCAATTCCAGCTGCATGGCGTCAAAAAGTGTCATTGCGGAAGGGAGCTCTTCCATTCTGGCCAATAATTCCCGCAGCTTTTCGTGGTCTACCTCTACCCATTTCCCCTTCAGAAGCGCCAGCCCCTCTGTCTGCTCCAGAAGGCTGCGGATATCTTCTTCCGTCAGTTCCATTCCGTCCACCACCAGTTTGGGCTGTACGGAAATCAGGGTATCAAAGCCCAGCAGGGAAGGTTTGTCATCCCCCAGGCTGGCTTCCAGTGAGACTGAGGAAGCGCGCTTTTTCCACCAGTTCGGAATCCGGCACAGAATCCCTACCTGCTCGATTGCTTCTATATCTTTTAGAAAAGTATATGCTTCCTCTGCCGTCAGCCGCAGCGGATGGAACATTTCCCCGCTCTCCATAAAACCGCTCACAAGCGCAGATACCTCCGCCGCGCGGTTCAGGCAGGCCAGGAGCTTCAGCAGTTTTTCTCTTTCGTCCCCGTATTCTGTCAGGGCGTATTTTAAGGGTACATGCCGGACTTTTCCGTCCTTTCCCTTTGTGGCGTAGGTGGCGAGGAATGCAAACGGAAAATCATAATCTTTGTGCTCTACCAGGTGAAAAAAGATTCGCTCCGGCACATGGAGATGCTGGTTTTTTTCCGTCAGGTACATCTCCACCGTTCCGTTATAAACAGAGATTTCCCGGGCAAAAATATCCAAAAGCTTCCGAAAGACAGCGTTGATCCATTTCGTATCTATATACTCTGCGCCGATGGCAAAGGGTACCGCTTTCAGGAGGCTGTCCACATCCTCAGGCAGCGGTTTCAGCGCTACTTTTTCCCTTGCAAGCTCCAGTTCCGGCAGGCTGGTCAGACGCTTTAAAAACAGATCCGATACCAGGCGGAGAAAGCCTGCGGATGCGGTGAGATTTTCCGTCTTTTCCTCGAAACCCATCTGGTACAGGGCGTAATACTTGTCCTCTTCGAAACGGCTCCGCCAGCTGCTTTTCTCCGCTGCATCCTGAGATGATTGGGCGTCCAGGTGGAAATCTTTTTCTGTAAAGAGAAATTGCAGGGTATCTCCCTGGGATTCTGCCCTCCCTTTCTCCGGAGCCTTTGCCCATGATTCTATATGCATTTTTGTTTGAGATTCTGTCTGTGTTTTTGCCTGGGCTTCTGTCTGTATTTTTGCCTGAGCTTTTGTCTGTACTTTATTTCGAGTTCCCGTCTTATCCATAAATGGTTCCTCTCTGTTTGAAATTTCGTTCTTCTGTTTTCTATACTTTATCCTTTTAACGTTAGCTAGCAAATGCGTTGATGCTACCCTGTTATAAATAACCTTACCAGTTCCTCATGCTCCTTCTCCGACGAGTAGATATTGATCCCCTCCACATCTGTGCTTCTGTTGCTGAACGCCGGAAACAGGAAGCCCCAGTCCGGCATTCCGGCTTCGTAATCTACGCTCACGGGACACACGGCACAGTCCAGAAAGCTGTATACTTCCTCAGACTCCCACTGCTGTGCTTTATCGCTTCTTTTTACGGGAACGTCATAATTTCCCTGAAATACATAGATACAATAGGGAAAGCCCGGCTGATATCTTTCTCCTATGTACTCGTATAAGGAAAGCAGCAGCGCATCATTTTTCAGCTCACATTCCCGTAATGCCATCATAAGCTGCCAGATACTTCCCGGTTTCCTGTCTTCCGGCCGGAAGCGGTAATTTTTCAATTCCGCATTAGTGTCGGAGAAAGGTATGGCTTTGGCTATTTTCAGATTTTTCTCCCGGTCCGCAGGTGATAATTTCAGGAAATGTGTGTTAAAGGTGCCGTCTATAAAACCTTCCTCGTCCATATAGGCTCCCGCTATCCTGCCGAAGCAGTTTCTGGAAACTGTCATCCTTCTGGTAAGCTCCAGCATGTCCTCCCTGTCTATGTGCATATTCTGCTGCCTCCCGCACTTTTTTATGTCGTTTTTATATCTTTCGACTAATTTATCTCCGCCCCGCCCCGTTCAGTCACCGATTATCTCCAATCCATCCGGAAGTTTCCGGACCAGAAGAGCACAGGTATTTGTAAGCCGTATATTGTCTTTCAAAGGACAGGCAAGCTTTCCTCGTTTTTCGCCGTCCGCACAGTGGACATCCAGCTTTGTGTCCAGTAACCCCAAATTATCACACAGGTTGTTTGAAAAAATCAGACTCCCCGCACTTACGCCAATCACAGCCCCACCCATCTGGATATACTCCATCAAGGTTTTGCCGAATCCGGTGTCATTCACCCGCTCAAGAAGATAGCAGGTATCACCGCCGCACAGATACACCACATCATATCGCTGCAGTTCTCCGATATCCATTCCGGCATGCAGGTCATACACCCTGATATTTTTATCCGGGATACCGCATTTTAACAAATCATTCATACATTTGGGCAGTACTTCTATGGCTCCTGCATTGACTGCCGCCGTAGGAATAAACAATGCCTGAACCAAAGCCATATCCTTGTCTATCAACTCCATAAAACATTTTTGAATCTCTGTTGTCTCCAAACCTGCTGATGTTAACAATACTCTCATATCCGCTCCTGTTCCGGCCTGTTCAACTGTTTGTCCAAATCCCCATTATTACAACATTCTGAACATGCAAAATTTTTAACCTGGCTGCCGTTGGAAATCTCAAAATTCTGTTCTTAACCGCAATATATTTTCCTACTTTTTTATTGTACAACAATACCCGTAAAATTACCACCAATTTTATGGCTCTTTTCTGCATTCTTTTCTGCATTTTCTGCACTCTTTTCTGTATTCTTCCTTTCCCTGCCTATCAGCGCATTCATTCCTGACAATAGAAGCACTGTTTCTATTTATATGCCGCCTATATATGCTGCATTGCGGAAATACTCACTTGTCATGGGCTGGCAAGTGTTTTGGGCCGTATACAAATGAAAATCCACCCGCAGATCCTTAAGTCTGCCGATGGATTCTTCACTTTTCTATTCGATTTCCTCCCTGTCCTCTTTGCGCTCTTTTACGGTAATTGCCCCCGGAGCTTCAACATGCATTTACTGCCATATCCTTTCTCAGGCTAATAAGGTCCGCTCCTTGCACCTATACCAAATTCCCATGCTGATGCAAATATTTCTCTTTCGTAGCAAGTCCCCCGCGGATATGACGCTCGGACTTGTTTAAATCCAGAACCTTCCTGGCTTCCGATGCCAGGGCAGGGTTAACCTGCATGAGGCGCTCGGTCACGTCCTTATGTACTGTACTCTTACTGACTCCATAGGCCTTCGCTGTCTGCCGCACCGTGGCATTGTTTTCGATGATATAGTTGGCAATGCCGATGGCACGTTCTTCGATATAATCCTTCAAAGGAATACCCCTCAAGAATATTTTTTACTATTGTATGAAATATTCATGTGAGGTATGACTGAGAATTCACGTAATTTTCCACTTGCTGAACAAAATGCTTTGCGCTTTTAAACTGTTCTTCTGCCTCAGTTCTTCCCGCCACATAGAAATCGTCATAATCAGACTTTTCTCTGCAAAGCAAACTCTCTTTTATGATAATCGCCAGGCTCCTGTCCAGAATCTCTGTCTTCAAATATTCTTTTGTAAAATATGCTATCACTCCAGAGTGCTTTGCCCGCCAGTTCTTTCAAGCAGCTTTCCATAAAATAATTCCCTCCCTTTTCACATTCTGATAAAAAGGAAGTAAATCTTCCCATTTCTTCATATTGGACTCCTGTATATCCACGATTGAAAAAACTCTTTCATATCGAATGTCCATGTCGGCAGCCCAACTTAGGAAGCGCCTCTTTGTCACATCATCCATCTGACTCCTTACAACAATCGCAATATCGATATCGCTCTCCCCTGTTGCATCGCCCCTCGCCACTGAACCGTATAAAATAATCATGGAAATATTATTTCTAAAGATATCCGTCAGACCCTGTACCAATTCCTCTCTCATCTCATCCGACAGCATTCCGTTCACCTCCACATTCAAATAATCAGAAAAAGCTAAATCATTCGGCTTTCCCAATAAGGACCCTTTTCCCACAGAATGCAAAACCATACTTTCTGATTCGCTCTGAAGGAATACCCCTTGCCCGCAATATGGCTTCGTACTGTTTCTTCTCAATCTGGTTCAGCGCTTCCCGCACCGTATCAGCCAGTTCCTTCTCTTCATCTGGATCCAGCACCTTAAATTCTATAATAATTGCATCTCTTCCGCAATTATTTATAATGGCATCCGGGGACAAGGCATCAGCGGTCCCTTTTCCCTGCCTCGGCTCCAACATCACATCATACCTGCCAAAACCGCTTTCGCGATTGGAGGTCAAAACATATCTGTCGGCCAACTCCACCATCATCCCCAGCACAAAACCGTGGTAGAACCGCTCCGGCTCCTGTTCCGAAGGATTTGTCCCCGTATCAAAATAGCTGAAGGTCTGAAGGGCGATCTTGTTCATATAGGCATTCATCCCCTTCAGATCGTCGGACAGCAGGGCCTGCAGAAAGGCGTTATTCACTCCCCGGCACCGCCTGAACCACCCCTCTATTATTCCTTCAAACATAGCCCGGACTTCCCTGTTGGTCAGCTGCAGCTCATATTCTGCCTTAGCCAGATCGATATTGAATTCATGATGCACAGCCTTCAGGTAACCGCTGGCAAGCAACAGGCTCCACACAGCCTCATCCCCCTGACCCAGTTCGCTGAATACGATCTGCTCCTCAAGCTCGACGGTAAATGTCTCCCCCCGCAGCAGCCTTTCCATGGTCATCTTAAGCTCACGGCTCCCCTCCTGCACCAGCTTTCCCACCAAGCTGTTGGAGCTGGTGTTAACCCAATAGAGCCCTACCTTCCTCTTGTCCAGATAGTTGATTATAGACCACGGATTATACATATCCGACCGGCTTCCGAATATAAATCCATCATACCACCGCTTTATTTCTTCCCTGCGGTCAGACATACCAAATTCATCCAATGCATCAAATACTTCCTCTTCCGTGAAGCCAAAAACGTCTTTATATTTTTCTGACGTATTCGTCACCACTTCCAAATTGTTCAAATCCGAAAACATGGATTCTCTGCTGACTCTCGTGATTCCCGTCATCACCGCCCGCTCCAAATAAGGATTTGTCTTAAAAGTGGCATTGAAGAAGCTTCTGGTAAAAGCCACAAGCTCCTCCCAGTATCCGTTCATATAGGCCTCCTGCATGGGAGTATCATATTCGTCCAGAAGGATGATCACCTTCTTCCCATAATAACGTGAAAGATAAAGAGACAGCTGATTCAGAGCCAGTGTCGCGTCCGCATCATCCATATCAATATTCTTCCTGCAAAACGTATCCTTTTCCTGCTCTGTCAGACCCCCTTCCTCCAAAAGAAAATGATACTTGTTGAATTCATCCGCGAGAATCTGACAGATTTTTCTTCTGGCTGTAGTATAATTCGTCTCCTTGATACTGGCAAAGCTGACCATCACCACCGGGTATGTCCCCTGCAGCTTATGGTACTTCTCTTCCTTCCAGATATCCAGCCCTTCAAACAAGTCGCTCCTGCCGGCATATTCCACCGAAAAGAACTTCTCCAGCATATTCATATTCAGGGTCTTCCCGAAGCGCCTCGGGCGGGTGATCAGCGTCACCACATCTTCTGACTCCCACCATTCCCGAATAAAGCCCGTCTTATCCACATAGAAACAGTTTTTTATCCGCAGGCTCTCAAAATCCTGATTTCCGATGCTTACTGTCCTTGCCATATCCAGCCCCTATTCCTTTCCAACACAATGTCCACGACAGCACTCTTCGTTTCAATCCTTTGTCTTTCCAGCCAATGTCTTCGGCATAATTAACATTTCTGACTTCATTATATCCTATCCCCTGTAATTTCACAATCAGTTATTCCTGAAAAACACCTCCGCCGACATATCCATCTCAGCGGTGAGCAGCTCCCTGTCCCTGACAGGTCCGCTCAGCCAGCTCAATCTGCAGCTTCATGCCAAGCGCCGCCGCAATCCGCACCATCATTTCCAATGAGGGATTGTAATCACCGCTTTCAAACCGCGTGATATTTGTCCGAGGAATTCCAGCACGCCTGGCCAGTTCTGCCTGGGTGAGCCCCTTTTCTTTTCTGCTCCGGACATACAGAGCCGCTACATCCTTACGCGAATCCTTCTGGTCTGCTTCTATCAGTATCTCCTGGTTGTCAATTGAATAAATGTAATCCATTCCGCGTCCCATAATCCTGTGTATCTCCCTATACCTTCAATCGTTTTTTCATATGTTTCATGACGGCGGAATGTTCCGCGCAGAATTCCTCTCCCGTCACGTAATCAATCCTGTCCACACATATATACATCTGTCCCTTTTTCGTCTGTACCTTTAAGATATCCCCGGGAACCACCGCTGTTTTAAGAGAATAAGTCCAGGAATATCTTTTGCTGCTCTTGATCTTCCATGTCCCATTTTCCGGCAGTACATGACGGCCCCTTACCACCTTCCGCAGCGGACGGGCGGCAAGCGCTTCGTAGATATCCGGTCTGATCCCGTATTTTCTCGCAATAAGGTAGGATGTATACCCATCCCTCAGCTTTCTCTCCTCATCCACTACGATTCCATGAGCCAGCTTACGGGATTTCTTATAGTAGGCCTCGTAATATTTCAGCTTGCCCGGGGACGGTTCTGTCATATCATCCAGCCGTATCTGTTCCAACGGGCATACGTCCGTCCTGTTCATGATGGAGATACAGGCAAGCCTGTCCTTTAACCACTCTGCGTTATTCAGGGCCTCGCAGGCAGCAAATACCGCATGGTCTCTGCCGGCTGCCTCCATCGGCGTATACAAATTCATGATGCCGCTGTATTTAATCCCACAATCCAGCAGAAGTTTATCAATTTTACTGATCAGTTCGTCCAATCTCTCCGGTTTTGCTGGTCGCTCTGGTTTCTCCAGCCCCTCTGCCTTCCCTGTTTTCTCCAGTTCCTCCGTCTTCCCTGTTTTCACTGGCTTCTCCGATTTTTCTTCCCCTTCGTTTAAAAATATCTCCATTCCTTCATTCAATCGCTGTTGTCCTCCTTCCGAAAAAAGAATCATATAAGATACATCCATCTGCTTGCATTGTATCTTATATGATTCTTTTTGTCAATAGCAAATTGATTCTTTTCAAATCTACTCGCAATACGGATACTGTTCCGGTGCATTCCCCACGGCCTTTATCACCTCTGGCCTCTCTACCGTACCCTCCCTGATTTCCATAACCTTTATATCAAACTGCCAGTGGTCCCCATAATCAAACAAACAGGTAAATGTCTGACCCTTCCTCAGTCCCAGTTCTCCTAAACATATACCCGCAGTACATTCCGTATCCCGGTTAATCGCTTCCGGCAATGTATAAAGCTTTTTCATCATTACCAAAGAAACAAAGCCTCCATATCCCCTGCAGATTGTGTAAAAATTTGACTAAGAATTGCCAGAAAATGGCTGCTGGAACTTCTTCAGAAAAAAGTCCGCATAACCGCTGATTTTCTCGTCATAATCCGGGTAAGGATATCCAAGAAGGCAGGCCGTCTTCTTCGAAACTTCCCGAAACAAGCTCATACACTGCTCCAGCGCCGCCCACATTTCCCCATAGGAATCCATCCTGTAGGTGGACAGCAGCCTCTGCCACAATTCCCTGGAAACATATTGTTCCAGAAATTTATAATTTTTGCCCGGGCTGAAACCAAATCCCTGCTCCGCGCCTGCCATCCAGGAAATCATGCGCAGCAGTTCTTTGCGCACCACCTCGTTCAAGTGGTCAATGGCAAAGAGAATCTCCCTGCGGCAGAGCCCCTTGACCACATAGGGAACGGTATTCCAGAATTCATTACAGCAGTCGTCGAACATCCTGGCCGTGGGGCACCGCAGGCGGTAATCCATGTCTGTAGGCACAGGCGGCTCCTGCACCCTGCCATCCTTGTCCAGCAGCAGCTTCACCAGTTTATCCCATGTAAAATACTCCTCCAGCAGCTCCAGGGGCAGCAGCGTCAGGTCCATCTTCACGCCGTCCTCGAACAGCATCAGATAGGAATAGCCCCTCTCCTCCGGGGGAAACAGTTCCATATCCTCCGGTTTCTGCAGAATCAACCGCTTTCCAAACACGCCAAGCCATCCGTCGTCTGCCGTAAAACTGTCCATATCCGTGACAAAGAAGGTAATATCGTAATCCTGGAACTCATCCGGCGGAATATTCCGGTTGGTTCTGGAACCTTCCAATGTCACCAGACGGATCCGCTCCTCAGATTCCGCATAGCCCAGAATGATATCATACATCTGCTGTTCGGATCTCATGGGAAGCTCCCGCCAGGCTTCCTCTCCGTCGTTCTTCTGTATCTGCATCGGTACAGTTTCCTCCTCTCTGCATACCATATCCAAACAGGCACTCCGGCTTTCCTCAGTGCCCTCGCTTTCCGAAACGGACCTCGCAATCCTTCCGGTTGAACTGGTGTTGATCCAACACAACTCCCAATTTCCCCTGTTCAGCAAGTCTTTCTTGATTTTTCATCCCCACGTTGAAACGGCATGTCCGGAATCTTCTCAAAGACCACGGAATCCGGCGGCAGCTGAATGGTTCCGTCCTCCAGAACCTGAAAGGCCGGTATTTCATCTAAAAGAAGATTCCCTTCCTCGGTAAAATCGCTGTATTTCGCCACTGCCGGATTGGGGTTGCTCCAACAGACACCGCACTGGCAGAACACATTATCCCGTATAATGCTGTACGACGGATTGATTGCAAAATCCGGGTCGTCATAGTAGGATTCCCTTGAGATGCCCTCCGGCGGTTCCAGGGACCATTTCATCTTCGCCAGTCCCGGGTAATGGGCTGCCCATATTTCGCTGCGGATGTCCACTTCTTTCAAACGCGCGACCTCCTCGCTATGGGGAGCCAGGGCGTTCCCATACCACCCGCCTTCCAGCAGCCCTTCTCTGGCCCGGGCATCATAATGTATGGACCAGTCCGCACGGATAATCAGGTTGTGCCGCAGTGTAATCTCACGGCCTCCGCCAATCAGAAAAGCCGCGCCGCGGATTTCCTCCAATATATTTCCGTAAGCAGTCTGTCCGGAAAGATCATCGTCAAAATAGATACCGTTGGCCTCCCCCATGTCGGAACCTATTCTGTACAGATAATTGCAGCGGATAACGTTCCCATACCATGTATAGCTCCGTCCTGAATAAATGGCGCCGGCGTCATGGGTGTCCAGGCACACATCATGTATCCGGTTATATTCTATGACATGGTTATTTCCGGTGTAAAAAACCGCGGTGTGGGGAGAATGGTGCAGCTCATTGCGGGAAGCCAGTCCCCCAACCCCATTCAGGGTAATCCCGCCCTGATAGGTATGGACGACTTCCGACCAGTGGTGGATATGGTTGCGGCAGGCAGCGTTCCGGCTGTCCTGTAAAGTCTGCCGGTTCCCGCCGGTCAATCTGATGCCAAAGCTGCCCACATGGCAGATTTCACATTGCATGACCTGGTTATCCTCCCCGGTCATCTCAATCCCACCGCCGCCCACCAGGCTGATGAAGCAATGTTCTATGCGGTTGCCGTTTCCTGTTGCCGCCACGGCATTGCCCCGGCTTCCTTTCAGGCGGAATCCCGAAAAGGTCAGGTAATCCGTGCGGCTGAGGCTGAGGATATCCCGGTTGGACACAGTCAGGGTCAACGCCCTGTTTTCCGCGCCTTCCGGCGGATAGAAATACAGCATCCCGTCTTTCCGGTCCAAATACCATTCCCCTGGCCTGTCCAGTTCTTCCAGCACATTGTAGAAATAGAACCTGCCTCCCTGTCCGTGTCCGCCCTCTGTAAAGCCATAACGGGCAGCATGTTCCGTGGTCAGTGCGCCTGTCTCCCCGTCCAGCCGGGCAATCCTTGCAGAGGCGTCCGCCCAGTCCCATTTGAAGAATCCGAAAATCCATCTGTCATCATCAGGCGCCCAGCAGCGGATCCGTTGGATTGTTTCCCTGTCAGGCAGGAAAGTCCCGCCTCTGGGAGAGCGCATGGCATCCCATTTATCCAGCAGTTTCACCGTTCTGCCTGTATCATAGGTTTCGCTGGCATCCCCATTGTCCAGAACCTTCTGAATCAGCAGATAGCCATCATTGGGATAGCGGGACAGGGTCATACGTTCCTCTCCGCAGAAAAGCTCACAATGCATGGGGCCTTTTCCGTCCTCATACTTGTCCGCCGTTGTATAAGCGCCGTAGGCGTACATCTTTCCCCAGTCTTTTGCAGTCAGCCCATAGGCCTTCAGGTCAAGCCGGCGCACCTTCGCCCGGGCTTCCGGAGAAATCAGGCGCTTTTTCACCTCTTCCGAAACAGGACGAAAATCTGCCCAGTCCAGGGTCACGCCGCTGTTCAGACAGACTGTGCCCTCCTGAAAAGCCCGGTAGCAAATGCGTTTTTCATCTGTCCCTGAGTCCCTCTCGTCAAAGCGGATACCCTCCCGCACCGGATACTCTCCCGGCATAACGGTTACCGTCACGCCGCCTTCCGGCAGATTTCCCGCAAATTTCCTGATGGCGTCCCGCGCCCCCGGGATACTTGCAAAGGGAGCGGTTCTGCTGCCATCGTTTCTGTCATCCCCATTTTTCGCCACAAAATATTCCATGTTCACTGTCCTTTTCTGTTTTTCACAGCAAATTATTCCACTTTCACTGTCCTTTTCCTTTTTTCGCCATAAACTATTCCACCTTCACTGTCCTTTTCCTTTTTTCGCCATAAACTATTCCACTTTCACTGTCCCTTTCCGTTTTTCGCCACAAAATATTCCACTTTCACTGTCCTTTCCCTTTTTCCACAATCACGATATGTCCGTGCGCCGGTTCCATCAGCAGGGAATCCCCCGGACAGAAAGGCTGCTCATCCTGGAAGTCCTGGATATAGGGAACCGTAAACCGGAGAGCGGCAACCTCCCAGCCCTCCGGCAGATGAAATTCTAATGCGGTCCTCACCGGCTCTTCCGCCCAGGATGCTACAGCAACCAGCATCCGCTCTTCCCGTACATATGCTGTGGCCTTGCAGGACGGATGAGTGGGCAGAACCGGGCATTCCTCATCCCACCAGCCATGCACAGTGCAGCCCTCCATGCCGAAACGCTCCCAGAGCTGCCATATCGGCAAAGGACTGCCGCCCTCCGGCCAGTTGCACCGGGGCGTCATGCCGAATACCATGCCCCGCCACTTGTTGCCGCCCCGGTGGAGCATATCTCCCATCAGCCCGAAGGGGATACCGCTGATCTCTATGAGCCAGTAATCCGGCGCCGTCCCTTCATAGTCGAACCCCTCCCCGATCCACAGGCTGTCCACGCTGGGCAGCAGTTCCATGTACTGCCCCAGCACGTTGTTCAGCCCGTAGTTAGGGTGGAAGTTATTGCCGGAATGGAAGTCGATGAGGCATCCCTCCTTGCTCCCATCCAGCACTTTCCGCACCCGTTTCATGATCTGCCGGTCGTATCCTGCCCCGTCTAAATAGATGCCGTCCGCGCCGGTCTCCCCCACCATCCAGGACAAGCCCTCCAGGTAATAATTGTGCCACCGGGACAATCCCACTGTAGCCACGGAGCAGTCATAATCCCCGTCCGGTAAAAGTGTCTGCCAAGCCGGTCTGTATCCTTCCGGCAGATATTCGCAGAGCCACGGTCCGCCGGTGCTTTCGGCGGTCTCTTTCTGTTCGAAGAAGCCCTCCTTGAAATGCTCCGCAATCCGGAAAGCCGGGCCGTCCAGCAGAATCTCATCCCCCAGGCTCCGCACGGCGAAAAATTCCTGGGCGTGGGTGGTCAGCTCCCGCACGGTGTAGTACAGCTTGTACTTGATTCCCATCCGGTGGGCCTGCTGAATCTTCGGCTTGAGGATTTCGTCCCGGCAGAAAGGATAGTTGATGTAAGGATTTTCCTTCTGCCCCTGATGGAGATTCACTACCGTGGCTCCTCCGGCTTTGGCGCTGTCCAGATCGATTTGGCAGCTCCATAGGATAGAAGCTGTCAAACTCCGTGCGGCTTTCAATGGCTATGACTTCTCCCCGGGGCATATCAGCCGGAATCCCTCTTTCCCATTCCTGACTGCAGGATGGAAAAGTCTCCCCGGCATATTCTATTACAGGATTCCACCAGCTGTCCACCAGCCTGCAGGGCACATAGTAAAGCGCATATTCCCCGGGCTCCGGCGCCTCCAGCACGAACTCCCCGTGCCTTCTCGTCACGGAAACCGCCTTGACGCTGACGGCCCGGTCATCCGCCAGCCTGCGCGCCAGTACTCCGCACCGCTCCGGATGCAGGTCGCGCCGCCTCCAGTCTACGCTGATTCTGACATATTCCCCAGGGACCGGAACCTTTACCACCACACGGTGGTTCCCTACATCTCCACTAAGTTCCCACGGCTTAGCCGCAGTCCGATACATTGTCTCCATCATCGCTCTCCTGTCTGTCAGCCCTGTTTCATGGCATATTATACCATGTGCACAGCATCGCTCATGGTAGATGGCCATTCGGCTGTTTCATGCCATGAATATGCTCATATTATACCTTATCCTCCCCTGATTCACAATTCATTCTTTCTGACTTATTCTTAGTTTTTCTGTACGTTTTTCCGCATTTTTTTGTTTTCATTACTGCTTACGGCTTCAGAATGATACTGAGCGAACGGTAATCTGCGCTCTGTCCGTCTCACCTCAGTATTCTGATCGCCCCAGCCTCACTGTCCGATCTGGCATTCATGCTTTTTGAAGAAATCCACCCTTGGTTCCAGAACCTTCAGCTCATGCCGGGACAAATCTCCCACGTAAAAGGAGATGGGTTCCAGAATGTGCTCCCAGTTCCATAATTCCTCTCCGATGTTCAGATACTCCCTGAACATTTCACATCCCTCCGGCGCTATGGGATGCACCAGTACAGCCATCACCTTGCAGGCATAGAAGCAGTCCGTTACAATCTGCCTTCTCAAGGCGGCATCTCCCCTGGAATCGGCAAGCTTCACATGGTTCACCCAATGCTTGTTAACCTCCCTGATAAAGTCATCCAGGAGATAGGAAATCCGGTGAAATTCATGGTTATACATATGGCGTTCATATTCCAGCACAGCTTCTTCGGCCATGTCCCTGATTTTTTCGTCTGCTTCTCCCTGGGGTATCCTGCCTGAGTAATTGTTCTGGACCGCGTAAAAACAGGAACGGATCAGCCTGTTAAAAACATTTGTGATCAAATTTCCCTCTTTCAGCACGGCATCCGCCCCGGCCCGCTCCTCTTCTTTCAGGAATGCCTGGGGCTTGAATCCTGCGCTTTTTGAGGAAAGCCCCAGACTCATAAAGTGCATGCGCAGCTGGTCCTTGGTATAGTATTCCAGCAATTCGGAAGCCATGGGCGGCTTTATTTCCGAGCTGCTGCTGGCCTTCGTGTCCATATACAGCAGATGGCGGTTGGCTATGATGTGGGACAGGTACACCTTCTCCATATCCGGCTTTGCCCCCTTGGGAACCTGAAGCCCGGTAAACAGCCCTGTCTGGGCAATGGCATAAAAATAGATGTTATCCTCTCCGATGAACTGATACACCATCGCTTCCTCATCGCCCCACCATTTCCGCCATTCCTCTTCCCTGCCTTTCTGTCTGAGATACGCCCTGGTAAAGGAAACCGGCGCCCACAGGGATTCCGGCCAAACCCAAAAAGTCAGTCCCTTCAGTTCTTCGCAGTCAGGAAATGGGACGCCCCATTCCACATTTCCGGAAAGCCTGAACGGAACCAGCGTTTTTCCCGAAGTATAGTGAATGCCCCTCTCCTCCAATACTGCTTTGGCCTGATCACGGTCCTCCAATGTCGCAAACTCAAACTGTACGGAGTTCTTCTTCTGTTCGTCAATACACCGGTGCTCCGGCAGACATTTCGAGAGCTCCTCCAGGTTCTCCACATATTTCTTCGGCACATACAGCATGGGCTTCTTCAAAAATTCTTCCACCGTCTCCAGCTGATACTTTCTGGTATTGGTGCATTTTCTCAGAAAATCATTGTATTCTTTCATGCTGTCAATCCAGTTTTCCAGATCAAAATACCAGTTTTCCACCTCTTTCAGCACGGGTTTTTTACCTGATAAACAGCTGACCGGATGGAGCAGTTCCGAGGGCAGGAACTGATGCCCCAGGGAACATTCATCCGCGTAAGCTTTGTCTGAAGTACAGCCCGGTATGGGACATCTTCCCGTCACCTGGCGCCCGTTCAGAAATATCCCCAGCTCCTCGTCGTAGAACTGGGGAACCGACAGTTTCTCTATATAGCCGTTCTGATACAGCGTAGAAAATATTTCTTCGGACATATGCCTGTGAATCTCACCTGCCTCCCCCAGTGCCGATGCTCCGAAAAAATCCAGGCTGATTCCGTAATCCGCCAGCGTCTTTTTCTGGCTCTCATGATTGGAAGTGACATAGTCTTCCATGGAGCCCTGATATCCCGCCTCTTTCAGCTTTCGGTAACTCTCCAGAATCGGGGAACCGTAGCAGTCTGTCCCGGAGAGAAAAATCACATTCTCCTTTCCGATTCTGTCCCGCAGAAATCTGGCAAAGATATCCGCATGCACAAACATCCCTCCCACATGTCCGAAATGCAGGTTCTTATTGCCGTAGGGCATGCCTGCCGTGATGACTGCCCGTTTGGGAAATACGGGTCTTTCGTTTTTCATAAGACGCTTTCTGAACATAACTACACCTGCATGATGCTTTCGTGAACAACCGCATCATATTCCTTTCCGTGAAATATTTTGTTATAAAATCCCGCAAACTCATAATTCCATGTCTGTCTCGCGACGGACTTTCCTAAACGAAAAAACGGCCGAAAACCCATCATGAGCTTTCAGCCGTTCTGTTCATGTAGAAAAAATGGTAAGATATCATGAACGCAGTTCAAAAAGCTCATTATCCTGATGGACAATAAGCTGTTGCTGCTGGTTGCTGTTCATTTTGCCAATGAGAATCCAAATCATAAATATACTCCCCCGGTGCTTTATGTTGGCGAGTATAGCATGTACCGAAAAGAATGTCAAGAGTAATCCGGCGTTTTTGACCAGTATTTAACACCCCAGTTCTCGAAATTCCACTCTTCCATATATTCATTGCACTCATAGTCAATGTAAAAGATTTCTCCCTCCCGGACCACAAAATTGGTGGGATAATAGTCGATATTGATCCCGGCCGCATACAGCAGGGTGCACATCCCGCGCACCTGCTCCAGATAAGCAGGCTGCATTTTGTCCTGCCGGACCAGCTCATAAACAGTATCGCCCCGGATATATTCCTTCAGGATGCGCTCCCGCTTCACATCCACGTCGATCAACTCCGGCATTCTGATCCCGATCTCCTTCAGCCGACGGTAGGCGTCCCTCTCCGACTGGATCTTGTCTCCGAACTGATAATAGTCGCAGGGTTCATGATGGATCTGTTTTAAAACATATTGCCTTTCCCCATCCCATGCCAGATAGGAATATCCCCCTTTTCCCTTTCCCAGAAGCGTCTTTATTTCATATTCTTTTTCGTTTACCGCCATTCTCTGCTCCATATGAAGTCCCCTCCTTCGCCTCTCCGTCAACAGCCGGTCTCTTTCCTGCCCCCTGAAATCCTCCTATGACAGACCCGGCGCCTTCATATGCTGCCCACCACAATCGCAAGGCAGTGCGCCGCCTTTGAAATATGTCCTAAAAACGCATTGCGATTGTTGACCTCGTGGGAGGAGCTGTCTGAACTGTTACCCAGCGCCTTCGTCTGCTGCCCATCGCAGGTTAAGCGGACACACAATCCCTCCTATTCCTCCCCCTGTCAGAGGCAGGTGTCCTCCCTCCTGACAAGCACCGCCGCCTCGTACTCCCCCAGGCTGCCTGAAAATTCCCTCTCATCGATCAGATTCCTCCATCCTTCCAGTGCGGGAAGCTCCACATTCCCCTTTCCCACATGAAAAACCAGGATCACACGCTGTCCCTCCAGCTCCCTTTCCAGATACAGGAGTCCGTTGCGGTCATCCGCCCTTTCTTCCGCCAGACGTCCTTTGGTCAGCGCCGGACAGCTGTGCCGGATTTGGATCAGACGCCGATAATACTGAAGGCATTCCCGATCCTGCCTGCTCTCCGCCCAAAGCATCCCCCGTCTGCAGTCCGGATCCGTTCCTCCCTCCATCCCCACTTCGTCGCCGTAGTAAATCATGGGCATGCCCGGAAGCAAAAGCTGCAGTGCCGCCGCCAGTCTCTGCTTCGCCCTGCAGTTTCCGGCGCTGTGCAGAAACCTGGCCGTATCGTGGCTGTCGATAAAATTCCACAGATACCCTTCCAGGCATTTGTTCAGATTCCCTTTCACAAAGTTCAGCTTTCCCAGAAAAGCCGAGGGGCTCAACTCCTCTTTGGCCACCAGATCCACCACCGAATCGTAGAAGGGATAATTCATCACGCTGTCCCACTCGTCCCCTTCCAGGAAATCCCCCGCATAATGCCAGATTTCCCCCACCAGCAGGACGTCCTTTTTCACCTTCTTCATTTCCCTGCGGAAGCGCTTCCAGAAAGCATGGCTGATCTCATCCGCCACATCCAGCCGCCAGCCGTCGATATCGCATTCCCGTATCCAATATGCCGCCACATTGATAAAATACTCCGCAGTCTCCGGATTATTCAGGTTCAGTTTGGGCATATACCCTGCATAGCTGAAGGTCTTGTAATTGGGGCGTTTTCCCCGTTCCATCACCAGGGGAAAGCTGTCGATATAGTACCAGTCCATACAGGCAGACTGCTCCCCCTTCTCCCTGATATCTTTGAACGCGAAAAAGTCTATTCCCGAATGGTTAAACACACCGTCCAGAATCACGTACATTCCCGCCTCATGGGCCATCCTCACCAGCTCTTTCAAATCCTCCTTATCCCCGAAGGAAGGATCGATCCTGTAATAATCGTCAATATTGTATTTGTGGACGGAATCGGAACTGAAAATGGGGGTCATATAGAGGATATCCACTCCCAGGTTCCTGATATGATTAAAATGGTTGATGATGCCCCTCAGGGAACCTTTCAAGTCTGCCCTGCCGTCAATGGGCGTCTGGTACCAGTTCTCCTCCGGTATCTCCTGTTCCGTGGCAAAGCGGGCGGGAAAAATCTGGTATATCACCTTGTTTTCCGCCCAGGCCGGCAGCTCGAACCGCTCCTCCTCCCGAAGCGTCTGGGGACAGTCGAACATCCTGTCTATGTCTGTAATGCATGTTTCATAGAATCCGTGGTTTCCGTAGTAGGCCACATTTCCCTCCCTGTCCCTTATCTCGAAGAAATACCTGAGGCAGACCACATCCATGTCCAGTTCCGCCTCATAATAATCCAGTAAATTGTCCGAGCAGGCGATTTCCATCGGATATTCCTGCCTGGTATCCATGTAACGGATGGGCAGGTATTTGTTCTGCGTGTGAAGCGTTACCCCTGCCGTGTCTCCCTTCTTTACTTCCAGCCTGATCAGAAAACGTCCTTTGGCCATGGCATAACAATATCTCTTGTCCGCAAAATGCCTGATTGCCGCATATTCCATCTTCGCTTATCTCCTATTCCAGTCCCGTATCAGCCCTTCCGGCGCCCATATCCAGCAGAGGACTTCCGGCCGCCAAATTCATGCGTCCGTAATTCCTCTGGGGCGCCGTCCGGGCTGATACTGTTTTCCAGTCCCGTATCTTCCCTGCCAGCGCCCCGTACCCTGATTCACTTTCTTGCATTATACTCCGATTTGTGGTATGATTCTTGCATAATAATCCTTACATTTTAGCACAATCCTATTAACAGGCTGTATTTTATACTCACGCTCAAAAACATTTGCCAATGTATACTGCACACCGGTTAAATATGCAGTACAACCCGACTAAGTCAC
>DKVC01000288.1:49845-54927 GCA_002490995.1 Lachnospiraceae bacterium UBA7188
TCACTGCCTTAAGCAGTGACTTTTAGACCTGCCAGCCAGGTACTAACCTGAGGACACCACTGTAAATCCTGGCGGTCTGCAGTATAAATGTATAGCAAAGACACTGTCGCGACAGCGACTTTATGAGCGCTGCTGCGATGCAGAACAAAGGAGCGGCAAGGTAATGCGCTCACGAGAATATATGACAGATCACAAAGGAGTTCTATGGAACATATACCTGTACATGAAATAATACCCGTACATGAAACCAAGACCCACGGAACCGCCGCACTTCCCTATACCGTTTACCATGGCCTCATCCCGGAATTGATTCCTTCCTTTCCCCTGCACTGGCATGATGATTTCGAAGTAATCTATTGCGTGGCGGGACAGATGGAGGTCACGGTCTGGGGGCAGATTTACAGACTCTGCCCGGGAGACCTGGTGGCGATCCTTCCTCGCGGGATCCACTCTATTGACCAATGTGGGGAGAAAACCGCGGAGTATTTCAATATTATGTTTCATCCGGCTCTTTTTAGGGGATCGGAAGAGGATCCCTGCTATGCAAAATATGTCCTCCCCTTCCTGAACGGCAAAAGAGTCCTGAAGTGTTTCCAACCAAAAAGTTCCCTTTTTAATCAGGCAGTGACACCCTGCATTTTATCCATGCTGGAACACCGCAGGGAAGGCTATTCCACCCACGAACTGCTGATGAAATCTCAACTCTTCCTGCTCCTTCATCATATGAACCTGTTCAGCACTGCCGCCACCGGAGACAACGGTCTTCTGCACCTGTCCTACGGCAGATTAAAAAATGCGCTTTACTATGTGCAGCACTCTTATGACCAGGAGATTACCGTGCAAAAAGCCGCACAGCAATGCGGCTTTTCGGAGAGTCATTTTATGAAATTATTTCGGGAATTTACAGGGATGAGCTTTAACGCCTATCTGGTAAATTACCGTCTGGAACTGGCCGCCCGGCAGCTGTGGGAGACAGACCTCAGGGCAATTGACATAGCGGAAAACTGCGGCTTCCATAACCAGTCTTATTTTACCCGGGCCTTCCGGAAAAAGTACGGGAAAACGCCGTCGGAATATCGAAAAAGCCGCGGCTTTTCTACACACGGTAAAACGACGACCATGCCGTCCTCCCGTCGGCGTCCGTAAGCTCGATACGCACCCACTCATGCTGCAATTTTATCCGGAAAGAGGCCTCACAGATCCTGCCGCCTACCGTTGCCCGATCGTTTTCCCAGATCCAGTTAGTAAATCTCGCAGCCGTCAATTCCCTTCAGTCTGCACGCCTGTTCCGCCCTGTTCATGAACCATGCCGGATGCGCAAGAATCGCAATTCCGCCGGCTTTATGCACCCCGTCAATGATATCCTGAACCTCCGGCTTTCATAGTTTACATCCTTTCCCGAACCGGACTTCGCAGTCCTTCCGGTAGAAGGAAATTCCGTAGCAGTCAATCTTCTTATACCCTTCGGTCCGTAGTTCCTCCATGTACTTTTTATCGTATATCTGTTGTAGCGCCTTTTCCGCATCCACCTCTAATTCATCGATTGTTTCGGAAACCTTCAGTTCCAGGATAAAGGATCTCCCGCGCAGTGATGGGCTTTTTACCATAATATCGCTGCGCCCATTGCCGGACTCCCGGTTGGACTTCACCATGTAATTCTCGCTCTGGCTTAAAATCCCGGTCAGAAAACCGTGGTAGAAATTTTCTGCGCTGTCATAGAAGCTGATAGTGGAAAAAAGCTGCTCGTTCAGAATCTCTTCCATCTTTTCTGCGTTTCCGTCTTCCATGGCGCGGTAGAAATCCCGGAAATCCTGCTTCTCTATCCGCTGGCGGAACCACCCCAGAATCGTGGTCTGATAAATGGTTTTCACCTCTGTATTGGGAATCCGAACCCGAAGGAACACAGCGGATTCTTTAAAGTATTCGCTCTGTTTTGTCAGATACCCGGTAAAATAGAGGAAATTCCACAGGTTCTCTCCCCTCTCATGCATATCCCCGTAAGTGACTTCCTCATGCACCTGTATATCCAGCGTCCCGCCGCTGAGAAGCCCTTCAATCTGCATCTGCATCTCCCTGTCTGCCCCTGCAATCATGTCCCTGATGATGTCGTTGGAGCTGGTGTTGACCCAGTAGGGACGGGGAAACGCATTCGTATCAGCAATTACATCATACATATAGTTTATTACGCTCCAGGGATTATAAACCTCCGCGGTTCCAAAGGTATATCCGTCATACCATTCCTTCATCATCGGAAAACGGCTCTCCACAGCATAGTAAGCCATCATCTGCATGACCTCCGCCTCAGTGAATCCAAAGTGCTCACTGTACTGCCGATCCAGTACGGAAACAATCCGCAGATGATTCAGTCCGGTAAAAATACTTTCCCTCGAAATCCGAAGACATCCTGTAATCACTGCAAACTGCAGGTTGTCATTGGTCTTCAGCGCCGACTCGAACAGGGCGCGGATGAAATCCACCATTTTCTCGTAAAATCCCCGAAAATATGCATTCTCCAGCGGCACGTCATACTCGTCTATCAATATGACCGTATTCCTGCCCGTAATCTTTTGCATGCATTTGCTGAAGAACTTTAACGCGCTGCGGACCTGCTTTTCATCTGCCTTTTCATCTGCGATTTCCAGATACAGCTCATATTCCTTTAAGGTGAGCTTCTCCCTTCCTTTCTCAACGATATCTCTGTGCCGGTCAAATTCGGACGCTATTTCAGACTGCATCATGTAATAAGCCGTCTCGAAATTTTCCTGCTTTGCCGACTTTAAGGTCAGGTTCATCACCGGGTACCTTCCCATCTGCTGCACATATGCTTCCCCGGCTTCCATGATTTTTAATCCCTGAAAAAGCTCTCTGTTCCGGGCATTCTTTTCTCCCTCCCCGGTGTCCTCAAAAAAGTACCGCAGCATACTGAGATTCAGCGTCTTGCCAAAGCGCCGAGGACGGGTAAACAGGTTTACTTTTCCTTTCAAGTCCAACAGTTCCTTCATAAACATGGATTTATCCACATAATAATATCCTGTCTCTATAATATCTTTAAAATTCTCTACGCCGATCGGCAATGCTTTCTTCATCATCACACCTCCCGCTCCTTCCAATGATTTTCCGAATTTCCCCTGTACCAGACGATACTGCTGCCTGTCTTCGCAAGCTTATTCCAGTACCCATGAAATCTGCTTTGAATAATACCCTTCCGTGTCAACATTATACCCTATCCCACATTATTTCACAATCGTTTCCTTGCGGCAATGCACACACAATAAGCACAGAGCTGCCGCAGCTAAAACAGTACTTCCTGCAACAGCCCCTGTTCTTATCCGTTCTTCCTTACTATACATATCACTTTAAACCTCCACATTTTTTCAACATGAGATACATTCTAAGGAAGTGTCTGCAAATTACTGCTGCAAGTAATTGCTGATTTTACTGTGAAAGTCCTGTAACTTGCCTGCGGAACCGCGAGGGTTTCGTGTTCCCTTACACGAAATCCCGAGACAGCTATGCGCTAAACCGCATGCCCTCCGCGGTTTGTGTGCATCTGCAATAAAACTCCCAGGCAATTCCCTTTATTGCCTTGCTTTCCTGCGAGGTGGGGCAGCCGGATGCATGGGAGTTTTATTGCATTTCCCGGTTTTGCCTAAAGATATTACAGGAACCGCTTCGCGAACCCTGTAATCAAAAGGAAATTGCAGCAGTTATTCTATCTTTCCGTCCACTTATTATCAAATGCTGACATACCGGGAAAGCACCGACTGCTACACCAGACATGCAAAATGCCTTGACCCCATCCGGGATGACGTACGCTTCCGGAACCTGACCGAACGGATCCATGCGCTTATTGTAAAGAAATGCCGGCAGGAATAACTGATACATGTTTGCAACAATTTCCATTGTATTTCCGGGCATTTTCCAAACGGGCAATGTTCCTGCATCGGGATGAGCCAGAAAAAGGAAGGATGCAAACTTCTTTGGCGTGCAATATATACCCACTAACGCAAATAATTGCCGTCTGCACAGTATAACGAGTGAACGCATCGGCAATCCAGAGCTGAAAGCGGCAATTAAATGCGTTCACGAGTATAAATTACCCCTTCGGAATACAGAGAACACCATATCCTGTATTCCGAAAGGGCATATATTATGCTCAAGGCCTCCAGATTTCGTACTCGCGCCCGGAAACATTTGCCAACGAAATGTGTAACGGGCAAGCGCTTCCGCAGTGGATGTCTGCCACCCTTGTCTGTCAGGTTCTTGCAGCCCCGTCCACAGACAGGATCACGCCTGTCACATAGCTTGCCATATCGCTTGCAAGGTAGAGGAACGCATTTGCCACATCTTCCGGCTCACCCACGCGTCCGAGGGGAATGCCCGCGATGATTGGCTGAATCACCGACTCCGGCAGCACAGCCACCATATCCGTCCTGGTGACGCCGGGTGCAACCGCGTTCACACGGATGTTATCCTTGCCCAGCTCCCTTGCAAGGGACTTGGTCAGGCCGTTTACCGCAAACTTGGATGTGGGGTACGCCACGCCTGAAGGCTGTCCGTAGATGCTGACCATGGAGCTGGTATTCAGGATAACGCCGCCTCCCTGCTCCTTCATCACCTTTGCGGCTGCCTGGGCGCAGTTAAATACCGCGTTGACGTTAAGTGCCATGGTTTTCGCAAAATCTTCCGGCTTGTAGTCGTAGAGACTGTCCCTTGCGGAGACGCCCGCGTTGTTCACCATGATGTCAAAGCTGCCGAAGGTCTCTTTCACTTTGGCCACTGCCTTTGCCACCTCTTCCGGATTCTGCAGATCAGGACACAGTCCCATTACCTTATAATCCGGATTCTCCGCTTTCAGCTTGTCCAGAGCCTTGTCTACCGTCTCCTGCCTGGAGCCGCAGAGCGCAACGGACGCGCCGTTGTCCAGATACAGCTTCACGATGGCATACCCGATTCCTCTCGTACCGCCTGTGACCATTGCAACCTTACCTTTTAATAATTCCATTCTCTTTTCCTCCTATTTTAAGTTCCGCATATGCCCCTTCAGTGCCATGCACAGCAGAAGAATTCCTGTCCCAGGTG
>DKVC01000006.1:0-272 GCA_002490995.1 Lachnospiraceae bacterium UBA7188
GGCTGCATAAGAGAAAGGGGGAAATCAGCAATGGCGAACATCCAGGCGAGACGGAATAAGGATGGGGAGATTGTTTCCTACAGTATCCGTGTACACAAGGGGCGGGATCCGGTGACAGGAAAGCAGCTTAAGCCCTATACCACGACATGGAAGGTGCCGGAGGGCTTGGGAGAGAAGCGGGCAGAGAAAGAGGCCCTGAAGCAGGCAGCAATCTTCGAGAAGCAATGCAGGGACGGCCTTTCCCTGGACAATCACCAGACCTTTGCGGCATA
>DKVC01000006.1:575-5478 GCA_002490995.1 Lachnospiraceae bacterium UBA7188
TTGCGGCATATGCAGAGTATGTGCTGAAGCAGAAGGAACGCACAGGGGTGAAGCGGTCAACGTTGGCCCGGTATAGGACTGATTTGGATCGTATCCTTCCTGCCATAGGTCATATGAAGCTGGCAGATATCAGGCCGCAGCACCTGAACCTGTTATATGAGCAGCTGTCTCAGCCGGGCATCCGGGACGGATTTACGAAGAAAGCCTATGCAAAAGTGGATTTCAAGGTGCTGTTGAAAGAAAAGGGGTTGACCATGCACGGGCTGGAGGTAAAGCTCCCGGGAAACAAGCACCACAGCATCCTGAATCTGTGCAGCGGTGGGGCGGTAAAGGCGGAGACGGCAAAAATGATAGCAGATGTGCTGGAAATGCCTGCCATGGCAATCTTCCGGTACGAGACAGACAGCAGGCCATTGAGCGGCTCCACCGTAGGCGGATATCATACGCTGGTGTCTACAATCCTGGCGCAGGCGGAGAAGGAGATGCTGATCCCCTACAATCCGGCGGCCAAGGCTACACCGCCTAAGGCGGATGACCATGATCCCAACTATTTCCAGCCATAAGAGATTGCCCAGATATGGGAGGCATTAGAGTGTAAGCCGATTAAATGGAAAACGATAGTGCACTTGTTTTTGGTGACAGGATGCCGCCGGGGTGAAGTGCCTGGTCTGAAATGGGGCAAGGTTGACTGGGAGAATAAGCAAGTCTACATAGACTGCAATCTTTACCGCAAGGAACTGGGGATTTATGAGGACACACCGAAGACAAATGGCTCTGTCGGTATATCAGGCTGCCGGATCAGACTATGGAGCTGCTGGCGGAGTACCATAGGTGGTATAAGGAAGAAAAATTCAGGTGGGGTGATAAGTGGGAGGACAATGAGTATCTGTTCCCGAGGAAGAACGGTGCACCCATGTTCCCCGGATAGTCTGCAACTGGCTGGACGCTTTCAGCAAGCGCCATGGCCTGCCTCATATTAATGCACATGCATTTCGAGTGGAATAAAGTGGGGATTTTTCAGCAGAACCCTCTGTTTTTGGACATTTCAAGTGAAGTCACTCCCCTTTTTATTCGGATGGTATATACTGACTCCGAAAGGAGGATGTATCGACTATGAATAATGACATCCATGAAGCCGATATCTTTATTGGTGTTCATATAAGATATTTTATATTTCCATTGATACCATAGAGCGAAGACTTCACTGAATGACTTTTTACGATCCTCCACGGGAATTTTTACCAGCTTCTTCCTATATAGCTTTACACCTTTGGATTTCAGGATTCCATCAATGTTATGGGCGTAATAAGTCAATCCAGACATCCTTATCCACAAAAATATAAATGGTACGATGGATATTGGTTCGGAAATACAGATGGGTACTGTCATAAAAAGCCTGGTACCTTCTATAACTGGGTAAAACATCTGCGGCAGAGCGGTAGGCCTATGTAATCGGATTTGCACTTGGTTAGGCGGGGGCAGAGCAGGCCGGTGTACGCTAGTATAAGCGCTGCGGTTCTGCCCCATCCAGTATCCCCTTACATCCAGCAATATACCCGTCCGCAGCATAAAAATTTAAATTATTGTCCAGGCACTGCTGCTTATTATCCTCAAAAAACAGGAAAATTTCCGCTTCTCCTGCTTCTCTCACCGCCTCCTGCAGATTGTCTGCCACCACTTCTTTCCGCCCACGCGCAAACATAAACTGGCTGACTGTCTTGCCATGCTCCAGCGCCCAGCCAGTCAGCGCATAAATATCCATACTTGCCGGTTGCTCTGAAAACACAACATGTTTTATCTCCCCGTTATCCCCCAAAACATCCCAGAAATCCAATTCTTTTAACTTGGACTCATATCCGCCTTCATTCCGTCTCCCATCTGTTTGTTTCTTCTTCCAGCCATCCCTATTCCGACTTCTCTTCCTACTTGCCAGCATATGGCATTCCATATGCCGAGATATAATCAACAGCCCCTTTTCCAATCCTCTCCACATACCGGTAAAACAGATATGCCACCCCCAAAATAACCGGCAATGACATTGCCAATACCGCCAGAGCGGAAAAATACCGGTTTCCGCCCAGCCCCGTTATCCACAGATAGCAAGCGCTTGAAAAGCTTTCCATCACGGGAAAATGCACAATGTAAACCGCATAGGACAGCTTCCCACCCGCACGCATGGCTCTGTTTCCCAAAACCCGTTCTCCCCACCCGGAATGTAACAGCCCCAGGAACATCATCATTAAACCTGCCGCAAACAGAACCCTTGCCACCTTCACCTCATCGTCCACATCAAACATGCACACAATAAGGCTCCCAATCACAAAAACAGCCATATTCAGCCACTTATGCTCCCGCAATTTCCTGTTGATATCGTCCTCCCCTTGCACCGTATAGATATCACATAAAAACATCCCCAGCACAAAGTAATTATAATAAGAAGAAAAGACTCCCAAAAACACCAGATAAAACAGATATCGCAATAAAGAATTTCCTTTGCAGACAGCGACCACGCCCAAAATCAATAGTACCCCCAGGTACTCATATACCATCGTCCATAACGGGCCGATATATTCATGGGATCCATGAAAAAAACAGGTAATAAAAGCCTCCTTCAGGCAAAGCGCAATCTGCGGCTCAAAACGGTTATACAAGCCTAAATCCAGGGAACCGCTGGCTTCCGCAGCCTGGACATTGTACAGCAATCCCAGCCGCATCATAAAATATACCAATATATTTGCTACAACAACAGGCGGTGCCAGCCGGAAATACCTCTTTAAAATATCCCATGGCACTCTTTCATATTCTTCTGTTATAAAATACTTATAGCTTACCACAAAACCGCTCAGCACAAATAAGATCCTGACCGCCGTATTCCCGTTGGTCAATATCTTCAAGGGCGTACTGTCAACCAGCCAGAAAGACTCCCCAGGTAAAAAGCAAAGCCTGAAATGGCATAACAGTACGCAAATACATCCAATTGTCCGAATTCCTTCCAAACTGCCAATTTTCCTCATTTCAGTATCCAACCCTGTTAAACTGAAAAATAGCACTGCCTTAACGACAGTGCTATTTTAGTATATCCTATTTCATACGGAAAAGCAAGCTTCGTTCATCCAGTCGATCCAATACTTTGTTTCCCTCTCCCACATTGCCGGCATCATAAATCGCAATTACCATGCCGTCGTAATCCACCGGTACCTGGCACTCATAACGCAGCGTCACATGCGCCACCTCATTTTCGTCCCATCCACTCCCCAGAACCTCAAAAGAGTCAAAGATCTGATACTTTTCCCCGTCGCTCTCTATCTCATCAGCCTCTTCAGGAATGTCATCCGGCACTTCCTCTACATCGACATTCTTAAAATTATAATAATCCAAACCATACAGCACCGCATACTGCGCCCCGAAGCTTTGTGCCCACCAGCTGTCAAACGCTATCGTTACGGTAGCCTGTCTCCATTCATACCCCTCTTTCCCGGCATGCGTCTCATCAGAAACAAATGTCTGGTAGTCGAAAACAGCAGTTCCTACCACGGGCACGCCCTTTTCCGCAGTTGTCACATATTGGTACTCTTTGCCGGCCTCTGCTTTACATGTCAGGCCAAATGCTTCAAAACCGGCTATCAATTTCTCTGACAGCTTCATCCCGGTTTCTTCATCGAATACATACTCCGTGTTGCCGATAATCAGGGTGCCCTTCGCCCTGGTCCCGTAGACCGGATCAAAGTAGTACATCTTGTCTTCACTCCAGCCCTTCAGCCTGCGGCCGTCAGCGCCGTAATATACCCATTTCCCGATCGTCCCTTCCTCGTCGGCCTGAGTCTCCAGATAAACCAGTTTATCGGATGCCATTCGCCCCTGGGCTCTTCCGTCCAGCCAATACCATGCATCAGAGACCGCATCATAGATTTCCTCTCCCTCATAGTCTGGCAGCTCCGGCTTCCACCCTTGACGCGTCCAATCTACATACCAATACGATTCTCCGTCAATAAGCAGCCAAAATTCCGTATTGCGTTCGCTTTCCGGACTTTCCGCAGCTTCTGTGACTGCGGTGCTTTCCGGGTTTTCTGCCGATTCTGGCACTGCAGTACTCTCCGGCTTTCCTGCGGCTTCTGTGACTGCGGTGCTTTCCTGGCTTCCCGCAGCTTCTGTCCCAGTAGTGCTCTTCTGGCTTCCATCGGCTTCTGTTTCCGTTCCGATTCTTACTCCCTCATCCGTCTCTATGGCCAGGCCGCCTTCCGCGCCTACATCGGTATCAGCACTCCCATCAGCTTCTGCGCCTGCTTCGCTCTCTGCACTTCCATCGGCTGCCAGGTCTGTCTCGCTTTCCTTATTCCCGGTTTCTTCGTTAAAATAATAAACCTTCCCATTGATTTCGTACTCGCCCTTGACCATGGCGCCGGTCTCAAGATCATAAAATACCTTCCTGCCGTCTGAAAGAATTACGGGACCCTTCACCATGGCACCGGTAACAGGCTCGTAATAATACTCCAGCCCATCGCGGATAACCTCTCCGCCTGCGCGGCGGCCGTCCTCCCCATAATACACCTTTTTCCCGCCGTCTGAATCCAGGAAAACTTCCTTATTCGATGCCATAGCACCAGCCGCGCTGCCGTCAAGCCAATACCAGCCTTCCGAATCCGGGTCAAATATCTCCTGCCCATCGCCTTCCAGCCCTAACTGAACCCCCTCCTCAAACCAATATAATTTTTCCTCTTTCACCACCCATCCGGTCAGCATTTTGGCGGCTGCTTCCTCAAAGCCAGATGCCACTGCCTGGATCGGTTTTACGCTTCCAGTATCTGCACTGTCAGCGGGCCTGGGGGATTCGCTCGGATTCGGAGACGGCTTTGCCGATTCTGTTGGAGATGACGACTCTTTCGGCGCTTCCGCAGGGTTCGCC
>DKVC01000060.1 GCA_002490995.1 Lachnospiraceae bacterium UBA7188
CCGTTTTTATCTCCACATCTACGGTTTGGTTCCGCTATTTAATTATGCTTTATTGCTTTAATGCAGTGCTGCAACTGCTTTTATTATATTACTCCATCCGGCGGATTGTGTCAAGAATTTTTTTCTGACTTTTTTATCCCGTTCCCTTCCTATTCAATACCATCAAATATCCTGTCAAAGTCAATCCTGATATGTGGGAAATGAACCAGGTGCAACCCTTCTTTATTCTCGTTTGTAATAGTATCAATCAGGAAATATTTTGGCTCGCCATTCTCATAATCAAGGTCATATATTTCAACAGTGCGCTTCTGTATGTCAACAATCCAATATTCCGGTATTTCTTCTTCCCTATATATTTCTTTTTTCTCTGTACGGTCATACTTTGCAGTAGATGGAGAAAGCACCTCCATGACAAACTGCGGCGCATTTAAAAAGCTGTTCCCTTTCCGGCTTCGAATCTGGCAATTGATGGAAACATCTGGTATCACGACTTTTTCGTTTCCATCGTTCAGTTTCCATTTATATTGAACATTATCAGGATATACACGGCAAGTACTATCTTTTAACTGATTATATACCATATTCACAAAATTCGTGATAGCCGTAGAATGGTCTGGAGTAGATCCTGCCATATCAGCTATCTGTAAATTTAAGCTCATTTCCTGCCCTCCCTGCCGGCTCTTGACATTTGCCCTGGTTTTCAAACTCTTTCAATCACACTGTAATAACCTATTCTGCGTATCCCGCCAGCTCATGAACTCTTGCTTTCGTCAGCTCAGCCGCTTTCAGAGATTCTGCCATTGACTGCATGCTTCCACCTTCATATTCCTGTCCGGCTTCTTTTACAGCCGCTTCTTTGCCGGCGATCCACTGCCTTTCCTCTTCCCTCAGAGCCGCCATCTTTTCCTCGTCCAGCTCAGATTCCAGCAGTTTCCACACAATGTTCAGGGTATTATCCCATGTCTGAAACAGCTCTCCGCTGGTGGCATTCATGTCCGCCTGGGTGGTATCCTCCTGCAGCTTTGCCTCCAACTCAGCGCTGCTCTCTTCGGCAAAGGAAATCTCCATGGCGATTCTTTCGGAAAGGCTCTGTTCCTTATATTCATAGCTGGAAAAACCATCTCCCGTATTTACATTATAAAGCCCATAGTATGGAAGCGTAGTCTCGGAGACATCTTCCAGGTTAAAATACCCCACCCACTGCCGATATTCCTCCGGCAGATCAGCAATCACGGATCCCGGCAGATAGAGATAGAACTCTTCTCCCCCGTCCAGCCCATTTGCGGTGGAAGCAATCCAGCGGATGCCGTCCGCAATTTCCGTCTCCGGCGCCTCATCGATCGTCAGTGATACCATCTTCATTTTGTAAGTAGTGTCATCCACCTTTTCCAACTCACCAAATTGTCCCTTAAAGCTGCAATGGTACATAGTACCGTTTGGATAGTCTTCACCGCAGTCGCCCATGTCAGAATCGTGATAATTTCCTTTAAATTTTCCGTCGCTGTCAATACGAAGCTCCGTGGACCAGCCGCCGGCGCCGCTGCTGAACTCGAAATACCGGTCGCTTAAAGCTGCAAAACCAAACTCTGTTCCCGACGACTGAAGCTTCCCTGAACCCGGCTCTTTTGCTGTCTGCTGCGCACTGCCTTCCGGGGCCTCCCCATCAGGCTGCCCTTCAGAAATGGCCGTCTGTCCTCCCGAAGAGCCTTCCGATCCTCCGCCCGGCATTCCTTCCCCAGGCTGGCCTTCCTCTTCATCAGGCATTCCATCCATGGCCCCGCTCTCAGACCGGCTTTCCAGCGGAACGGTAGAGAGCGCATCCGGCTCAGGACTGTCCTCCGCTTTTCCGCAGCCAGCAAGCATGCTTATAAGCAGGATTCCTGATATTACCATATATTTCTTTTTCATAATATTCCTTCCCGTATTGATTATTAATTTATACCCACAAACGCAAATAATTGCCGTCTGCACAGTATAACGAGTGAACGCATCGGCTTTTCCAGCTGAAAGCGGCAATTAAATGCGTTCACGAGTATACTTCCCTGGGAACGGCTTCCTTAGCCTGGGCCTTGAATTTGGCCACTTCCTTTGCTGCCTGTGCGACAGCGATATTAGTACCTGCTCCCGCCACACAGCCTCCGGGACATGCCATCCCCTCAATCAGGCAGCCGTTCTTCTTCCCCGCCTTTGCAAGCAGCAGCATCTTCTTACACTCTGTCAGCCCTTCGGCATGCTCAATCTTTAACTCAGTACCCGGGTAGTAAGTTTTGATGCATTCCTCGATGGCTCCTGCCACACCGCCTGCCACGCCGTAGCCTCTGCCTGCTCCCGTGGCATCCTCCATTTCATCCATCGCCTGGATCTCGTCCAGAAGAATCCCTTTCGCCTCAAACATTCCGGTGAGTTCCTCAAAGGTGATAACAAAGTCCACGTCGGAACGGATGGTTCTGCGGCTTGCCTCCAGCTTCTTGGACGCACAGGGGCCGATAAACACAACCGAAGCGTCCGGATGCTCCTGCTTGATAATCCTTGCCGTGGCCACCATGGGCGTCAGGGCATTGCTGATCTTGTCGATGGTCTCGGGGAAGAGATGCTTTGCCATCACAGACCAGGAAGGACAGCAGGAAGTCAGCGCAAAGGACTGCTTTCCGGAAGCCACCTCATTCACATAGTGCTCCGCTTCCGCCATGCACCCCAAGTCGGCGCCGATTGCGGTCTCATAGACATCAGCGAACCCCAGTTCCTTCAAAGCGGTCTTGAACATCTCCGGCGTCACCTTCGGCCCGAACTGCCCCACGAAAGCAGGCGCCACCTGGGCGATGATCGTCTTTCCCGACTGCATGGCACGGATCAGCTGGAATATCTGGGATTTATCCGCTATGGCACCGAAGGGACAGCTGACCATGCACATACCACAGGAGACACACATATCATTATCGATATAGGCACGCCCGAATCTGTCGGACTTGATGGCATTCACACCACAGGCGGCCTTACAGGGACGTTCTTTATGACAGATGGCATCATAGGGGCAGACATCCTTGCATTTGCCGCATTTGATACATTTTTCCTGGTCAATGACGGATTTGCCGTTCACCATGGAAATGGCGCCTTTAGGACAGACACTATGGCAGGGATGTGCCACACAGCCCATGCAGGAGCTGGTTACTTCATAATGATTCTCCGGACATGCGTTGCAGGCCGAAGGGATAACCTGCATCAGAGGCGGCTCATAGTATTTCTCCCCGATATTGCTCTCCTCCAGCCCCTGGGTCAGGTGCCCGGGATGCTCACGGTTCTCCGGGCGCAGGCTCATTCCCATGGCCAGGCGGATGCGCTCACGGATAATCGCGCGGTCACGGTAAACACTCTCCCAGTACAGGGGCTCTTCATAGTCTACAATTTTGTAGGGCAGAGCCTCCATATCATCTTTCAGGTTGGATGAATTGTATGCCAGGTTCGCAACTTCCTTAAAAACCCGGCGCCTGCGCTGCCTGACCGGTGTATCGATTCCTCTCATGCTGCTCATATGCTTAGCCTCTCTTTTGATATTTTTTTAACAATATGTCTGATACTATTAAATCACATTTTCACTGGAAACGCAAGTATAATTATTGAAAGCAGTTCCTGCCGGCTGTCCTGTTCCATGGTCTTACTATGGGACAGCAAAATAATTTTATCTTCGTACCGGACAGTGAAAAACCTGTGGGCAACGATCACCGGACGGTATTTTATTCTCGCGCTCAGAAAGATTTACCGCAGAGCGATATTATGCTTTAAGAGCATTCTTTATGTTCCGCCGGCACTTCTCATTCAATTTTTTATACAACTCAACTTCTTCAGAAGAAAGACCTTCATATTGAATCCGCTCCAGGTCACGCAGGGTGGCGGATAACTCGGATAGAATTGTCTCCGCCTCCGGAGTTATCAAGTATTCCCTGACGTTTGCTTTTCTTTTATTCTCCTGCTGCTTTTCCTTTGGCCTGCCTTTTTCCTTCGTCCCGCCCTTCGGCTTTGCCCTGTCTTTTTCTCTCTCCGGCATGACCAGCAGTTCTCTGGAAAGCAGCCTTTGAATCCCGGCGGACAGACGTTTAACGGAAATGCTTAAAACGTCCGCCGTCTCTTTCAATGTGCTGCTGCCGTGAGGCTGGTTGAAATAGTACAGTACCTCCACGTCAATAGTCTTCAGGTCGTTTCTCAATGCCACAATGTCAAACAGCCTGTCCCGCAGCTTTCTTTCCCTGTAACTGTCAAAAAAGATCCCCTCTCCCTCCTGTACTGCTTCACTGATTCGGGTTCTCTCATCTCCCAGCCTGTAATTTCTCGATATGCTCAAGGGCAGTACACTGCCGTCACTGGCTGCGTCAACCAGAAAGCGGTATATCTGGGCTTTCTTTTTCTCATAATCCGCCTCGTCAAAAACATCCCTGTAAAAGTCATTGTAGCATGCAAAAACGGTGCGTTTCATCTGAATAGTCTTTTTCATGCTGATGCCCTGGGACACCAGGGAACCTTTTGTCTTCACATAATAATAGATCGGAACTTTCATAGCATAAATGTTACGTATATGCCGTACATACTCCAGATTAAACATAAAATCTTCACACCAGCTGATGGCATTGTCCATTTTCAGCTGATATTTTTCAATGATGGAGCGCTTGTAAAATTTATTCCACAGAACTCCGTAATAAAAGTCTGCCGGCTTCCGCATCATCTCATCGGCATAACCGGCCCTGTCCATAATCCCCTCTTCCTCAATATTTCCTTTCTGTGAAACCCGTTCTCCGATCACCCTGTAAAAATCTGCGATGACCATATCGCACCCGGACTCCCCGGAGGCACGCACAAATGCCTCTGTGGCTTCCGGTGTAAGCCAGTCGTCACTGTCTACGAACTGCAGATACTCTCCCTTCGCCATGGCAATGCCCTGGTTGCGAGTATCGGAAACTCCCGAATTCTCCTTATGCAGCACACGGACACGCTCATCCTTTTCCGCATAAGTATCACAAATACGCCCGGACCCATCCGTGCTTCCGTCATCCAAAAGCAACAATTCATAATTCCTGAAGGTCTGGTTCAATATGCTGCTGATACATCTGTCAATCGTTTTTTCCGCATTATATACCGGAACCATAATGCTTACCATCGGCATTTTCCTACTCTCCTGTGTCCGATTTATTCCAGTTTCCGCCGTGAACTGTTATTTCTTCACCGCCCTGGTCATAAAATGTAGTTCCGTGATGTCCTCCAGCTGGCATTCCAGATAGCCGTTCAAAAGAAATCCGCAGGAAAGCTGAATGCCTATGTAGTCTTCCATGGTATGGCCGTACTCAATCCAATTCCCCTGGCCCGCATGATCAGAGGAGCAGTAGGGCATTCTGTGTATGGCCTTGTAATATCCCCCCGCTTCGTCATCTACAAAATCACACAGATAATTCACGGGATTCGGCGCCATCATGATAAAGATACCGTTGTCTTTCAACACTCTGTAGCACTCCTGAAAGACAGGACGGACATCCGGTACGTACATCAGGGAAGGCGGATTCAGGATATAGTCAAAACTGCAGTCCGCAAACCGGGACAGGTCACAAATATTTCTGCCTTCCTGTCGTTTCTGCTTTCCTGCTATTTCTACCTTCCTGCTATTTCTACTTTCCTGTTATTTCTGCCTTTCTGTATTCCGATCTATATGGATGCATACCCACTCATGAAATCAGGAAATTGTGTCACTGTCCCTCATTGCAGATTGCATTTCTCTGGCAATCTGCGCCCGGATCAGCTGTATATAATCATCAATTGCTTCTCCGATTGCCTCTGTGAATATTCTGTCACGGAGAGTTCCGAAGGTTCCTTTTTTCAAAATGTCTGTGAATTGTCTCTGTAAAACCTGTAGTTTTTTTCTCAGTTCGTTCTCCCCGATCAATTCCAGCATGGTGACGGCGTCCAGTAAAATCGCCCTGAAAAGCCTGTCCTTCGCCTCCGCCAGTTCCTGAAGATTCCGCTCTTTCCCACAGAAAACTGTTATCTCTTCCTTTAACTGACGCAGTACTTCAACAGACTGCCGAAAATACCCTGCCAGTTCCCGGGGCTGCGGCGGTGCTTTTTCGATTGCGGCGATTACCACGGTGTCTCCCAGGCATTCCGCCAATTCCGTTTCTGTCAAAAGCAGCTTTTCCGGCTCAGGAGAATTCCGTCGCTTATTATTCAGAAAGCTGTACCGCCCTTCTTCCATCCCTGTGTATACAACGGCATGCCTGCCGCCGGAAGGAACTGCAATTCCCAACATGCCGCAGGAGACAGATTTCAGGTATCTGCCTGCTGTTTCCTTTGCCACTCTGGTTTCTGTCATGAGGAATCCCCTGGGCCGTAAATACAAATGAAACCACTTCGCCGTCTGCAGCATCGGCCCGGCACAGTACACGCCGTCCTCCTGCGCAACCAAAAACGGAAGCCCCATGTCCAGCGCAATCTCCCTGTCTTCCACGTCCACGCCACAGCGCTCCAGCATATTTGCCATACCCGCATATGCACAGGAAGAATTGAATGTCATATACTTCATAAAACCCCCTTCTTGCAGGAACCGCTTTGGATTCCATTCCGTTCCATTGTTCTTCTCGTTGAATCAATGGCAGATTCTATACAACTTATACCAACATTTTTACAAGAATTCATTAATACGGAAATTAGTCCATTACTAACCTAAAATTATAT
>DKVC01000192.1 GCA_002490995.1 Lachnospiraceae bacterium UBA7188
TATATCTTATCTTTAAAAATTTGTATAATTGCATTATATATTATCTTTAAAAATTTGGGAAAAAGGAATTCATGTACTTGAAAAATGCCATAAAATGGGGGTATAATATATGTATAGTGCGAGCTGAGAAATCAGCTGTTATAAAAGGAGGCCGGAATGACATGAAAATCAGGAGAAAAGCATATCAGGAACTGCTTGAATGGAAGAACAGTTCCGGTACATCGAAAGCGATTCTCGTGAAAGGGGCCCGGCGGGTGGGCAAGAGTTATCTGGTGGAGGAATTTGCGAGAAATGAATACCGGTCTTATATTATGGTGGATTTTTCCAGTGTGATACCAGGGACATTTAAAGTATTTCAGGAATATGGGAACCGGGCCAAGCTGGATGAGTTTTTTAATCAGTTGTCGGTTCTTTATGGGAAAGCTTTGTATCCGGGAAAGTCTGTGATCATATTTGATGAAGTGCAGAAATATCCTAAGGCGCGGGAACTCATCAAGTATCTGGTGGCGGATGGAAGATATGACTATATTGAGACAGGATCCCTGATTTCTATTCGGAAGAACGTGAAAGATATCATCATTCCCTCTGAGGAAGAGGAAATGAAGCTGTATCCCCTGGACTTTGAAGAGTTTCTGAATGCTGTCGGGGATGAGACAACGATTCCATTTCTGCGGAGGGCTTATGCGAACAGGAAACCTCTGGGGAATCTGTTGAAGAGCGTAAACGAGAAGCTTCGAGTCTATATGATTGTAGGCGGAATGCCCCAGTCGGTAGTAAGCTATGCTGAGAGTCGGAATTACGATATGGTGGAGCGCGTGAAGCGGAACATCGTCAGGCTTTATCGGGAGGACATCGCCAAGTACGCGGAAAGCTATGTGGCGGAGGCAACGGCGGTCTTTCAGGCGATTCCCGCACAGCTGTCCCATCATGATAAAAAGATTAAATATTCTTCGTTAAAGGAGGGCGACCGTTTTTCCTGTTATAAGGATGCCATCCATTGGATACAGGAATCCATGGTGGGGTCCCTGTGCTATGGTGTGGACGAGCCCGACGTATTTGAGGGGTTCTCGCTGCAGCCTAGTAAAATCAAATGCTATATGGGAGATACCGGGCTGCTCCTGACGCTGGCGGCCGGAGACAATTATCTGAAAAGTGAGCTGTATAAATCCTTTATGCTGGGAAAGCTTTCCGTTAATAAGGGGATGATGACGGAGAACCTTGTGGCGCAGATGCTTTCCGTCAATGGCCATCCTTTGCGGTTTTATGAGACGTCTGTCCTGACAGCGGAAGAAAAGAAGAAAAAATATGAGGTGGATTTCCTGCTTCTGTCTGGCGGCAGTGTCACGCCTTTAGAGGTAAAAAGCGGGAACGCAAGGGAACATGTATCCCTGGATTATTTTCAGAAACGGTTCCGAAAGAACAGTGAGAAAGGGATTGTGCTGACCAAGGGGGATCTGCGGGAGACAGAGCGGTATCTGTTCCTGCCTCTGGCCATGGCGATGTTCCTGTAAATGTCCCAACGGTCAGGCTCTATCCTGAAAACTACATTAGATGTCGAGAAATAGTCGTCCGATTCTTATCAGTAAGAGGGACGGCTATTTCAGCTATCAGCTATATAGCAGCATTTTGATTTAAGACTTATTTAAGGATTGAGTAAAGACATTTAAGGATTGAAATGGGAAAATGGAACCTGTAAAAGCCGCATACGCGGAACCGGAACGGAGGTATGCATTTATGAAAGAAATCCTACTGGAGACAGAAGGCTTAAGCAAATCCTTTTCAAGCGGAGGCGCTCTGCAGCATGTACTGAAGAACATAGATCTGAAGCTCTATAAGGGGGACTTCACGGTCATCATGGGAGCCAGCGGCGCGGGGAAATCCACGCTTCTATACGCCCTCTCGGGGATGGATACGCCTTCCCTTGGCAAGATCACATTCGGAGAGGAGGTCATATCCGACTACAGTTCTGACGAACTGGCTGTCTTCAGACGGCGTTCCTGCGGCTTCGTGTTCCAGCAGGTCTACCTGATCGACGGCATGAGCGTCCTGGACAATGTGCTGGCGGCGGGGCTTCTGGTGAACCGGGACAGAAAGGAAGTGCTGGAGCGGGCGAAAGAGCTGCTTCGGGCGGTGGACATAGGGGAAGAGTCCTGGGGGAAATTCCCCACCCAGCTCTCAGGGGGAGAAGCCCAGCGGGTGGGCATAGTCCGGGCCCTGATCAATTCCCCGAAAATCGTCTTCGCCGACGAGCCCACAGGCGCCCTGAATTCCAAGACCGGCCTGAACGTTCTGGACACATTGACCCGGTTCAACGAACAGGGCGTCAGCATGGTCATGGTCACCCACGACATGCGCTCCGCCAGGCGGGGCAACCGCATCCTGTACCTGAAGGACGGTGCCCTCCTGGGAGAGTGCGACCTGGGCAGATATGTATCCGGTGACAGGGCGCGGCATGAAAAGCTGGCCGCCTTTTTAGGGGAAATGGGGTGGTAGACATGAGGAAAAGCATTCTGATAGCCGCGTCCAATCTGCGCAGGGCCAGAGGGCAGACGGCAGCCATCACCGTATTGATCCTACTGGCTTCTGCCATGCTGAACCTGGGGCTGATGCTGGCAAAGGACTACAAGGATAACTTCAACCGCTGCCATGACAATCTCCACGACGGCCATGTGACGCTGGGAATCAGCGCAAGAGATTCCGGAATGGAGGATTTCCTCGAGGAATTCTTTCAGGAGGACGGGCGCACTGTGGAGTATGCCATGAACGACGCCCTGGTCATGGTGGGCTACTTCTCCTACAACGGAGGGGAGATCAACACGGAATTCGTGATCATGGAAAAAGACACAGCCCTGAACCGCCCGGTGGGCAGAATGGAAATCGTGGAGGAGGGGGAATACGAAAGCGGCATCTATCTCCCCATGCTGTACGGGGCGGACGGGAAGATTGCCGTGGGAGAGGACGTGGAAATCACCATCGGGAACCATACGATGGACTACAAGGTCTGCGGGTTCTTAAACAGCGCAATGGCCGGCTCCCACAATTGTTCCATGAGCGCGCTTCTGCTGACGGCGGACAAATATGAGGAGCTGGAGGAAGCGGGCTATGCGCCGGCATCCACTTATATATCGGTGCGGATCCGGGACAAGGCGGAGAGCGAGGACTTTGAAGCAGCTCTGAAGAACAGGGCAGCTGCCAGATACCCTTCCGTCCGGCTGCTGAGCAATAACTATCAGCTGGTGTCCTCCTCCCGCTATATCTCCCAGATGATATG
>DKVC01000239.1:0-1576 GCA_002490995.1 Lachnospiraceae bacterium UBA7188
TTTTGTAAACATGATAAAAAAGTCCTTGACAACAAGCAACAGGAGTGACTTATAAAAGCATCCTCTGTATCTGATAACAAAGATTTTAATCCACACTCCCGCACGGGGAGTGACAAAACCATAGCGGACATCTGGGGAGATATAAAAATTTCAATCCACACTCCCGCACGGGGAGTGACCTTCTGCTGGAATACCCCCTGTATCATTTTGTATAATTTCAATCCACACTCCCGCACGGGGAGTGACGCGCTGCTACCTGTCTGCAAGTCGTCATACTTTGATTTCAATCCACACTCCCGCACGGGGAGTGACTGAAGTGTTGAAAATTTCGTCTGGCAATACAATCATTTCAATCCACACTCCCGCACGGGGAGTGACAATTAAAGACTTATATCTTGCATACCAACAATCATTTCAATCCACACTCCCGCACGGGGAGTGACTTTTGTGGTCATTTGTATTTGAACAGTGTAACGTAATTTCAATCCACACTCCCGCACGGGGAGTGACCAAACTAATCTTTCCCCCTCCTCCTTCCATTATATTTCAATCCACACTCCCGCACGGGGAGTGACGGGGGTAAGACATACGGGGCAAAGCAGTATGTAATATTTCAATCCACACTCCCGCACGGGGAGTGACGCAAGTGCGGTTATAGACGCTGGGGCCCAAAGTCAGATTTCAATCCACACTCCCGCACGGGGAGTGACTTAGATACTCCTGCCATATTGTAAGCTGTATTAGATTTCAATCCACACTCCCGCACGGGGAGTGACTATTTAGCATTAACACACATCTGACTCCAAGATAATTTCAATCCACACTCCCGCACGGGGAGTGACCAGGGCTACACAATATTGCATTCGGCCCGATATGGCATTTCAATCCACACTCCCGCACGGGGAGTGACGGAGTGAGATTGATAGGAGTCTTAATGCCAGTAAATTTCAATCCACACTCCCGCACGGGGAGTGACGGATACCTACGACACCTTCAACAGCAGTTTCGGGGAATTTCAATCCACACTCCCGCACGGGGAGTGACGCTGGATACCTACGACCCTATGAAATCTTCTATGATTTCAATCCACACTCCCGCACGGGGAGTGACAGCAGGTGTCAAAGTTGTAAAGGCCACACAATTATATTTCAATCCACACTCCCGCACGGGGAGTGACTTTCCCAGACAGATAATTGCCCTTTGGAAGTGGAATTTCAATCCACACTCCCGCACGGGGAGTGACTAGGATTTTATGCGACAAGGATTTATTATTGTAATATTTCAATCCACACTCCCGCACGGGGAGTGACGGTGTATGCACCATATTTTCCATCAAAATAATACTATTTCAATCCACACTCCCGCACGGGGAGTGACTGTTGTAACCTACAATGATTACAGCGAGTCTGCGATTTCAATCCACACTCCCGCACGGGGAGTGACGGAAAAGCTCCTGCAGACAGCGGAGCTGGATGCGATTTCAATCCACACTCCCGCACGGGGAGTGACGGACTGGACGGACACCAAAAGCAAGCTCCACAAAGATTTCAATCCACACTCCCGCACGGGGAGTGAC
>DKVC01000239.1:1731-3621 GCA_002490995.1 Lachnospiraceae bacterium UBA7188
GGTGTCAAGTTAGGTGTCAGCACGAAAAGCAAGGATTTCAATCCACACTCCCGCACGGGGAGTGACCGAAGCCGGGGTAGATTTCCTCGACACCCTGCGGGAAATTTCAATCCACACTCCCGCACGGGGAGTGACCGGGACTTTGATGCAGATGGCGGCAATCATCAAGCATTTCAATCCACACTCCCGCACGGGGAGTGACGTGACGCAGAGCCACCGAAGCGGACCCGTGCCATCAATTTCAATCCACACTCCCGCACGGGGAGTGACAGCAAACATAAACAAAAAATTATAGTTTTTCTTGCCCATATTCGTCAAAAACAAACAACTCTCATAACAAAACTTAAAAAATCACAACTCTCCAACCATATTTCTCTTAACAAAAACCTCTTTTCTTCCAGTGCGAACCTCCCAGGTATTTCATGTCCGCTTCCGGTTCGCACTACAAAATAAGCACTCCCTCCTGCTCAAAAGTCTGCTTCGCTCCATAATGCTCGATTTTACTCTGGTACTGCTTTCCCAGATAATAAAACCGCAAACTGTCTTTATCTGTATCAATAATTTCCAAAAGTTGTGCTTTCAACATTTTGCACTGTCCGGGATCCAGCACACATTCAAAAACAGAATTCTGCACCCTTTGTCCATAATTTACACACTGTTTTGCAACCTTCCTCAAACGAGCCTTCCCTTTTGCATCTGAAGTACTTACATCATATGTAATCAGCACAAGCATTATCATCCCTCACTTCCACAGAAACGGCGGATAGCCATCCATATCACCTCTAAGGTACCTCGCCAGCAGCAGCGCCTGTACATGCGGCACCAAACCCCAGCATATTTTTTCCTGTAAATACGGATGTGTGATCTGTTCCCGCTTACGTTCCTGCCATGCAGTAAGAAATTTCTTTTTTCCTTCCTCTGTAAATTCTACAGCCCCGCTTTCCAGAGCCCGGAAGTGCTCTTTCTTTATCTGGCGATTATTAATAAGCGTTAAAACAAATCTATCCACTGAAACTGCCCGCATTTCCTCCATCAAATCAAGAGCCATGGACTTTCTTCCCGGACGATCCCGATGCATAAAGCCCACATAGGAATCCAGACCTGCCCCTTCCAACGCACTTGCACAATCATTTGCCAGCAGACTATATCCAAAAGAAAGCATGGCATTAACATTATCCAGCGGAGGACGCTTATTTCTCCCCTCAAAGCTAAAGTCGCTTTTCTGGTTTAAGATAAGCTCATCAAAAATACCAAAATAAACAGAAGCACATTCCCCTTCCAGCCCCCGAAGCGAATCCAAATTCTTTTCCTTCCGTATTTTTTCAATGGCGTCTGTCAGATATTGGATTGCCTTCCTGCAATGTTCCTCGTCGACTCTCATGGCATGATCCCGCAGAGTCCTGTCTATGCTCCAACGGCAATTGAACACCTTCCCCAAAATAAAATGTCTTGCGATCTGACAGCTGGCATCCTGGTCATCAGAGACTCGATACTGCTGTTTTCTCAAAAGAACATTTCCCTGACTTTCACCTGCAACTCTGCACAGAAATTTCCCAAAAGGGCTGTAAAATGCCAGGTTGATCCCCCTTCTGGCGCATGCCCCCATAAAAGCCGGCGTTGCTCCATTATAGGTAAAACATACAATACTCTCCAATGTATGCAGCGGAAACTGACCAACCTTCTTTTTATCAATCTCGACACATACCGTTTCGCCGTCCAGCGATAAAAAAGCATTTTCAGAAGTAATAAACAATGTGTTCAGCAACTTACGCATATTTATCCTCACAATTCCCCTGGCTGTCACATTTTATACTGCACACCGTTGAAATTTGTAGCAACCAACAATGAAGCCGCTATCACTACAGCGGCAAGCCATAGTCATTATAATGG
>DKVC01000239.1:3959-11942 GCA_002490995.1 Lachnospiraceae bacterium UBA7188
GCAAGCCATAGTCATTATAATGGCTTTATGACCGCCAGCCATATATGTTCGCCGTAGACAGATTAGTAAATTCTGACGGTCTTTAGTATAAATAAACAGGATACGTAAAATACATTATTCAGTAGTCAAAGAAAATTATAGCAGTTATTTCCCGACTGTTTCCAAGGAACCTGACAACATTTCCTCAATATAAGCCGATACTGGTTTCGCCCGTGTCAGCTTTGGCACACAAATTTCCTTTAATGAACATGCATTGCAGCCCTTCTGGGGCTTTACTTTCGGCGTATGGCCTTTCTCCCACAGTTCATGCATTTCTCTTGCCATATCGCAGACTCTGGCACGCAGCTGATCCGTAAATTCAACAGTTGTTCTCCGGCGGTTCTCGCCATAGAAAAGGCTGCCGCATGGTATATGACAGGCCAGCATCTCTTCCAGGCATATCGCCTGTGCACATAACTGCACTTCATCCGCCTCATTTTCCTTTGGCAAGCCTTTCTTATATTCCACAGGGTAAGGTTCCCAAAGTCCCTCATACGAGAATAGAGAGACGCCGTTTTCAGACTTATGAAATTCTACTACATCACAGATTCCGGACAGTCCCAACTGCGAGGACTTTACGGTAAGCCCTCTGGTAATAAGCAGATTTCCCCGTTTCTCCATCCGCTCCTTATCGTGAGCTACCGCATGAAACAATTGTCCGTCCACAGTTCTTTCATTTTCCGCCCACTGCTGTTCGATATGAATCAGCGCCCATTGCCTTCTGCAAAAACAGAAATGCTGCAAACCGGAAAGCATCAAATATTCATCTTCGTTGTACATTATTTGTTCCTACTCCATGCATATACAGGCGATTGATTCCTGCTAATATCCCTACTTACATTCCGGCTATAATCTCCGGTTCCAATCCCGCCAGTTTTTCCAACCGAACCTCATAATCTTCTACAGAAGCAGGAATCAATACTCCTTCTTTCAACGCAATCTTTAAAGAATCATGCACCTTAGCTGCAGAATATTGGCCGATTTTATTGTTATGTCTCCACCAATATACAGAAACTACTTCCATGCTGCCGTCCGGTCTTGCCGAAGATGCATCATTAATAAAAAGCGTACGCAGAGCTTCTTTTAACAATTCTGCATCTTCTTCGGAAAAACCTGTTTTCTCGGCAAGTTGTACATTAATGGACCCCTTCATGCGATACAGGCCAAATTCCACAAAGTGTTTGGTTCCCATAGTATCAGATCCCTTTTTTTCTCCCGGTTCACTGTTGACACTTTTTGTAATCTGCATACTATTGATATCAATCGGAGAACAGCTGACTGCCTGATGAATAGACACTGGCCCCCTCACCGGCACGGAAACTCCCTCTTTTTTGTCTTTACCGCTCTTAAATGCAAATACTTGCCCAAATGTACGGACATCAATCCACTTTTCACATGCCTTTTTCGCATATTCTTCATTTGATTTATAATCTGTAATATTTTTTGCCGCTCTTTCACTTAACGAAGTAAAACCATCATCACTGCGTTCTGCAGATTGCACAAAGATATTTTCTCCCATATCCTGTAAACGATTTCTAATCTTTCGCTTCAGGCATACATCCGATATTTCGCCCTGTCCTGTATAAGTCGTCCTGGGGCGGTTTCCGTTCAAAGGGTCTCCATTGGGATTGGCATTTACTACCTTTATCAATACTGTAAAATCAATTTTATTCTGCAAGTTGCTCATCCTTTTCTTCCTCCTTTTTGTCGTCCTTTTTCTTGTTTAATTCTGCTCTCTGCAGGTAATATCCCAAGAGATATGTCTCACTTAATTCCTGATTCAATACTTTTATATCTTCCGTCTCAAACGCCATAACTATACTGCTGATCAATCCCTTATAATACTCTTTACTTCCCGGTGCAAGCTTCTGAAAATAGGGATTCAGCATCCCCTCAAGTATCTTCCATGTCTGCATGGGATGATTTACATAGGTTGACTGTAGACGAATCGCATTTGGATCCCGATATTCTCCTCTGTCATATGTTATCTTTTCCACATGCTCGCACACAGCAAGCAGTCTCCCGAATAGATAGCTTCTGTCGTGATTTTCCAAGTTCAGTCTCATCTCTCTTATCTCCCCTTCCTTATGCCTTTTTTCGTAATAATATTTACTGATTAATGCACAGGCCGTAGACAGCACACTTTCTCTGTTTATACTGGAATACGCCATCGGAGTGGATGCTCTGAACTTCAAAGCATGTACAATGTCATAAGGTACAGGCTGATGTTCAATCATACATTTTACCAGACGCTGTGTCTGTTCCTTAAGCACTTTGTCCTCAACTTCAATGGAGCTTTTCTCCCCCTGTTTTCGCTCCCTTCCAAAAGCGCATTTTATAATTCTCTGAAATGTAGGCATTTCCTCCGCATAGTATGGCCGTTTCTGGGGTGTAAACTTCAGGAAATACCAGCTGCAGGTTTCTCCCCAATATAAAATCCTGTCCAGGAAATCCGATGCAGCCAATTCATGATAATAGGTAACGGAAAGCCGCCCTGTTGTAGCAGCATCCAGACCCATGACGATTACGGAGTCTACATTATCGAACTGATCCTTATATCCCTGAAAGGTCTTTAGCAATTTTTTTCGATAAGGTATCTCCAAATTGAGTTCTTCTGTGTCTTCTTCCCCATCCTCCATGCCAAATTCTCCAAATACACTGGGAACTCTCTTTCCCTGCGGATTCCAGCAAATAAATGTCCGTTTGTCCTTCTTGCCGATTGACACGCCCTGCTTCTTTGCCAGCCACGTCAAAGCACTATGAACCTTTTGCGACGCTTCATAGCTCAGCGCGCATGCCTGCTCTGCATTTTGAAACCTTCCTCTGTAGGTATATCCCTGATTATCATTTGCAGATACCAGCTTCGCCCCGTAATCCGAAGCTACAATTCCCTTGGGATGATTGACTGAAATCGCTCTCTCCTCGCCCTGAAAATAACAGATATCCTTCTTTCCCGGCTGCGCTTCCAAATAATATCTGGTATATGCTTTTATTAATGAACTGTCTTCCCAAGTACAGTCTGTGTCCTGTCCATCCCCTTGCACCTTAAATCTGACTAACACTTTTTCATAAGGCTGGCCATTAATCTTCTGTTCATCGAAGGCTCCGTCTTCTTTTAACCCGATCAATCCTGCTTTTATCAAATCAGAAATTGTTTCTTTTTGAGAAAGATATTGGCACACTGCCTTCACTTTGGGATGAGAATACTGAGACTCTGCCCATTTTTTCAAGTTCTCCCTATACAGCTGAAATTTGCATTCTGCGCTCTTTTTCTCCTTCTCACTTTTGCAGTATGCAGCATAGTCTCCCGCTATGTAAGAAAGTGTATCGCTCAACGGATGAGGTGCTGCTCCAGAACTCCTACCCGCAGAGGCTTCTGTCACAGGAATCAATGTAGCCGCCTTGTCCTTTTCTATTGCGCTGGTGGCATTCTTGAAATTCCCATCTGTGTCCAGAGTAATTTCAATCTGCGCATTGGCATACATATGCGCTATCGGTGTAATCTGCACTTCATCCTTACCCTGTCTGCCAATATTATTTTCATATGTCGCAACAAGCTGTTTCATCCATGACATCTATTTTCTAACCCCTCCTCTTCAATCACCGTAAAATTCCCGGATTCCTCATCAAACCTTTTCACGTTCATTTCCCGGATTGGCCTGTGAATACACTCCCACGGCGGCAGGAAGGTAATGATTCCCTTTTTCATGACCGCCTGCCACAGCCTCACACTCATTTTTCCTCTGGTCTCTTCCGAATAAGCCTCGTCTGCATAAGTAATCCCATGATACATCATCCCGAAGCTAATCTCCGGTGTATCGTCATAAGCGCCTTTTCCCTCACCAAATACACAGGGGGTCACATATCCCTGGCACTCTCTGGTTCCCAGGAAAATATCTCTTCTGCCGCCCCCTTCAATCATTCTTTTTGCAATATTATGATGTTTATTCTCGTTGCGGTCCTTTTCCAGCTCAGGACGGTTCTCATTCCAGATAAAATGTGCCCTGACCTGATATCTGCAGTTTTTCAGATAAGTATAATAAGACAAATCATTGCCGTCACAATAATACTTAATTGGACGTATTCCCTTCGTCTCTGTTTGAATTGGGTTCACAATGCGCACCGCATCTATGATCCAAATGAGCGTTGGTTTCCAATAAACGCTATGAAGAATACCTTTCAACGCTTCATAGGTAGGAACCTGATAGGTAAATTTCTCCCCACCCACCCTGGTAATCGGATCCGCAAATAATCCATAATCCCCATACACTTCAAACTCCACTGAATTTCTATACTTCATCTGCCTTCTCCTTGCATCACTTCAATTACGGTTGTCCTGTTGACTCTTTGATGATAACATAAATATGGTTTGACTACAACGCATGGTTTATTCTACAAAACATAATTCTTTACCGGCTGCTCTTCCAGTACTGTTAATCCCAGCTTATCATCATAAGCCTGTCCATCCAATACCAGAATCCTGTCATCAAATATACGCTCCAGCATCCCTGCCTGATCCAGCTTTCTCCTTTGCCATTCATATATACTGACGGTATACTTTTTAATCTCCTGTATGATATCGCCGAATTTTTCTATGTCAAATCGCTCTTTCTGCATTTCCTTCAGCCGCTCAATCCAATACTTTCCCTCTTTATAAGGTACTATAATATCAATTGTATCCTCTTCAAAAACTTTAAATTCCCTGCCAATCGTTTTCAATGGCTGATGCAAAATATATTTTCTGTTTTCTTCATTTTCTGCACTGCCATTATAATTGGACAAAAGATCTGCAAGGTAAAATGTCGTCCCGCAATCACTGATCGGATACTTCACCTCACTTCCCGTTTCCTGAAATAAATATCTATAAAACTGACGGGTAGCCCATTCTCCAATCAGGGAATTTTCCGTCACAGTTTCTTCCTGAGCAGTTATTTCCTTCTCCATATTATTCAGGTCTTCTATCACTCTTCGGGTACTGTTCTGCGCATTCTTGATTTCCCGCAGCATACTCAGATTTTCATCTTTTAAATGAATCAGATATACTTTTCCCGTCTTTCCATACTCGTTGCTGCGATTGCATCTTCCGGCAGCCTGTGCCAGATTATCCACACCAGCCAGAATTCGTACGACACATTCAAAGGAAATATCCACCCCGGCCTCAATCAGCTGAGTGGAAATGCAGATGCATCTTTCTGTATCGCCATTTCTTGGTGCTGTCTGCTGCAGCTTTACCAAATTACTTTTCAGTCCTTCTAATTCTTCCATTCTATGTTTCTGGCACATCGCCGTTGACAGATGAAAAATATCACACCCCATAGCTTCTGCCGTTTCCTGCAGTCTTGTATACAAATTTTTCGCTTGTGCTTTTGTATTGCATATTACCAGAAGCGATACATGCTGTTCCACCAATTGTTCACAAAACTCTGTACACTGATCCCAATCCATGCCATAAGGATCCGTCCGGTCAATAATCTCCGCCCGCCGAAATACCTGAAGCTGCGCCGGATTTAAACATACCAGGTCCGGATTATCCGCCAGATGCATGGACCATTTTAATTCCTCAAAGCAAGGCTGCGTAGCCGATGAAAGAACAATAGATGCATTACAATACTGCCGTAAAAAATTCATGGCCATGTTAAACATCACAGTCATTTTCCCGGGCAATGACTGAACTTCATCAATCACAATAACACTGTCGCATAACGCCTGAAACCTGCCTATGGCAGCCGTTTGATGAGAAAACAGTATATTCAACAGTTGCACCAGGGTAGATACGACTATGGGTGAGTCCCAGCTTTCCCTCAGAAATTCGCATATTTGTGCTAAATCATCATCCTCTGCTCCCCTGCTTTTTTCTGCCTCCCTTACCACATTAGAGTGGTGCTCCAGAACTTCTTTCCCCTCCGGAATATACTCCCGTATCACCTTTGCATTTTGATCAAGAACACTCAGCAATGGGATAATAAAGATAATTCTCTTTTTATGATATTTTTCTGCATGTGCCAAAGCGTACCTTAAAGTGCACAAGGTTTTGCCGGCCCCTGTAGGCACATTAAGCCGATAAATTCCTTCGCTTCTCTCTGCTGCCTCCAAACACTGTCTGGAGATATCACTTCTGACTTTATTTAACAGGGAAGAAGAGTCAAATTTCGATATTTGGGCTTCAAAATACTCTTTTCTATACGTCCATCCCAAATCCGGCTTCCGCACCTGACAGCTTTTCTTCTGCGTCATGAATTCACAGGTATCCCTCCGGTCTCCATAAATCACTGCCGAAAGAACCAGCCTTACCAACATACTGATCTGAAAAAACACCTTTGCGCCAGCTTTAGATCCGTACTCATTTCTGGCTTCCTTAAAAAAATCCTCCACTTCTTTTACCGCTTTGTAAAAGTATTCCTCTATAACATTTTCCTGCACAACCTGAGAAAAAAAATTTCGGACAGACTCTTCGTAACCTATTTCTTCTCTGTCTTTCTGAAGTCGGTATGAAAAGCCGTTTTTCCCCTCCAAATCAGTGCAGTCAAACGTCCCATGATGAGCTCCGATAGCATAACCAATAATTTCACAGGTAAGTTTCTCCCATTTTGTTGATTCTTCTCTGTGAAACTTTTCAAATAACAAAATCACACCTGCAAAGGTATGATTTACTGTCCCCCTTTTTACATCCTCCCCTTGAAATGCTGCCTCCAGGTAATTTCTATATTCTTCCTTAGCTTTCCCTGCGTCGTGCAGAATCCCTGCCAGATATACCGTATTATAAAGCTTAGCTTCTCCAATACTTCCAACCGCATACTCAGCAGTATCAACACAATGCGCTTTTAAGCTCTGTTCTTTCCTTTCGCCATCTAAACTCGTCAAATGCGCTATACACTTCATTACATTCATCCCCTTTTGGAACTTCATTGTTAATGCAATTAATTTAGAATATATGTTACTGTATTCTTTTAGATTTGTCAACGATAAATCAAAAATTTCTCTTGAAAAATATATCTAAATCGCCTAAACTATTTATGTCGCTTTTTATAGTGTGGATTGAAAAATTGTTAATGCTATTGGCGTTTTCCATTGGCGGCAGGCTAAATCTGCCGCCATTAGCAAAACGTAATGCCTCCTTTGCAGAAAACAAGTCAGCCTCACAGCTTCAAATCCTTTTCACACAAAAATATAAGGCTCCTTCACATCCCTGCGCGCATAAATCTCCCTCAGCTCCGCAACCACCTCCGCCTTCAAGCAAAGAAAAGGCTCTCTGTGGCTCTGCAAAACCCATTCCGCCGAAAGCTCCTCCAACGTCACGATCAGTTCCCGCAGCAATCCGGCATTATACACTGCCCGTCCGCCCTTCGCCGCAGAATATGTCCCATCCCCCAGAAAAGCATACCCGCCATACTCCAACCCCACACAGCCTTTCGCATGGCTTGATGGCAGTGGGAAGAGATGTATCCCGTTTTCAAAGTATCTTTGCTCACACACCGCCTCTCCCGTTCCCAGTTTCTTACAGGTATACGCCCCAGCATATAATGCATCGTATTTTACAGACGCAATATTCCCTGTATGATCCGGATGAAAATGAGACAGCACCACTTTTTTATGCCCCGGCAGCCCATTCACAGCCGCAGCAGCTTCCTCCGAAGCCCCTACGTCAAAAATCCACCGTTCCTCTCCGCAGCAGACAATTCCCACATCTGCCGAAAGCGGCTTCTCCGTCGCCGGTAAATAGAATATCTGATCTGCTATCCGCCTTATTTCCATTTGAATTCCTCCCTGTAAACCATGCAGAAGCAGGAATTCCACTCTCCTGCTTTCTCCCTGCCCATGTTTTATATGCAGTTTTAATCAGGCATTTACCCTGATCGATATTTTTCAATACACAGTGTAACATACGGCTCCTTTCGATGCAATAATCTGTATTTAGGAATTGTCGGAAAATAACCGCTGCAACTT
>DKVC01000239.1:12253-14275 GCA_002490995.1 Lachnospiraceae bacterium UBA7188
TTTGTAGACACTTCCTTATACTCGCGAGCGCATTTACCTGCCATTTTTCTGACCTGCTTTACAGAAGCGCTCACTCGTTATACATGCAGGTTGGGGCAGATATTTTCGTTGACAAGTAAAAATTATAAAAAGCACATATCTGTATGTATCTCCCATTGGCATACGTATTTTACACGTGTATGATATGATTATAAGATATAAGGGGGAACGCATTGTGGCAAAGGTTTCAATCTAAAGCCAGGAAAGGAGATTTGCAATGGCTAAATATGTTTATCCAGCAATCTTTACACCGAAAGAAGGAGGAATGTTTTCCATCCGTTTTCCAGATATTGAGGGCTGCTTCACTTGTGGGGATAATCTTGAAGATGGGATTGAAATGGCTAAAGATGCCCTCGCACTCATGTTGACCCATCTTGAGGACAACGGACGCAAGATTCCCATTGCATCAGCAATCAATAATCTTGCTATTGAAAATGGCGAATTTACCACTTATGTTTCCTGCGATACTACAGCATACCGCCGCCTGATGAATAATTCTGCCGTAAAAAGACGCTCACCATTCCGTCATGGTTGAATGATTCCGCTACTGCAGCCGGATTGAATTTTTCACAGATATTACAAGATGCCTTAAAAGAGCAGTTAAATATTGTGTAACCGAAAAAGACGGAACCGTCTATTGGTTTTCTCCGGATTCATTCGGCTCCTGGGTGATTATGGCCTGGAATTCGTCTATGGTTTTTGATCTGGCGGCTGCTTTCAGCCATTGGTTCAGGCGGGTGATGTCTTCCTGGACGCGGATTTTCTTGGATAGGCCCTCGGGGATGGAACCCAGGTCTTCCAGGAGTTGGAGGATATCATCGGTTTTGCCTTTTACTTCTCCTTTTTCTATCCCTTCCGTCAGTCCGACTTTCTTTCCCTCGTCCCAGACATATTCGTCTTCGGCGCGGCGGTCTCTTCTTTCTTTTAGTTTCTGTTCGTATAGGTAGCGGAGTGTCCTGCTCAGGCTCATGGTTTTTACTGCCCCTATCGCTTCATTCATTCCCGGGTTTTTATTTTTCAGCATTTCCAGTTCCTCCTCTTTTTTCCGCATTGAACAGGCGGATCCAGTCGTTTATTACGAAAACAGTTCCTCTGCAATCAGGCAGGAGAATTCTTTTCTTCTGGGCACTGACCCGCTGAATCCAGCGCTGCCCATTCCCATCCGTATCAGGTAAGCGGAAGGTTCAGAAAATCTCCTGCTTTTTGAATTGAAATGTGGTTAAAAGCATAGATTTTCTGAATACGGTTATTGTTTCCGATTTTTAGAATATTGACTGGTTGTAACAATTGTAGCTAAGAAAGTAGTATGCTTTGAGTTTATTTTAACATGTCTGGTGGATTTGTCAATGGTACAGTTGTTATTTAAAAGAGGGCTTACAGAACTCTTCACGCAGGCCCTGCCCGGCATTTTTCACCTGATGAAAAAAATGGGCATCTGGACCGGAGAGGATAAACCTGTGAGAAAACCCATCATCTCCCGAAATCCGGAGGATGTCAGCTACCTGAACGCCAGTGTCAGCGGCCTCTTCGTCCCCACTGTCCGGCATGGCGCCAGACTGGATAAAAATGCCCTCATTGAACGTATCGTTGATCCGCTGCGCGGTACGGTGCTGGATGAAGTGCGGGTGCCTGACCTCAAAAGCCGTTAACGACTCAGACCTGGTTTCCATAAAGACCGCAAAATCCGGCTTTTTTGCCCCCATGGTGAAAGCCGGAGAAGCCGTGGAGACCGGTCAGCCGCTGGCAAATATCCTGGATCCCTATGAAGGAGATATCCTGGAAACCCTGTACGCGCCGCTTCCCATGGTGGCATTCTTTGTGCACAATGAGCCGCTGACTTACGCGGATACGGCAGTGATTAAGCTGATTGAAAAATAGCGGCAATTCCCTCTTGACATATTAACCTACAATATGTTAATATACATTAAACCTACGTAGTGCTAATATATACTGCACACGGGTTAAATTTACAGTACAACCCGA
>DKVC01000239.1:14608-22826 GCA_002490995.1 Lachnospiraceae bacterium UBA7188
TCACTGCCTTAAGCAGTGACTTTTAGACCTGCCAGCCAGGTACCTTCCCGGGGATACTACTGTAAATCCTGGCGGTCTGCAGTATAAAATCCAAGGGAGGTAACTTATGCTGCCGCAAATCTCAGAATCAGAATTAACCTTAATGAAAATCATCTGGCAAAAAGGAGGTTCTGCCCTGTTTTCCTGCATAACAGACGAACTGGAAAAGGAAAACTGCCTCTGGAAGAAAAATACAGCGCTTACACTTCTGTCCCGCCTGATCGAGAAAAAATACCTGAAAATCAGAAAAATCGGCAGGCGCAAAGAGTACATTGCCCTTATCACCGAACAGGAATACCAGACCGCACAGACCCACAGCTTCCTGAACCGGGTTTACAGCGGAAATGTGAAGAATCTGGTGTCCACTTTGCTGCGTCAGGACATTCTGTCGGAAGATGAGATGGCGGAAGTGGAGCGCTACTGGGCAGGACTCGGCGAATCTGTTGAAGCCGATGCCGCATCATCCCGTGTATCCACACCGCTTTCCCCCTTAGCCTCCATTGGCACATCTTTCCCTGACACCATATCACGGAATCCTGCAACCTGCCTTTTCGGTATCTGGCTAATAGTTGCCATGATTCTCTTCATACGGAAAGTTACGGATTACCGGAGCTTTTTATCTTTTCTGAAATACGGCAGCACACCGGTATCGGATATTGAAATCCTGGAGCTGCTGGCGGAGTGTCAGGAACGGCTGAACATCAGCAGAAGAGTTGAATTGTGTACAAATCCCATGATCGCATCACCTGTCATGGTTGGTTTTTTCCGCCCATGCATACTGCTGCCTGAGGAGGACAAACCGGAAAGCAACACTCCCTGCGCCTCCCTTTGTAAAGCTTTTGATCAGCCGAATTCAAAACATAAGGCACGGAAGCAGATTGCATCCATGAACAGGGATTTAAGCCGCGAAAAATTATACTACATTTTCACACACGAACTGATTCACTATAAGCGGCAGGATATGCTCTGCAAATGGTTCGTCCAGCTGGTGCTCTGCGTCCACTGGTTCAACCCATTTGTCTGTCGGCTGGCCAGAGAAATGAACAAAGCCTGCGAGCTGGCCTGCGACGAAGCCGTAACCGCCGGTCTGGATGATGCCGGAAAACGAGCCTACGGAAACACTCTTCTGGCTTTCCTCCGGACAGACAATACCCGCAGCAATTCCGTTCCCTATGTCACCCTGACAGAAGGTGCAGAAGATCTGAAAGAAAGGTTAGGTACAATTATGAAATCCGGAAAGAAATCAAAATACATGACATATATCACAGCCATGGTTACCTTAATCATCTGCGTAAGCTTCACCGCCCTTGGCGCCTATGCAAAATCCGGCAGCGATACACTGTCAAAAAACACATCCCCGAAAACGCCTTCCTCTACGGCACCGGGGAACATCGCCTCAGGCAATACAAACGGCTCAAATGGCAGTTCTTCCAAAAATGACAGCAGTGCCGCTTCCCTGACCGGTTCCTCCTGCGAATATGACAATGGTGTCTGTTACATCTACATCGACGGCGCAGACCTGAGCAGCAAGCCTCTCACCGGCTTCACGGAAGGAACCCTCGGCGTAGTACTGGTCCAAAAAGACGGCTACACAAGCCTGGGTCCCTTCACTCCGGCAAACTCTGACAATTTCCGTGAACAGCTTACCCAGACCTGTGAGAACATGGTAAAAAATAACATACTGACCAGAAAAAATGCCGATATTATCCTTGCCTATGCGGAAGATATCGTCGAAAAAGCGGCTCTTCCGACAGGCTCCACATCCGGCACTGCTTCCGGTACCACCTCCGGCTATACCTTCGTAAACAGAGGCTTTTATCAGGATTCTTACATTGTGGAAATGGGATGGAATCTGTCCGGCGGCGGCCAAATGGCCTCCCTGGCAAAACGAGTACCGGTCGCCCTGGATGACGGCTCTGAAATCGGTGTATACTTTGCGGACAAAGCAGGGGATTATGCGGAAGATGCCGAGGCTCTGAAAGCCATTGGCAATCTGATTGATTCTCTGCGGAAAGACAACCTGAAGGGATATCCTGACCTGGAAAAGCCGCTGATTTCCCGCATCCGGAAGGTAGACCCTGATAACCTTCCCGCCCTGGCAAAGGAATATCTGGAAGAGAATGACTCTGTGGGCTTCTCCGCCGTGTTCTCTGCCCTGCCGACTTCCGAACAGGAGGAACTCTGCCAGAGTCTCTATGAGAATTCCGATACCTCCTTTTTCGTAAGCGTCATTCCTTTTATGGAAGAGAATACGCTTTTGTCCTTCCTGGACAGGGCTGAAAAGGACGGAAATACCAGCTTTTTCTTCGGATTGCTGATTTCAGGCTATGTACCATCGGAGCATCTGAACAGTTACCTGGAGAAATATTATCAGAATAACGACATCGCCGGTTTCTCCATGATTGCCGGCCAACTGACCGAAGAAGAGCTGCGCGGCTGGCTGGAGCGGACGCAGAAAGACGGAAATGCTTCTTTCTCCAAAGTAATTTCCGAGAAACTGCCTCTGTATATTACTCACGAAAGCGCGGAAATCCGTTTCTATGAAGACGGCAGCCCCTACCTTCACGATGTCATTACCAACCGTACGGATCAGGCAATAACGGAAACCGAATACTGTATGCTGGCATATAATGCGGACGGACAACCCCTGAAGCTGAAGTGGAACTTTATGGACAGCAGTTCCGAAGAGAGCTACAGCCACCTGGCTCACACGAAAAATCTGAATATTCTTCCCGGTCGGAGCAGGGACTACCTGGGCGGCTGGTCACTGGAAGGTGAGGCTGCCGCCCATATGACCTACAATCTGCTCTGCCTGAAAACAGTGACTTTCGAAGACGGCACCGTATGGAATAATCCGGAATATGAAAGATGGTATCAGGCTTATGCCGGGAAGGAAATCAATGTAGAAAGCCTGGAAACATACTACCCGTATGTATATATAGTATCCCCATAAAAACTTACGAACCCTGCAATCGGGCATGACGGAAAAGCTGCAAGTTCTTATAAGACATATAAGGAAAACCTACAGCAGCTTCTCCGCCCACTCAGCCTCCTTAAAACCCACCAGCACAAAATCCTCTCCCACCACAAGCGGCCTCTTCACCAGCATGCCGTCCGTGGCCAGCAGTTCTAACTGTTCCTCCTCGGTCATGGACGGCAGCTTCTCCTTCAGCTGAAGTTCCTTGTACAGATTCCCGCTGGTATTGAAAAAACGCTTCAAGGGCAGACCGCTTCTCCGGTGCCATTCGGCAAGCTCCTCCTTTGTGGGATTCTTCTCTTTAACAGGCCTGTCCTCATAAGCGATATGGTTGCTTTTTAACCACTCCACAGCCTTTTTGCAAGTGCTGCATTTCTGATATTGCAGTAATAGCATTTTCTGTTTCCTCCCTGTATTGCCTTATCAGAAGCAGTCTTTTCCGCTTCCGATAAAAGGCGATTCCTTTCCCTCCGAAAGCCCGGTCACGAACTCCGACAACCGTTCTCTCAATGTATCCACAAAATCCGCCGACTCATATATCTCCATAAACTGCTGCCACTCCGCCCACCGATAAGCAATCGTTTCCCCCGGCTGCAAGGTGACGGCATCCTTCGGGACATCTGTCCTGCACAGATACCCTTTGTAAATTGCATTTCTGCGCACTACGGTATAAATCGGCTCCAATTCCTGCGCCCGGATACCCGTTTCCTCCCAAAGTTCCCGCAGGGCGCCGTGCAAAAAGCTCTCGCCCTTCACCACGGAACCGCTGGCGCCGCTTTCCCAGTGTCCCGGATAATTCGGCTTGCTCCAGTCACGCTGCATCAGCAGAACGGAACCGTCGTCATGCAGGACGAAAACCTCCGCACCCGCATGGTACAGCCCCTCCGGAATCTGTTCTCCCCGAACCAGAACCCTGCCTGTCACTGTCCCGTCCGCGAGATACGCGTCCCACAGCTCAGGAACGCTTTCCCCACATTTCGATACATTTTTTACCCTGTTTTCCGCTCTTTCCATCTCTGACAGCCTCCTATGACAATTCTTAAGCTTACCCTGGTCTTCCTTGGCCTAACATTTCCTGACTTTTTCCCAAACTTTCCTGACCTTCCCCAAGACTTTTCTGACCCTTCCCCAGTTCCTCATACTCATACTGACATGCCCAAAACCATTTTGCAAAGTTCAAAGTACAGCTTTCCGATTCCATTACATAACAGGACAGCAGCCCCAAAACACTCCTATCCCTACGAAAGACACCGTCTCGCAAAACCTGTCCCTTTCTATTATATATAGCAGTGCTGTGAGAAGCAACGGTAATTTACTAACTATTTATACTCACACTCAAAAACATTTGCCAACTCCCTGAAAATTTTCCCTGCCGCCAGGGCAATCCCCAAAGACATAACGCCGGAAAACAGGACAACCGCATATTCAAATCCCCTGCAGATTTCAAACAGGACCCCATACAAGGCATTGCCCAGGGGCTGTGCGCACATGGACACGGTAAGGATAACCGCTATCACTTTTCCGATTAAATTCTGCGGCGTTTCCGACTGGACAAAGGACATCATCTGCACGCTGAACATAGTGGAGAACACCATAATGACAAAGCAACAGATAGCCAGGACCAGATAATTCACCATTCCGGAGGAAGACAGCAGCAGAGCAGCACCCATGGGAAACACGCAGACTGCGCAGGCGATGATTAAATTGCCTGCTTTCTGTATCTTCAGCCTGTCCGCAAAAATTCCCGCACCAATCCCCCCGGCAAGCCCTCCTGCCGCCAGTGCCCCTTCCGCAAATCCATAGAGCCTGTTGGCCCGGGAAGCTTCCAGATCAAGCACCTCCGTCACCAGATAAGGCAGAGCCACCAGAATCATTGCAGACAGGAACAAATTGATGCCGCAGACCACCAGAACCCCTTTTCCAATCACCGGCTTTTCCTTTCTGATAAAACGGATGCTCTCCCCGAAATCAGCCCTGACTGTCAGGAAGATGCTGCCGCCGGAAGCCTGTTTCTCAAAAGGGATCCGAATGAATATCTCCATCACCGCCGACAGAACAAAGCATGCCATACTGACCCATAATACAGGCTCCAGTCCATAAGCGCTGTACAGAATACCCCCGAGCACAGGGCCGATTAATGAAGCAAAAGAACTGATGGTATTGATAATGGAATTTGCCGCCATAAAATGCTCCTGGCGCACCAGCGCGGGGATGCTTGCCTGTACGGAGGGCTGATAGGCGCCTGCGATGCCGTACAGAATCATCATCGTCACCGTCAGCAGTGGAATGAGATGGTTTCCCTTCATCATCAGGGAGAAAAACAGTATCACCGCCGCCGTAAAGAAATCCAATATCACCATGATATTCCTTTTATTCACCCTGTCCGCCACAATACCGCCTACAGGCGATAATAAAATAGCCGGAATAAAAGCGCAGGCCGTAACGGTTCCGTACAGAGCCGATGAACCTGTCAGGTTCAGCAGATACAGGGGCAGTGCAAACCGTATGGTGGCATTGCCGAACAGCGAGATAATCTGGCCGACGACCACCAGTGTAAAATCCTTTGAAAATAACTTTTGACTCATTCTGAAACCTCCCTTATCTAATCCTTACGGGCATTTTGGTAGATGGACGCAAGCTCCCGCAGTCTTTCCAGCATTTCATCATCCAGCACATCCAGCCCGAATCCCCGCATCATCTGGCCAAAAACCATGAATTTGCGGCAGGATTCCTCCACGGTGCTGTCGAATATCATCGGATTCAACCAGACATTGGCCGCAAGCAGAATCAGCTCCGCCAGCTGCTCCGGATACGCCGTCTCAATGGATCCGTCCGAAATCCCCTGTCTGATAATGGGCAGGATGTAGTTGGGAGCAGCTTCCTCTATGGTTTCGTGCAGCAGGCTGAATAGAATCCTGGGATTATTATGAAAATTAGGTGCTACCGTAAAAATGTCGTCCTGGACAGGCCGGCAGATGGATTCCTTGAATATCCTCTTCAATTTCTCCCGACCGTTCAAATCCTCACGGTCACGGATTTCGGCCAGCATCCGGTTGGATTCCTCCGTCATTCTGTCCGTGACAGCCATGAGGATATCGTCCTTTGACTTAAAATGATGGTAAATAGCCCCCTTGCTGAGCCCCCCCAGCTGACTGATTATGTCCTGTATGGAAGTATGCTCATATCCTTTTTCCATAAATAGACGGAAGGCTGCATCCAGTATGAGCTCAACGGTTTCTTCCGGATGTTTATTCCTTGCCACGATTCTCTCCTCCTTACATACCTTTGGTATGTTTTATGTTATCATACCGTTGGTATGTTTGTCAAGACTAATCCGCTTTTGGAGATGGATCCTGTCTTCAATCCTGTTTTCAGATTGTTTTCAGATGACATTTCTGTTGGCAAATATACATATATATGTTAAATTAAAAACCAAAAAGGAGAGAGGGATACTATGGGAATGGCAGAACCGGAGTACAGAAAAGACGAAAAGATAAACGGCGTGATTTATAACATGTCACCTGCGCCAGGTTTTCAGCACGGTATCGTAAATGGGAACCTTTATACTATCATAAAGCAGGGATTAAAAAGCAACATATACCTTGTCTCCATAGAAAACCTGGATTTCAAATATCATCCGGATCAAAATGACGACTATCTCTGCCCGGATATCATGATCATCTGCGACAGGAAGCATTTAAAGGGCGGCGCCTACAGCGGCATTCCCAGGTTCATCGCCGAGACCTTAAGCCCTTCCACCGCCAAGCGGGACAGGGCAGAGAAAAAAGACATCTACGAACAGGCAGGTGTGGAAGAATACTGGATTGTCTCCCCGGAGGGACATCTGGAAATCTACTATCTCCGGGATGGCCGCTACATCCTGGAAGAGAGCTATATCCTGCAGGACGACAAGGAGGAAGCGTACTACAATGCCGAAACCGAAATCAGCCTGCGCGCTTTCCCCCATATCACCATGACCCTGCAGGAAATCTTTGAAGGTGTATAACGTCTGCGCCTTATCTCTTCAAAACCTCCTGCAGCGTCTTCATCAGCACCGCGATATCAATAGGTTTGGCGATATGGCCGTTCATACCTGCTTCCAGAGCCAGCATCCTGTCTTCGTCAAAAGCGTTGGCAGTCATGGCCACAATGGGAATAGCCGCCTTCACGGGATCCTCCAGCCCACGGATGGCCCGGGTGGCCTGATATCCGTTCATGACAGGCATCTGCACATCCATCAGAATCAGGTCATAGGCATCCGCCGGCTTCTCCTTCATCTTCTCCACCGCCACAGTTCCGTCATCTGCCGTGTCGATAACAAATCCCGCTTCCTCCAGTATGGTTCTGGCAATCTCCTGGTTGATCTCATTATCCTCCACCAGAAGGATTTTCTTCCCCTCAAAGCATGCCGGGAGCGCCTCCTCCTTTTCCTCCTGTCCCGCTGTCACATAAGGCGCCGTCAGGACATTGCACAGTCCCGACAGAAATACGGGCTTGGAACAGAAAGTATTCACGCCGGCTTCCATGGCTTCTTCTTCGATATCTCCCCAATCATAGGCTGTCAGGATAATGATGGGCACCTCCGCGCCCACAATCTTACGGATTCTGCGGACAGTCTCCACACCGTTCATATCCGGCATAAGCCAGTCTACCAGATACAGGTCAAAAGGCTCCTCCTGCTCCATGGCAAACTTGCTCCGCACCACCGCCTCTTTGCCCAGAGTAGTCCAGTCAGGCCGCAGGCCCATTGCGGAAAGCATCTTGCTGATGCTGGTACAGGTATTGATATCATCATCCACCACCAGGGCGCGCAGCCCAGCCAGTTGAGGAAGATGCTCTGTTTTTAACGGCTTCCCGGCTATTTTAAACCGGAAAGACACAATGAACTCGCTTCCCTTCCCCATCTCGCTCTCCACCGAAATGGTGCCGTGCATCATATCTACAATATTCTTGGTAATGGAAAGCCCCAGGCCTGTCCCCTGAATTCCGCTGACGGTAGCAGTCTGCTCCCTCTCAAAGGGTTCGAAAATATGCTCCAGGAACTCCCTGCTCATGCCGATACCTGTATCCTTCACCCGGAATTCAAAAGCCGCATACCCCTCCGGCGCGTCCCCGGTCTGGATGATCCGCACGCTGACGGTACCTCCGGGTTTGGTATATTTCATGGCATTGCTCAGTAGATTCAGCAGCACCTGGTTCAGC
>DKVC01000239.1:23132-28061 GCA_002490995.1 Lachnospiraceae bacterium UBA7188
AGCACCTGGTTCAGCCGCAGCTTATCACAGACAATGATTTCATCCGTCACATCCTGGGTATCAATGAAGAAAGAAAGCTGTTTTGCCTTCACATCCGACTGCACAATGGTCTTCAGGTCATGTATGATTTCAGGCAGGCTCGCCTCCTTCTCCTCTATCTTCACCTTACCGCTCTCGATACGGCTCATATCCAGCACATCATTGATCAGGCTCAGCAAATGGTTGCCGGAAGTGATAATCTTCTCCAGATAATTCTGCACCAGTTCCCGGTTATCGATATGGGATATGGCCAGGGAAGTGAAGCCGATAATGGCGTTCATGGGGGTACGGATGTCATGGGACATACTGTTCAGGAAAGTGGTCTTGGCATTGTTGGCATACTGGGCTTCTCCCAGGGCTTCCGCCAGCATCAGCTTCTGCACCTGCTCCTCCCGGATAGTCTCGTCTATATTCCTGAAACCCGCAAGAATAAAGCCTTCCTTTCTGAAATCACTCTCTTTCACATTCACATAGGAGAACTGGTAATTGCGTATCTCATCCCCTTCATTTACCCGGTAATTTCCCTGATAGTCCCTGCCCGATTTCAGTTTCTCCATCACTGTCTCAAGGGACAGGGCCTCCCTCAGGTACGCCTTATCCTCCTCATACACCCTCTCCCGGATATATCTTTCCAGAATCACATCATAGGTAAACTCTTCTTTCGTTTTCCCATCCAGGCCCGTGGTTACATACCCCATCATCTTAATAATCTTAGCCTGATTCCGTCCGGCATCTACCGCAAAAACATTTACGAAATCACGGCTAAGCGCATCCACAATAGCAAGCTGCTCCAGCAGCTCCTGGTTGGATTTCTCCGTTGCTTCCAGAAGCTTTCTGCTCCACCGGGTCCTGACCATCAACGCCAGGATGACAGCCACAGCAGCCACGGCCGTCAGCCCCACCGTCATCAGAATCTCTGGGTGTATCTTCATAAACTCCAGAAATCCCAGATCCTGGGGCGTATAAGCCGTATACTTCGTAACCAGCTGGTTCATCACATCATCCGGCATCCGTGCGATGCACTTGTTCAGTATGGTCACAAGCTCTCTGTCACAGCCCTCCCTGACATACATCCGAAAGTCAAAGCCTGCGTTGTTCACAATAGCATAATGCAGGGAATCCGTAAAATCGTTGTTGACAAAAAGCTGCGCCGTGTAAGTATAGACAAAGGCAGCTTCAGCCTCTCCGTTCAGGACAGCCTGCAGCGCGGCTTCCCTGGTTGGATAATAGAGCAGCTTTGCATCCCCGGTAAGTCCCTGTTGAATCGGCGCGTCATCCTGGTTCTCCGCAATGGCTACCGTAGTAATTTCCCCGTCAAAATCCTTCCTTGTCACTTTGGCTACCCCGGCTGTCAGATAGGTATCCGTGCCAAAGCCAGGAGCGGCTGCCCCTTCCGCCACAGGTTCAAAATCTTTCTTGTCAATTACCACATCTACACTATTGCCGTTCACAAGTTCATAATACCCGGCTCGGTCCCCGGCTATCACAGTTTCATAAGGCAGTCCGGCCATTTCCATGATTTCCGCAAAATAATCAGGCATAATGCCCTTCAGTTCCCCATTCTCCACGTAGGAATAAGGTTCCCTGTCCCCGATTGCCGTAGCCGTAATCTTCTTCCTGCCCGATACCACATCCTGGATATAGTCCTTCTCCCTCTGGGTAAAAGCATCCGAATCCGAATATTCCGGTCCATAATATTTGTAAAACAACACATTCATCCAGTCGCCTTCGTTCACATCCATCTGACCGATGGCATAATTGATCTCCTGAACAAGCCAGTTGTCTTCTTTCCTCACAATTGCGTAAAAATAGTCAAACTCAATAATATCCAGCGTTTTTTCATTTCTTGTTTTCCGAAGGCTGGTAGACAGGATTGCGTCAACCTCACCCTCCTGAAGAGCCACCGTCAGTTCGTCCGCGCTTCCGTATTCGACAATCCGGTATGTAAATTCATGTTCCGCCGCAAATTCTTCCAGGCTCTGCTTCTGGCTTCTGCCCTCTACCGCACCGATTACCATGCCGTCGTAAGTCTCATAATCACCGCTGTGCAGTTCCGCGTTATCCGACCGCATGGACAGAATGGTGCTGCTGCGCCCGATGGGCAGGGAGAAAGCAAACTTTTCCTCCCATTCCTCTGTCTTCCGGCCTGATGTAACCACATCAATCTGCCCTTCCTCCAGCATGGTAAGCATATCGTTCCAGGACTTGTCATATTCCATGAGCTGAAAGTTCAGGTGGGAATATTCCGCTGCCAGATTCAGGAAATCTATGCCGTATCCGCTCAGGTTTCCGTCCTCATCCTTCATGTGATATCCGTCAAAATGGAAAATGCCTGCCTTCACAGTCCGGCTGCCTGTGTCCGTCCCGGCACCTGCATCCGTACTGGCGCTTACCGCGGTTCCTTCCCATATCATCATAAAAAATGCCAGCAGCAATACCAGGCTTCTCCTGAGGCCTGTCCTGTTCCGGCGGAAATTCCTCCCTGAATATTTTCCCTGATGGGTTGTGTTCTCCGGTGCCATGCTTCCTCCTCAATAACGTTTTTCGGTCCGCATATTTACTGCCTGCGCTTGCGCTATTGTGCCGTTTATAGTGATATCTTATCGGTCCATAAAACATGTGGATGATGAATATCTGATCGTAAAGGAATGGCAAACTTTATACCATTTACCTCTATATAAATCTGTATGTATTGTCTGGTTTTCTTTTGTTCTATCTCTGGATATTTCGTAAAAGGATATCTTTGGTAAAAATCTTCTGATAAAAATATAAATCGTCGTCCTTTTGCCATTTTTCTCCTTTAGTCGAAAACAACTCCTGTTTCCAGGAGTTATCTTCTCAGTGAGCTTTCCTTTTATTTTACTTGGTCACGCTCTATGACCAAATCTTCTATTGAACTTTCTTTATCCTCACGTTCTATGAGCTATTCTTCTAACAAAAATATAACATGATTATATGCTATCTGTCAAGATTTAATGCATTTTTCCGCAGCATTTGCATGACTCCGGTCTGCCCGCCGCAGCCACGCCTAAAACTCGCGTTTTCCATATATCTGCACGGACAGCGCATAGGAAATCCCCAGCAGCAGCGCCCCCAAGGCGAGCATGCCGCCGCTGACGGCCAAGATATGTTCCGATGCAAAGATCAGCAGTTCCGTCACGAACAGTCCGCCTTTCACCAATGCGTCATATTCCATGATTCCCACATAAAGCAGACAAATAATTCCTGCAGGAAGATAGTAGCCCCAGATTTTCCCCTTCTGGTATCCCAGCCGGAAAAGCTGCGGATACATGGCAAGGCTCATCATCCCATAGAACAGAAAACTGAACGATACAATTGCCAGCATCCACTTAAAATCCGGATACCACCCTCCACCGCAAAGGGATTCACGGATATGGAAAACATCAGAAACGCTCCCATAGGCACCAGGTAGATGGCAGAAAGCGCCCCTACTACAAGCATACAGAGCGGCACCAGCAGAGTCCTCTTATAATAGTATTTGGCTGCAGACCAGTCAATTTTCATCATCTTAAACATACTTTCCGTTCCTTTCCATGTACACTACCACATCGTCAATCGCAGCCGCTTCCGTAACCGTATCCGCAGGAAGCCCTCCTATATGCCGCAAATCCATAAGGCATTCGTAGCCGCTGCCGCTTACGCGCAAACCGATGGCATATGCCTTCTTCTCTTCAGGCAGCCGTCCGCCCCGGACCACACAGTAGGAAGACGTCAGCACCTCCTTATCCCCGCTATAGGAGACAGCGCCGTTGCTGATATAGACGATGCAGTCCGCAATCCGCTCCAGGTCACTGGTAATGTGCGTGGAAAACAGAATCGTCCTGTTTTCCGGAATCATATACTCCCGCAGAATATCCAGCATTTCATCCCTTGCCGCAGGGTCCAGCCCGCCGGTGGGCTCATCCAGCAGAAGCATCCGGGCATCATGGGAGAGGTGGACAGCCAGCGCCAGCTTCTGCTTCATCCCCCGGGACAGGCTCTTCACCTTCTCCCCGGAAGCAATGCCGAAACGGGACAAATAGTCTCTGTATCGGGCGCTGTCCCAGCTGCGGTAAAAGCGCCGGACACATTTCTCGATATCCAGCGGACTCCAGTCCTCCTGAAAATAAGGCTTATCAAACAATATGCCGATTTCCTCCCTGACGGAAGCCTCCGCCGCCGGCTTCCCCAACAGACGGACTTCCCCTCCGTCACAGGAAGCCAATCCTGCCATAATCCGCAAAGTGGTGGATTTTCCGGCACCGTTGGGTCCTACAAAGCCGCAGCATTGCCCCTCCGGCACGGTGAAGCTGATATTTTTCAGGGAAAATCCTGGATAATTTTTACATAAACCGTGAATCTCAATGGCATTGCCCATGAAATACTTCCTCCAATCTCTCCTGTAATTCGGCCAGACTTAAGCCTGCCGCCTTTCCCTTTTCCACAGCCGTCCGGAATGCCTCGTCCACGGCGTGCAGATATTGGCGCCTGACCATTCCTGCGTCTCCCTTGACGAAACATCCCCTCCCCTGCACCATGTAAATCAGTCCCTCCGCCTCCAAATCCCCGTAAGCCCGGGTAGTGGTGATGACGCTGACCCTCAGCTCCCGGGCCAGCTGGCGCATGGAGGTAAGCGGCTGGTCCGGCGCCAGCTCACCTGTAAGAATCTGCGCTTTGATCTGCATTTTAATCTGTTCATAAGCAGGTATTTCGCTTTGTAAAGAAATATGAATATTCATCTCCGCCTCCGCTTAGTGTATATATTGAGTATATGCACCATGTTCAGAGTTGTCAAGAGGAAATTGGGAATTTGAAAGCATTTCCTTAGGAATTGTCGGAAAATAACCGCTGCAACTTATTCAGGCAAAACCTCGGAAATACAATAAAACT
>DKVC01000239.1:28326-30220 GCA_002490995.1 Lachnospiraceae bacterium UBA7188
TATTTGTAGACACTTCCTTAGTATGCAACTTTGATGGAAAAATGATGTAGTCTTGATACGGCGGCAGGGTATATTATATTTGTGAGCGCATTCATTTGCCGCATTCTGCCATGCCCTTTTATATTTTGACTAAAAATTGACTGAAACTTTTTATTATATTTTACGATCTTATAGATACAGACACCCTGATGTCATCGGGAAATACGAACTGTACTTTATGAGGAGGTGTACCAGAAGTGGGATTATCTGACCTGAACTTTTTATTCCGCTTTCTTCCTGTTTTTTTAGTGCTTTATATCCTCTGCCCTGCCAAATACAGGAATGGGATACTCTTTGCAGCCAGCCTGCTGTTCTGCGCGCTGGGCAGCCTGGAGGGCGCGCTGGTTTTACTCTGCTCGCTGATTGTAAATTATATATTGATCCGCCTTATGGATTTCGCAAACCAATATCCGCGCAGCAGGAATGCTGTTTATTCGTCCGGTTCCCCGAAGATGTCCCGGAATATTGGCACCCACACAGAGGCGGTGTCCCCGTCAATCGCCGGATTTCCTGAAATGCCGTGGGATATTGGCGTTAAAGACGCTCGTCCGGCAGATATCGGCACATACGCCAACCCCACAGGAAATACAAAAATGCTTTCCTGGTCAAGGACCTGGCTCTGCCTGGCAATCCTGTTCAATGTGGGTCTGCTTTGTTTTTACAAATATACCGCAGGGACGCTTCCTCCCGGCATCAGTTTTTACACCTTTGCGCTGCTTTCGGCAGATATCGATATTTATCTCCGCAGAGAGCGCAGCCCCAAAAGCTGGCTGGAACTGGGAACCTGCATTGCCATGTTCCCCAAGCTGCTCTCCGGCCCCATAACGGAGTACCACAGCTTCATCGGACAGATACGCAGCCGGGAAACCAGTGGGAAAAAGGTGGAATACGGGCTTTCCCTGATGATTATCGGATTGTCCTTCAAGGTGCTCATTGCGGATACAGTGGGGATTTTATGGCATGACATACAGACTGTAGGTTTTGAAAGCATTTCCACCCCTCTTGCATGGATGGGCATGGCAGCTTATTCCGTGCAGCTGTTGTTTGATTTCCAGGGCTACAGCCTGATGGCAGTGGGACTGGGACACATGCTGGGCTTCGACCTGCCGCAGAATTTTGACCACCCCTACCGTTCCCGGAGTGTCAGCGAATACTACCGCAGATGGCATATCTCCCTGGGCCAGTGGTTTCGCGACTACCTGTACATACCCCTGGGCGGAAGCCGGGCTGGGACGGCACGCACGGTCCTTAACCTGTTCATCGTCTGGATTGTGACAGGAATCTGGCATGGCGTAACGCTGAATTTCCTGTTGTGGGGCCTGGCTCTGGGCACCTTTATTGTGCTGGAGAAGCTTTTCCTGGGAAGCTTCCTGGAATCCCACAGGCTGCTTTCGCACCTGTACCTATGGCTGCTCATTCCGCTGACCTGGGTTATTTTCGCAATTACGGACCTAAATCAGCTGGGAATATACTTTACAAGGCTTTTCCCCTTCAGGGGCAGCGGAATTGCCGTCAACAGCAAGGACTGGCTCCTCCACGGCCGAAGCTACCTGGGCTTTTTTCTGGCGGCACTGGCGGTATCCTGTCCACTGGCGGATATCATTTGGAAAAAATACTGGGATACACTCCCTGCAAAAGGTATACTGCTTGCCCTGTTCTGGGTATGTGTATACCGGATTGTGAATGGGATGCATAATCCGTTCATGTACCTCAGCTTTTGAAACAAACCACCTTTGTTTCCCAGACTATAGCTTTATTAGCAGTGTGTAACCATTTTCCCCTTTTGTTCCACATTGCAGAAGAGCGAAACTAACTTTTAGGAATTTTCGGGAAATAACCGCTACAATTTCCCTTT
>DKVC01000239.1:30578-32206 GCA_002490995.1 Lachnospiraceae bacterium UBA7188
GTTCCTGTAATATGTTTAGGGAAAAGCCCGGAAACACAATAGAAATTGCTGTAAACTCGTAGCGGTTATTTGTAGACACTTCCTTCCGTTGGCAAATGTTTCTGAGCACAAGTATAAATACCACAAAAATGATACCGAAATAGAACCTGTAACCATAAGAAAATTGTACCGAAAGCAACCTGCAGAGAAAGAATGAGAATATAGAAATATGAAAAAACGAAAGCAGACAACTCCATTATTATCCACCCTTACCATCAGCATGCTATGCACCAGCCTGGCAGCTGCCGCAGGCGCACACAGCATTTATCAGAAATACGATACGGATGGCTGGTCACAGCCTGTAATTGCTGTCCTGATGCAGGGACTCGCCAACCGGGATTTTCCCTGGAACAACGCCGGAGCAAGAGCCGGTTCCGGCAATGCTGCTATCCCTTCCGCCAATCAGCCCAACACGGACGGACTTCCGGTTGCCATTGTCGGGCACCCCGATTCCACGGCTACGGGAAGCGGAAATGATGCTGCCGGACAGGTAAATGGAGGAAAACACTGGAATTCCTCCGATGGACAGTCAGGGGCGGCCGCCATGGATCATCTCCCTGACGAACAATCGGGAGCGGCAGATCCCGGCAATCTGCCCGACGGAGGACCGGGAACTGCGGCTCCGGACGATTCTTCCGGGCAATCAGGGAATCCGGCTTCGGATAACGCGTCCGGACAGACAGAAAATCCGGCTCCGGACGGTTCTTCGGAACAAACGAATGCTTCAGGCGATGAGGCATTTCAACCGGATAACAGCCTTTCTGCTTCCGGCACGGAGACACAGCCGGAGTCCCGGCAATATGAGTTTACAAGTGTCGCACAAGAGTATTTCGACGATGCCCTGCTCATCGGCGACTCCCGTGCGGAGGGCGTAGCGCTCTACTCCGGCTGGGACAACCTTACCTACTACACGGAAGGAGGCATGACCGTCTACAACATGTTCCAGCGCCAGGCTGCGAAGGAAGACGGACAGAAAATTTCCATTGAGGAAGCCCTGCAAAAATATACTTTCGGCAAAATTTACCTGGAAATCGGCATCAACGAAATGGGCACAGGCACGCTGGATTCCTTTATGGAGGCCTATGAAAGCGCCGTCAATCACCTGCGTGAGCTGCAGCCCGACGCAATCCTGTACCTTTGCGGCATCATGTATGTCAAGCAGAGCAAGTCGGAGTCCGACCCGATTTTCAACAATCCCAATATCCAGGCACGCAACGAACGCATCGCCCAGCTGGCCAACGGGGAAAATATATTTTACCTGGATATCAACGAACTGGTGACGGATGAAACCGGAAATCTGAATCCGGATTATACCTGGGATGAAGTCCACCTGCTGGGGAAGTATGATTCACTCTGGCTGGACTATTTCTGCAGCCATGGGATTGTAAAAGAAACGCAATAGAAATACCGTGTAAAGCAAAATTGGCAAAGAAACTGAATTCAATACTGCTGTACAAATAAAAAATCCAGGACAAAATATAACCGCTCCATTTACCGGACTGCTATACTGCAGACCGCCAGGATTTACATTGATGCCTCAGAGAAAGTACCCGGCTGGCAAGTCTAAAAGTCACTGCTTAAGGCAGTGA
>DKVC01000239.1:32459-51573 GCA_002490995.1 Lachnospiraceae bacterium UBA7188
TCTAAAAGTCACTGCTTAAGGCAGTGACTTAGTCGGGTTGCGCTGCAAATTCAACCGGTGTGCAGTATATATTCTGTTCCTGAATCCTTTCATATAATAAACAGTATTTACCAAAATAAATCTATGTTATATTTTCTAATATTTGAATCATGTGTAATCAACAGTAAATTTTCCTCCATCGCAGTGGCCATAATTAACCTGTCAAAAGGGTCACCATGGATCATCGGAAGTTGCTGTATCCGTTCCAGATACCTGATTTTTATTGGCAAAATTATAATGTTGTATTGTTTACAGATATTCCCCAAGTCAGTAATAGATTCCTCTATATCAAGTTTTTTGATAGTTTTCTTTATCGCGATCTCCCACAAAGAAGCAATGCTCAGATACAATCTGTCACTCTTTTCAATAACCTCCCTTGCGTTAGCCGATAAACTGAGATTGTCATCAAGAAACCACAAAAATGCACAAGTATCGATTAAATACATCACATATACTCCTTAAAACAATCTGGTGTTTCGTCAAAATCTTCTGCCATAACCATTTTTCGTTTTAGAATTCCTGGTTTCCTCAAAGGTTGATCTTTCTGTCCGTTATTCCGGCCTATATCAATATCACCATTCGATCTTGAAGCCAAAAATTCGGCAAACTGAATTACCTGTGATAATTTATCCTCAGGTAAACGTTCCATCACATTTATCGCCTGTTGCTGAAGCGTCATTCTTCCACATCCTTTCAATATCTACTCACAGCCTGAATATTTTCCACCATAAATGTACAGGAAATAATATACCACCTGTATAAAATCTTATCACGAATCAAATCCCAAATCAATAAAAACACGAATTTTTATCCCGGTATACTCGTAAGCGCCTTTCAGTTGCCGTTTTTCTGTCCCGCATAGTACAAGAGAACATTTGTCAAGGGGGAATTTCTCCCAAAAGATGAAATTCCCCCGACAAACCGGAATTTATGGCTTCTTTGTGTTCTATAGAACGTCAACAATGGTTACTGTAAATCACGACGGTGTGCATTATAAATACTTAAGCGGCTTCTTCACCTCTTCCGCAAGGTACCGTACCGCGCTTCCGTAAACGCCAAGGCGTTCGGCAACCACTGACATATCTTCATACGCCCCACTCAGAAGTTCCGCAATTTCGTTTCCCTCTTCCCTGTCTGACGCGCCGCGGGCCATCTTCACCGCCCTGTCCATCCTGGCGCAGATGTCATTCAGTGCCGCTTTCTGTTCTTCCTCCAGATGTGCGTCCCCCAGCTTCTGGATTTCGCCTTTCAGATAAAACAGTAAAATCCCCTCCTGTTCCGCCAAATCGCTGTACATCTTCCCCATGGTACGCTTCCTCTCAGAACCCTTTTCCGCGCCCCTGAATGCCGCTGCCGTTTCTCTGACAGTCCCGGCCGTTTCCCGGAAAGCCCCAGCCGCTTCCCCCGACAGATTCCTGAAAAATTCCACTGCCACACCCAGCTTTTCCCTGAAATCCGAGATGCCGTCAAAAAGCTGCCGGTGCTGCGGTGCGCGGAGCATATCCATATCTGCGGCAAAGAGAACCGTGTCCAGACGGAACAGTGCATCTTCCAGGCCGTAAGCCGTCACTTCCTCCAGCGACAGCGCCGCAATCGCCTCCGCAATCTCCCTGACGCCCTCCGCGATATAACCATAGGGCAGTGCAGGATCAGACAATTTCCCGGCGGCTGCCAGCCCCGCTTCCACTGCGTCCCCTATCTTCTGCTCCGCATTTTTCCGCATATCCTGCAGAATCAGCTGCCACAGTTCATTAAGGAAACCTGCTATTTTCCCGGACTTTACCCTGGCATTCTGCGCCAAGCTGTCATACCGGGCACACAGCGGCTCAAACGTGGAGCGGTACTCCGGCAGTGCCCTTGCGATCATCAGCCCCACCTGAAATGCCGTCACACTGGCCTCGAAAGCCGCATCCTCCACAGCTTTCACAATCAGAAAACGGGCCGATATCTCATCCGGGTTTTGTGTTACAGAAGTAATGCGTTTCAGGACCTCCTCCAGCTGCCCTGCCATTTTATCTGCCCGGCGGGCTGCAAACTCCCATACCTGCGCGTAAACTGCCGCCGCTTCCCGGTCCGCCCCCTTATACTTCCTGGTGTCCTCCGCCGTCTCCTTCGCCTGTACAATCAGGCTGTTCAGTTCCCTTACCATTCCTTCAGCACTCTTTGAATACATCGCTTTTTCCTCCTTTTTCCTTCCCAGGAAGCCTATGGATGAATGATATTTCCTGTATTCCGTGGGCGTCACACCCAGATGCGCCTTGAAACTGCGGGTAAACCCTTCATGGGAATCATAACCGTACCTAAGCGCAATGGCGAGCACGGAATCCCTGCCCCGGGCCAGTTCCCCGGCCGCCAGGAAAAGCCTGCGCCTGTTCACATATCCCATGACGGTTTCCCCCACCGTCTCCCGAAAGATGCGCTGATAATGATATTTGGAAAAATGGATGCCCTCCGCCAGCATCTCCACGGTGAGCTTCTCCTGAAGCCTTTCCTCTATCATTGCAAGGGAGCGGAATATGGGGTCTTTCTCATTCATCCTATAACCTCCTGTCTCTCGTTCCTGTTTTTCCTGGACGATTCCCGGACTATTGTTCCCGGATTTTTACCCGGGCTTTTGTTCCCGAATTTTTTCCCGAGCTTTTGTTCCTGGATTAGTTCCTGGATTTTTGTTCCTTACAATCATAGCATACAGGAACGAAGGAATTTTTTCTTGACGGAAAATGCGGGGATCAGCTTCTATTCCCATTCGGCATGTAAACTTACGGACTTTTTATTGTATTTGCTGACTATTGCAGAATTTACAGATTTTATCAGGTTTACCCTGAACATACTATAGGAAGCAATGCAGTTTCTCACAATTGAATACGGTACAATGAAGCCCGTTTTACATCTACATTGGCAAATATTGCTGAGCATGAGTATATACTACAGACCGCCAGGATTTACAGTGCTGTCTCCGGGATAGTACCTGGCTGGCGGTCTGCAGTCGGGTTGTACTGCAAATTTAAGCGGTGTGCAGTATAAGGAATCAGATATTACGGGAAAATGGCCGGGATATCCACCGTAACCACGGTTCCCTCCCCGGGCCGGCTCACACAGGATAAACCGTAGGGAGCGCCATAAGCCAGCACCAGCCGTTCCTGAATGTTGCGTATCCCGTAACCGCCGGAGGCTGCCGGACGCTCAGCCGACGCCGTCCCGTAAAAGTTGGCAAGGACCGTGGCCTCATCCATTCCTATGCCGTCATCTTCCACTGTAATGCGGATATCATTGGCCAGACGCCTCACCTTCACTTTCAGTAGTCCCCTTTTTGACGGTTTTTCGAAAATTCCGTGCAGAATCGCGTTTTCAATCAGAGGCTGTAGCACAATTTTGATGATCTGGCAGGAATCAACGGAAGTATCCGTATCCCATTCCGCAGTCACCCGGTTCTCAAAGCGCAGGTTCTGAATCTCCACATAGAGCCTGGCATGTCTCAATTCCTCGGACAGAGAGATCACCTCCCGCCCGTTGCTGAGAGACAGCCGGTAAAACTGCCCCAGGGCATTGACCATACGGCTGATCTCAGGCACATTGCGGCTTATGGCGGTACAGTTGATCAGATCCAGGGAATTGTATAAAAAATGCGGATTGATCTGGGCCTGAAGTGCCTTCAGCTCCAGATTCTTAATCCGGCGGCCGGATTCCACCCTCTCTTCCATCAAAGCATCCACCCTGTCCATCATCTGATTGAAGCTCCCCATAAGCTGCGCAATTTCATCGTTGCCCGAGGGGTTCAGCCGTACGGTCACATTGCCCTTTTCCACGGCACGCATGGTTCCAGTGAGCTGAGTGATACGTTTCAAAGTGGACTGGCTGATCAGGTACGCAAGCAGGTAGGCCGCCAGAGCCACGGCGATGACGACGGCCAGCATCTCCGCACTCATCTCACGGCTCAGCCGGAACACATCCCGGTGAGGCAGGATACTGACAATCCGCCAATCCGACGGGCCGATTTTTTCAGAGCGGGCATAATATTCTCTGCCCTCTGCCTGAACCGTTTCCCATGTGCCGGAAGACAGCATCTGTACCTGATTTACCAGAGAGTCCGGCTGGGCGGCTAAAGTTCCGGAATCCGAAGACAGCAAAACCTGATCGCCCCGCAATAGCAGCAGCAAGCCGTTTTCCATGACGGAGGTTCCGCATACAAGCTGCTCCACGCGGCCGGCATTGATATCCGCACGAAGAATAGCCAGAGGTTCCTTTACGTTATTGGGGTTATAGATCACCTGGACGGAAGAAAAGTCGGGCTGTGCCAATCCGTCCTCCCCGTCTTCAAAATCAACCGGGGCGCACCAGAGACGTCCGCTGCCCTTTGCGGCAGCCTGATACCAGCCGCTGCCTTCCACTTCACTGATCTGAATCACATTGGTGGTGGTATTGGAATAAGAATAATCATTATTCACATATAGCCGGATCAGGTCAATATCCGCAAGCATACACAGATATGCAAATGTAGTGGCAAGCTGGTCAGAATCTTCCAGCCGATGAATATAGGTATAGTCCCGGGGATCATTGGAGGCCATTCTGTAAATCAGGGGATCCGTGGACAAGATGTCAATCACGCCGTCCAATCTTCCCAGGAGACGTTCCAGAGATGTGCAGGTATCACCGAATGCCGTCTGGGCAGCGGAAAAGGTCTGCTCCTGTACCATGCTTTTAACCCGCAGATAGGCATAGAAAGAAAACATCCCAAGAGGAAGGACAATCAGCAGAAAATAAATACACATCAGCCTGCTGCCAAGCTTTCCGCGCACGGTAAGCCATTGCAGCAGCCGCAGGAATCTATTCTTCATGGGCATGCCTCTTTTGATATTCTTTGGGCGATATTCCGATCTCACGGGTGAACAGCTTCACAAAATATTTACTGTCCCCGTAACCCACGGCATTTGCCACCTCGTAGAGCCTGCGGCCGGTGGAGACGAGCAGTTTTTCCGCATGAAGCAGACGTATTTCGGTGAGCCGTTGGTTTACGGTCTTGCCGCTGCTTTTCTTATAGGCGGCGCAGAGATAGGTATTGGTAAACCCAAGATCCCTGGCAATATTCTGCACCGTGAGGGAGCAGTCCCGGTAATGGCTCTCCAGATAATTTTCTACCTGCGACGCAATATCCGGGCAGGAGGGCTGCAGGGAAACGAAATATTCCTCCGCCGCCTGCTGCAGAACCTCCTGCAGTCCCCTGAGCGTCTCCTGTCTGGACACGGTATACAGCAGGCTCTCCGTCTGTCCGGTAACGGAACGGATATTGCGGATCTCGGCAGCATGCAAAAACAAAAACAGAATCCTGCAGTACAGATGGCGCAGTTCCTCCGGCGCCGTGCCCTGGCAGCGGCTGCTCTTCTCATAGAGCCTTTTCAGGACGAAAAGAGTTTCTTCTTTTTTATTGCACCGGATCAATTCCTCCACCTGGCTGAGAATGGCCTCGCCGTCCCGGAACACGCCTGTATTCAAAGGCCTGTCCGGAAAATGCCCGCCCTGAAAAAATAATTCCTCTGCCGTAGGTTTTGCCTGACACCGCAGCTGTGTGGTAATCTCCCGGACAGCCGCGGTGACCTCCTCCAGGTTCAGGGGCTTCTCCACATAGTTTGCAGCCTTCACGCGGATAGCGCCCTTCAGGTATTCTTTATCGGAATAGCCGCTCAAAAAGATAAACTGGCAATCCGGCAGGAATTCCCGCACGGCGGCAGCCATTTCCAATCCGTTCATATGCGGCATTTTAATATCACTGATGACAATCTCGGGCCGGAACCTGCGGGCCTGCTCCAGGGCTTCCTCCCCGTCGGTGGCCAGGTAAATGCTGGTTACAGAGAGCTCCTCCCATGGAATATAGTTCTGTAAAACAGTGCGGGGCATTGCCTCGTCATCGGCAATCAGTACAGTAAAATTCATCCCATTCACCTCATAATTGATACTCACGCCCGAAAACATTTGCCAATGTATACTACAGACTGCCAGGATTTACAGTGGTATCCCCGGAAAAGTACCTGGCTGGAGGTCTACAGTCGAGCTGTACTGCAAATTTAACCAGTGCGCAGTATATACTCAGTAACGCTTTGTTTTGCCGATAAATTAATGTATAACGAGCAAATGCACTGTTTCTGGCATGAAAAAACAGCATGTAATTGCGTTTGCGAGTATAAATTGTATAACGGGTGAACGCTATGGCAAAGGAAATCGCTCATGAGTATGCTTTCTGTTTCAATCATATATAAAATATCACAAAAAATCAAGCCAAATCCACCAGAAAACGGTTAAATTGAATAAAAACATAAGAATACCCTCTTTTCGAAATTTTGTCCCGTTGTTTCCGTAAAGCTCCTTTGATAGGATAAGAGCAGATGCGGAACTATAACAGCAAGGAGGGCCGGCAATGAAAAAGAATACGCACCCGTTTTTACACGACCTGAAGAAAAACCGCACAAAATGGCTTATGATTCTGCCTGCTGCCGTGGTGGTCATTTTGATGTGCTATATTCCCATGGCAGGAATTGTACTGGCTTTCAAGGAATTTAATTACCACGGGGGAATATTCGGCAGTCCATGGGTAGGATTCCGGAATTTTGAGTACTTTTTTCAGTCGGGAAAAGCATGGACTACCACAAGAAATACAATTCTCTATAATATTGCTTTCCTGTGTGTGAACACCTTGCTACAGATTACCTGTGCCGTAATGCTCAGTGAACTGGCAGGAAAATATTTCAAACGAATCACCCAGTCTGTCATGTTCCTGCCCTACTTCATCTCCTGGGTGGTGGTAGGTGCATTCATCTACAACATGTTCAATTACGAGTTTGGGGCGGTAAACAGTTTTTTAAGGTCTGTGGGCATGGAGCCTTTGGATGTGTACTCCAACAAGGCTGCCTGGCCGGTGATATTGATCGTGGTCAGCGCCTTTAAAAATGTGGGCTACGGGACGGTAATGTACCTGGCCAGCATCGTCAATATCGACGGCGAAATGTTTGAAGCGGCGGATCTGGACGGCGCTGCCATGTGGCAGAAAATACGCTACATCACCCTGCCCTGTATACGGCCCACCGTGGTGATCCTGTTCCTGATGGCCATCGGAACGATCATGAAAGGAGATTTCCAGATGTTCTGGCAGGTGACCGGAAATAATCCTATGGTGTTGGATGTCACGGATGTGATTGATACCTACGTGACCCGTTCCCTGCTCAACCTCCAGGAATTCGGCATGACCAGCGCAGCGGGGCTCTATCAGTCGGGATTATCCTTTGTACTGGTGCTGATAGCAAATTATGCCGTAAAAAAAGTTGATCCTGATTATGCGCTGTTTTAAAAAACTAACGAATCGGCGTGTTTCAAACCAAGTTGACAGATGTTTGCTCTAGAATGGCTTGAAACCTGGATAAATGCTGCGTATTTGAATTGTCTTATAAGCGGAAAGTGTCAACTGGATCAGGCATATCTGAAACACGCCAACGAATCTAACGAATATCCGGAATACCGGAAAACCTGAGTATGGCTATCCGGGTAACGGAAAGGACGTGCAAAGCAGGTTCATATGTGCGAAAGAAACACATAACACAGACTGACAGATTGCAACAATAGGAGCAAAGGCAGAAAAGGAACAGAAAGGAGGCCATGTCCATGGCGAACATAAAACGCTCCGGCAGGAAGCCCATCGGGCGGGACCGCATTATATTCAATATCTTATCCCATGTGATACTGGCAGTTCTTTCCGCAGCCTGCCTGCTGCCGTTTTTGCTGGTATTAAGCGGCTCTGTTTCGGAACAGTATGCCATCCAGCTCCACGGCTACCGGCTGATTCCAGAGCAATTTTCCCTGGAAGCATATCAGATGCTTTTCCGGATTCCGGAGGAGCTGCTGCGGGCTTACGGGGTTACGATTTTTGTGACGGCAGCAGGGACGCTTCTGGGACTGTGGCTTACAAGCATGGCAGCATATGTGCTAGCAAGCAGGGACTTCAGGTATCGGTACCAGGTATCGTTTTTCTTCTACTTTACCTCTGTCTTCGGAGGCGGCCTGGTGCCCTGGTACATTTTTAATACCAAGTACCTCCACTTTCACAACAGCATGATAGCGCTGATCCTTCCCATCCTGGTCAATGTGACTTATCTGCTGATTCTGAAAAGCTATATGATGAGCATTCCGGAATCCCTGTATGAATCGGCGAAGCTGGACGGCGCGGGAGATCTGCGGATTTATGCGAATATTGCGCTGCCTCTGTCAAAGGCAGGCCTTGCCACGGTGGGGCTGTTCATTGCCCTGAACTACTGGAACGACTGGTACAATGCCATGCTGTTTCTGGACGAAGGCAGGAGGGATATGTATCCCCTGCAGTATTTCCTGAACAATATTCTGACCAAGGCCCAGGCCATGAACGCCGCCGCGGCGAGAAGCGGCATTCCTGCCAGCGATGTACCCAGCGAGCCGATGAAACTGGCTATGACGGTAGTCGCCACAGGCCCTATTATCCTGCTCTATCCTTTCCTGCAGAAATATTTCGTAAAGGGCGTTACCATTGGAGCGGTAAAGGGCTGACAAACAGAAAAAAGTTCGCAAGAATTTTTTATAAAACCTGATCATTTTTTAAACCAGAAAAGGAGGAGCTTTTTATGAGAAAGAAAGCAAGAATCAGCAGTTTACTCGCGGCATTGTTGTTGGGAGCCGGCATTCTGGGCGGATGCGGCAGCGAGCCGGCGTCTTCCGGCAGCCAGGATACGTCGGGATCTTCAGATTCGTCCGTACAGGAAGAATCCCCGTCAGTATCGGAGGAGGAATCGGCGCCGGAGGCCGAAGCGGCGGCTAATACACCGGATATCTCCGAGGAAGTAACCCTGACCATGTATCTGATCGGAGACCGTCCCGTGGACAACGATGAGGTGTTTGCGAAGATTAACGAAAAGCTGAAGGCGGAAATCAACGCAACCATTGACGTTAAGTTCATGAGCTGGGGCGAGTACGAGCAGAAATATCCCCTGATTTTCGCCTCCGGCGAAGACTGGGATATCATCTATACGGCGGACTGGTGTTTCTACAATGCCCAGGCCACCAAGCAGGGTTTCTGGGAAATCACGCAGGAGGCGCTTAACACCTACGCGCCTATGACGGCACAGACCATATATCCGGAAGCCTGGGAGCAGGCAAAGGTAAACGGACAGGTATTTATGCTGCCCATGAACTATAAAGAAATCACTTCCTATGTCTATATGGCCAGGGGTGATTTAATGGATAAATACGAAATTCAGTCCGTAGCCTCCCTGGATGAAGCGGAAGCCTACATGGATGCCATCGTAGCAAACGAACCGACCCTCATCCCTCTGGATGTAGGCTCCGATTATGACAAACTGTTCGTATTCGACCGCATGTGGGAAAAGGCTAACTGGGAATCCGAGGAAAAGGTAGCCGGCATCGGTACCTGGCAGGCAATAGGCAGTGTCAGCGAGCTGGACGACAATGCGGAAGTAAAAGGCGTCTATGACCAGGCAGAGTTCCAAGGGGTAATTGAACGCCTGAAGGATTGGAAGGACAGAGGCTTCTGGAGCAAAAACGCCGTTGTAAATACCCAGAATAATACGGAAAGCTTCCAGGCCGGAAAATCTGCCCTGGCTCTGTGCAATGCAAATACCGCAAAGAGTATCTATGCCCAGATGACAGCTGAGCATCCGGAATGGGATGTAAGGGTATTTGATGCACAGGACGGCGTACCGCCTGTTTTGAATTCCTATCTGGCAAACGGCATGAGCATATTCTCCAAATCCAAACATCCGGAACGCGCTTTAATGGCTCTTGATTATCTGCGCAACGACGTGGAAATCAACAATCTGTTCTGCTACGGCATAGAAGGGAAGCATTGGGAAGCCGCAGGGGAAAATGCACTGGTATCCCTGCCAGACAGCTCGAACTACGCTTACGACGGAAACTGCAACTGGGGAGTACGAAACGACGCCAACTGGCGTGTAATTGAGGGCGGCATCCCCGACCTGGAAGAATTGAATGCCGTCTGGAAGGAAAATGCCCGCAGCAGACGTTATCAGACATTTGTATTTGATGATTCGACTGTCAAAAATGAAATTGCCGCCATTACCGAGATTTTTAACTCGGATTACAAGCTGTTGGGCCTGGGCTTTACAGACGACCCGGCAGGCGATATAGCAAAATTGAAGGAAAAGATGACTGCGGCAGGAGCGGACACGGTATATGCCGAGATGCAGAAGCAGGCCCAGGAATTCCTGAAGACAAACGGCAATTGACGGCATAAGGATTATCCTCGACTTATATGATTCGAAAAAGCGGGGCGAAAGCCCCGCTTGCTTACTGCCCATCTGCACCACTCAAACATTTCTTTTTACATTAAGTACATTCATCGAAGCTTCCTGCAATACTCTGGATATATTAATTATAAGCATTCGTCAACTTTTACGCATCAACTTTTACTTATGAAAAAGAGTTGAAAACAGCACCCCCAGTCTGTATAATGAATGTTGAACAGATTGTGTTGAAGAGCAGAAAGGCTTTCGCGCAGATAACCTATGTCGGCGCTCTGACGGCAAAGGCAGACAAATATGCCAGGCAGGCGCAGGAACGGGACAAAGAAGCCAGAATGATGTACCGTAAGCTGACAAAAGAATCCTCATACAGCGAAGGCATCTTCATGGCTGATATCATCAGAGAGGGGATGACAGCAGATGACCCACGCCTACAGTGATTTGTATCTTGACTCAGCGCAGGATATCCTGGGACACGCCTTTGATTGGATTGCCAATACCTGCGGTGAGGATGTTGCCGTGTTTTGTGAGCGGTTTTGTCAGTCAAGAATATCTGCAATGTTTGAAATCGGTTATCCTAAATATGTGGCCGGATGCAATGGAGCCGAGCTGGTAAACTTTGTCATGGAGGATCTGGGGCTTCCGGAATATACGTGCCCACAGGAGTTTTATGCCGACAGATCCCCGGAATACTGGGCCGGCTGGGTGCTTGCCTACTTTCAGTGGAAGACTCGTTTCAGCTTTCGTACCATATTGCAGAGAGTGCCTGTTGAAAAGATTCTTGGCTTATATCCAACAGGCCATGAGCAGGCTGTGAGAAATGTTGCGGATATTCTGTCCGAGTGGATGGGTGCCAGACAACAACCAGAAAATGATAAGGAGGTCAAATAGAAAATGTACACTCATATTTTACCTGTTTTGCGATGCCCTTGCTGCGGGGCAGGATTTGAACTTGCCGAAAGCAGGAAAGAAGACGAGGAAATTATAGAAGGAAAAGTCCTCTGCGGGAAAGGACATCTCTTTTTCATTCACGAAGGAATTCTCGATTTCCAGTCGTAGGAGCAGGAGCTATTCAATTCCTGGAGCGAATATCCTGAAGAGGACGGCAATTGCAGTCCCGACTCCGAACTTGACGCACATAAAACCATGAACCAAAAGAAACTTGAAAAAGATTTCCTGGACAGCATTGTCGAAGAAGTGAGAAAATTGAAATCCGGTTTCCTTCTGGATATCGCATCCGGCAGAGGAATGCTCCTACGGGAATTATTGAAAGATATAGATGCCGATGTGACTGTTATTTCAACTGACCTGAGTTTTCAGATATTAAAGCACGACCGCAACAAATTAAGACAGATTAACCCTTATGTCAAAGTAAATTATATTGCCTGCGACGCTACAAATCTTCCAATCCGGGACTGCAGCATGGATACGGCCTGCACCTATGCCGGTTTCACAAATATGGCAAACCTGATGGAAAGCGGAATCCGGGATACCGCCCGTGTATTAAAAGCCAATGCTCCGCTTATCAACTCCGCTGTATACATGGATGAAAATGCAGAAGGCGCGAAAAAAACGGCCCACTTTTTTGCGGAAAACCATATGGAAGGCGCCGAGAAAATATATCTTCGCAATGAACTGCTGGCAATCCACAAAAAATATTTCAATACAGTCCGCGAACGGATTATCTATGAAGGAATCGCGGAAGCCGTGGAAGGCGACCTGATTCCCTGCGGCGGGGACTGGTTTGCAAATGTCGTGCTCATCGCGGAATAAGGCGGAAACAATACAGGGAATCCAATATGAGAAAAATCATGATAATAGAAGACGACCCGACGACCCGGGACGAGTTAACATTATTGCTTGAAAACGAGGGCTTCCAGGTTCTGGCTGTCACGGATTTCACGGATATTACCGGACAGTTTGCGGAATTTATACCGCATGCCGGTGAAATTTGCAGTAATCAACAACGAAAGACCGCCAGCCATATACCCGCCAGGGACACATTAATAAATTCTGGCGGTCTTGAGTATGATTCCCGGTTCGGATTACAGCAGACACTTTCAGAACATTGCAGTTCCGGGATGCGGCAGCCGCTTTCAGAAATCGGCAGTTCCGGGATGCAGCCACAACCCTCCGCCCCTTGTGACCTCGTGTTGCTGGATCTGGGGCTGCCGGGAAAGAACGGCTTTACTTTATGCATGGAAATCCGTCGGATATCCCGGGTTCCCATTCTCTTCCTCACAGGCCGGGATTCCGCCCTGGATGAACTTCAGGCACTGAATCTAGGCGGTGATGATTATATCGTCAAGCCCTACAACGCTCCTCTGCTCCTGGCGCATATCAACGCCCTTCTGCGCCGCACCATGAATGTGCAGGAACCGGACATGCTGGAAGCAGGCGGACTCTCCGTCCATTTAACCCGGGGGACAGCCTCCGCCGGCGGCAAATGCATGGAGCTGACCCGGAACGAACTGCGGATTCTGGTTCATCTGATGCGGCATCCCGGTGAAATTGTCTCCCGGGCAGACCTGATTGACGCTTTATGGGACGATCATATCTATATTGACGATAATACGCTGAGCGTGAATATGACCCGGCTGCGCGGAAAACTGGCGGAACTCGGACTGCCGGACTGTATTAAGACACGGCGCGGAATGGGGTATCAGTTTTTAACCCGAATGATAAGACCTGAAGCAAATAAATTACCATAAATCTAACTGTACGACAGCATAAACAATTTATGGAGTGTACTTTTTACCACAGGTTACCTGACCCAGCGGGGCGTTGAATCACCCGGCGTGTACCGGTTAGCCATACCCAACCTGGAAATCCGGCAGATATTTGTGGAGCAGATACAGGAATGGTTCCAGGCGGAAGCCCGGAAAGATACGCCCCGGCTGGACGCTTTCTGCAGCTCATTCCCCCAGGGGGATGCCGAAGCGGTGGAAAGACAATTCAATGCCTACCTGCGCAAAACCATCAGCATCCGCGATACGGCTGTACAGGCCGCAAAAAAGGAAAACTTTTATCATGGAATTCTTCTCGGGCTCTTAAGCCACAGGGAAGACTGGGTTGTGACCTCTAACATGGAATCCGGCGACGGCTATAGCGATATCCTTGTGGAACTGGAAGATGACTGCATAGGAATCGTTATCGAAGTGAAGTATGCGGAGAACGGGAATTTTGAGAAAGGATGCCGAGAGGCCATGGAGCAGATTGAGCGAATGGAATATGGGGATTCGCTGCTGGAAAATGGGATGGAACGAATTCTGAAATACGGAATCGCATGTTGCAAAAAGAAATGCAGGGTACAGCTTGCATGTTTTCCTGACGCTTCCGCACCGATAGAATAAAAGAACAGGAGATACACAACTTTTTTGGCATGGGCTAAGGCAGCAGAGATTATCCAGAAAATCAGGAGGAAACCGCCATGACTTTAGGAGAATTTATATGGGACAGGCTGGGGCATTTGGCCGTATTGGGTATCTTTGCTGCCGCGGCAACGGTATTTCTGCTGGCTACGGGGACGCAATGGGGAATTCTGGTGATTCTGCTGTTTTTCGGGGGATTCCTTTTACTGGCAGTACAATTCCGTGATTTTCTGAAATGCCGCAGCCATATCCGGGAACTGGAATCCGTCCTGAAAGGACTGGATCAGAAATATCTGTTCACGGAATGCATTCCGAAACCGGACAGTGCCTATGAACAGGCGCTGTTCGAGATGCTGCGCCGGGCAGGCAGGGATATGATCGAGAACGTTTCCAACGCCCGGGCCGCCACCAGGGAATACAAGGAATACATCGAAAGCTGGGTACATGAGATCAAGACGCCCATCACCGCCGCCCGCCTGATCTGCCGCAATGTAGACAGGGAAACCGGCCGAAAGCTGACGGCTGAGCTGGCTCAGATTGACAATCATGTAGAGAGGGCGCTGTACTATGCCCGGGCCGAAAGCCCCGAACAGGATTTCCTGGTGCGCCGGACTGCCCTGGATACCATAGCCGCCGAGGCAATCGAACGGCACCGCTCTCTTCTGATCCAGAACGGTGTCTGCATCCGGACAGAAGCCCTGGAGCCTGTAGTATACACAGACGGAAAATGGCTCTGCTTTATACTGGGACAGCTCTTGCAGAATGCCGTCCGCTATCGGAACGAGCACCCTCTGATCACCCTGTCCGCCAGACACGCCGGAAGCCAGGTGCAGCTCACTGTCAGTGACAATGGCATCGGCATACCGGCTCACGAGCTGTCCCGCATCCTTGACCGGGGATTCACCGGCACCAACGGGCGGCTCCGGAACAGCTCCACCGGAATGGGGCTCTATCTCTGCAAAAAACTGGCTGACCATCTGGAAATCCAAATGTCTGTCCAATCGCTGGAAGGACAGGGCACCACTGTAACCCTGACGTTTCCTGCAGTTACAGGCCACGGATATAATGTCGAATAATAGGTATTGACTTGTCTGTTCACTTGTTTGCACCTCACCGAGAGCTCTCACCCATCAGGAATTATACTCGTGAGCGCATTCATTTGCCGTCTTTTTACCTTGCATTGCACCAGCGCTCACTCGTTATACATGCATGCTGGCAAATGTTTTTGACCGCGAGTATAAATGCTGTCTATATGTAGAGGAAAGATAACAGTGGCGGAATGTGAGAGAATGATCCTTTCAGCCGATACTTGAACTTGCCGTCTTCCTCTTTAACCGTCAGCGGCAAGTTCCTTACTGCGGTTTCTGCTTCCTCGACCTTGAGATGTGCTGCCGCCGCTATCTCATCCGCAGTAACATAAAGATCAAAATCGGAATGTGTCAATCCATATAAAGCATAAAGCACTTTCAGCACATTCAGATCCGAGAACCGCTCCATTGTACTCCTGAGTTCCCACATCTGAGCCCCATCAGGCACAATGCATCCATTTCCCAAAGCAAAGAAGATACTGTTATTCTTCCTCCCAGTGCTTCCTTCCGGTTCAGAACATATGGAAAGCCCCCAGGAGGATACTTCGTCAACCGAATAGTCCTTTTCCTTCCAGGGAACTCTGCTCTTATAGCCATCTGTTGATGCGGCTTCATGCAGAAGGGCTGCAATTCGGTATGCATTCTCAAAGGCAGCTTTCTCCGGCAATGCCGAAAAGTAATCTTTGATTTTGAGGCAGATATCACCTAATCCGTCTGTTGTTTTATAACCGAGAAGCTCATCTACCGAAACATCAAAGAGTTTCGCGATGCCGGGCAGGAGCTGAATATCCGGGCAGCACTGCGCCGACTCCCATTTGGAGACAGCCTGATTGGTTACGCCAAGGGCGTTGGCCAGTTCTTCCTGCGTAAGGCCTTTCTGTTTTCTCAGAAAAGCAATCTGTTCATTGATTTTAATTGTAGTCATAAAAGCACCTCGCATTTGTTTTTTGTAGCTACAACTATATTTTACGGATATGCAGCTCAAAAAACAATGGCGCATCAGTTTGATCAGTTCGCATTTCGTCCAACTTCCGGTTGGATTCTTTCGAATCTTTCAATTTTGTAACCTGAATCAATATAAATTCGATACCCTTTTCCCTGCTGCGGGTGTACCATCATAGTAATCCCAATAGAAAGGACACTACAATGCTGCAGGTAAAATCTATCGAAAAATATTACGGAAACAAAAATAATGTCACCAAAGCCCTTGACCGCATCAGCTTTGACGTGGAGGAGGGAGAATTCATCGCCATCATGGGCGCCTCGGGCAGCGGCAAGACAACGCTGCTGAACTGTATCTCCACCATCGACACCGTCAGCGCAGGACACATCCTGCTAAACGGGGAGGACATCGCCGGGCTGTCTCCGACAGAGCTGGCACGCTTCAGGCGGGAGAAGCTGGGCTTTGTCTTCCAGGATTTCAATCTGCTGGATACATTGACTCTGGAAGAAAATATCGGCCTGGCGCTCACCATCAACCATACCGCTCCGCACACTGTCCGGGATAAGGTACAGGATGTGGCCATGCGTCTTCGGATTGACGATATCCTGGATAAATTTCCTTATCAGGTATCCGGGGGACAGAAGCAGCGGGCTGCATGCGCCCGTGCCATGGTGGCAGGCCAGTCCCTGATCCTGGCAGACGAGCCAACCGGCGCTTTAGACTCCAAAGCGTCTAAAAATCTACTGGAAATCATGTCCGGAATGAACCGGGACTACCATGCCACCATCCTCATGGTGACACATGACGCCTACAGCGCAAGCTATGCCGGAAGAGTGCTGTTCCTGAAGGACGGGCGGCTGTTCAACGAACTGATCCGCGGAAACCGGACAAGAAGCGTTTTCTATCATGAAATCCTGGATGTACTGGGTCTGTTGGGAGGTGATATCAGTGACGTTATCTAAGCTTTCCCTCCGCAACGCCAAACGCCAGGCCGGAGATTATCTGGTCTATTTCGTCACTGTCGTCCTGTCAGCCGCCCTGATACATGCCTTTAACGGGCTGGTTTTCTCTGAGGAACTGTCGGCTCTGTCCTCCTTTATGGAAAGCCTGCCGGTTTTCATTATCATGGCCAGTATCCTGGTCATCTGCGTCATGGGATGGCTGATCCACTATGTCACTGCGTTTATGCTCTCCCGGCGCAGCAGGGAGCTGGGCACCTACATTCTCATCGGACTTGAGAACAACCAGGTTGCCAGGCTGTTTTTTCTGGAAAACCTGATCGTAGGCGGCGCTGCCCTGGCACTGGGGCTCCTTTTGGGCGGGCTCATTTTTCAGGTACTGCGTGCCGTTATCCTGTCCCTGTTCCACGCTCCGTATACTTTCAGCCTTGCCCTCTCCCCCAGGGCTGTCATGTTAACCTTTGTCTACTTTACCGTTATTTACCTGCTGGTATTACGGAAAAACCGGAAAAGCATCCGGACTATGAACATTCATGACCTGATTTATTTTGAGAAAAAGAACGAGGAGGAAGCTGTCAGAAAGAGCCGCAGCCGCCGGACTCTGTTCACGGCAGCCATTCTGTCCGGCATCATGGGCACCCTTTTGCTGCTGACAAGGAATATGCCCCTGATTCTCCTCGGAACGGCATGCGTTGTTTTCTTCCTGTTCGGATTTTTTCTGAGCTTTTCCTCCGGTGTGCCTGCCTGGTTTGTGAAGCGCCCTGAAAAAAAGTATGCCTCCCACACCCTGCTGATTTTCCGGGGGCTCTCCGCCAAGCTGACTACCATGGGGTTGACCATGGCCACGGTATCTCTGCTCTTTGCCGTAACCCTGATCAGCGAAGGCACCGGCATGCTGTTCGGCACCCTTTTCCAAAACCGGGTGGAGGGCAGTACCTGTTTTGATATCTTCATCGGTACGGAGGCCGCCGATGTTGATGGCGAAACCCCCGAGGACAATGCTGTTCCTTCCATGTCTGCTGCAGACAGCCTTCAAACCGGTATCGGGGTTTCCATTGACAGCACAATCGACTCCGCCGCCGGTGCCCGTACTTCCGTTGGCAATACTGGCACTTTCTCAGGCAGTAACGGTATCCCTGCAGCAGATACTTTCCAGAGCAGAATAGAAAATCCGGAAGCCCACATCGAATCCGCTGCCCCGGAGTTCAGGCCTTACCTGGAGTATATCAGGGCCGAAATTCCTCTGCAGGCGTCCATGCAGTACAATATCTATCAGGGAGAGACGCTTCAGGTGACGGATTATATCGATGAAAATGCGGAATATTACGCTTATTACAGCTATGACCCCCTGATGGCCTACAGCGATTACGCCGCCCTGCGCCAGATGTTGGGATACAGTGACGCCCCATTGGAGCCTGGACATTATATTATCCATTGCATGGCTTACCTGGGCAACCTGATGGAAAACTACAATCAGGATATCTCCGTAAGCGGAAACCCACTTTCTCCGGGAAGCGTGTATACGGAGCACTTCGCCCAGAAGCTGTGGGACGGGAACGGGCGCGGCTTTATCCTGGTGGTACCGGATGAATATCTGGTTTCACGGCCTGTCAGCCATAAAGTTTACGGCGCCATGACCAGTGTTCCGCTGACACAGGCACAGGACGACAGGCTGCAGGAAATCCATGAAAGCCAAATGGGCGGAAGCGCCGGGCTGACATACTTCTCCGCCGGCTCCTCCACCCTGATGACCAGAACCTCCCTGGCCAGGGAATACGCCGCCATGTCTGCATGCACTATTTTTCCGCTGTACTATCTGGCGCTGATTCTCACCATGGCTGCCGCCACCATACTGACAGTGCAGCAGCTCAGCGAGAGCATCCGGTACCGGCAGCAGTTCACCCTGTTAAGGAAATTGGGCATGGACAGGCTGGAAATGGCCAGGACCCTGCGGAAACAGCTTGCGCTCTACTATGCAATGCCTGCCCTGCCGCCTCTGTTGATCAGCGTTCCCTTCCTCTGGGCTATGGGGCATACCTTCGAGCCGGGAACCATAAACGGACCAGGACAGCTGGCCGGAATCCTGGGAACGGCTTTGGGATTCTTTTTCCTGATTTATCTTGTGTATGCTTTGATGGCCTACGGCAGCCTGAAGAAGAATGTGCTGTCGGAGCATGCGTTATTTTATACTGCGCGCCAATGAAAGTTACATTATGTCAACGTACAATACGTAAAAACACGTATTGTACGTTGACGTACGTAGTTTTACGTGCTACAATATAATCCTGATAAGGAAAGGAGATACAGCTAATGCCAATGACACCACGGGAGATGATCAAACATCTCAAGAGAAATGGTTTTCAGGTAGTAAGGAATTGTCTACAAATAACTGCTACGAGTTGAAAGCCGTTTTCCTTATGTTTCC
>DKVC01000262.1:0-5758 GCA_002490995.1 Lachnospiraceae bacterium UBA7188
GATGGGAATTTGATGGTCTATAGACGTGCAGGAAGTGGTGGGCGCGAAAGGGTATTATACATCAGACACGCCGATCTGGAATTATGACCCTGATTTCATATCCGGAGTCCTTGTTGCCGCATGGCCGCAGGTGCATGGGATGATCATTGAAATGTGGAAAAATACGGAAATACCGTTTGACTGAGGAAGGAGGCTGTAAGCCATGAATGAAGAAAGGGAACTGAACTGGGACGACACAATCGAAAAAGAAAGTGATTTCCTCATTGTGCCGGAAGGGGATTACTCCTTTACCGTTGAAAGCTTTGAACGGGCACGCCATACGCCGAAGGACGGGGGGAAGCTGCCGGCATGCAACAAGGCGGTGTTGAGCATCCGGATAGACACGCCGGAAGGGGCTGCCTACATCACGCACAGCCTTTTCCTGCATTCAAGGATGGAAGGGCGCCTGTCAGAATTTTTCACATGCATCGGGCAGAAGAAAAAAGGGGAGCCGTTGAGAATGAACTGGAATGCCGTCCCCGGCTCCACCGGGCGGGCGCATGTCACCCTTGACACAGATAAAAATGACCCTTCCAAAAAATTTAACCACATCGGGAAGTTTTACCCGATGGAAGGGAAATCGTTCACGAAAGGACAGTTTTGACAATGGAATTGAGACCATACCAGCAGGAAGCCATGGACTGCATCTTTGGCGAATGGGGAAAAGGCATTTCCCGGACGCTGCTCGTCCTCCCTACAGGGTGCGGCAAGACCATCGTGTTTGCAAAAGTGGCAGAAGAGTGCGTGCGGCGGGGCGACAGGGTGTTGGTCCTTGCGCACCGCGGCGAGCTCCTGGAGCAGGCAGCGGACAAAATCGGCAGGGCGACGGGGCTGGGGTGTGCGACGGAAAAGGCAGGCTCTTCCTGTTTAAACACCTGGTTCCGCGTGGTCGTGGGATCCGTCCAGACGATGATGCGGGAGAAGCGGCTGGAACAGTTCCCGGAGGATTATTTCAAGACCATTATCATTGACGAGGCGCACCACTGCATTTCAGGCAGCTACCAGAAAGTGCTGCAGCATTTCCCGGACGCAAAAGTTTTAGGGGTGACTGCCACGCCGGACCGCGGGGACATGCGCAACCTGGGGGAATTCTTCGAAAGCATGGCTTATGAGTATACGCTGCCGAAAGCGATCAAAGCAGGGTTCCTGTCGCCGATCAAGGCGTTGACTTTGCCGCTGAAGATGGACCTTTCCGGCGTAGGCGTGCAGGCGGGGGATTTTAAAAGCGGCGACCTTGCGACAGCGCTGGACCCGTATTTATACCAGATCGCGGATGAAATGGCAAAATACTGCCGTGGCAGGAAAACAGTGGTATTCCTGCCACTTGTGAAGACCAGCCGGAAATTCCGGGATATTTTAAACAGCAAGGGATTCTCTGCTGCAGAAGTGAATGGGGAAAGCCAGGACAGGGCGGAAGTGCTTTCCGGCTTTGATGCAGGCAGGTACAACGTTCTATGCAATTCCATGCTGCTGACGGAAGGCTGGGACTGCCCTTCTGTGGACTGCATCGTGGTGCTGCGCCCGACGAAGGTGCGCAGCCTGTACAGCCAGATGGTGGGGCGCGGGACGCGCCTTTCACCGGGGAAGGACCATCTGCTTTTGCTGGATTTTTTATGGCACACGGAACGGCATGAGCTGTGCCATCCGGCTGACCTGGTATGCACAGACCGCGAGGTGGCGCAGAAAATGACGGAAAACCTTGGGGAAGCCGCAGGCATGGCGCAGGACCTCGAAGCCGCGGGAAGCCAGGCAGCGGAGGATATCGTGGCGCAGCGTGAAGAAGCGCTGGCAAAGAAGCTGGCGGAGATGAAAAGCAGGAAGAAAAAGCTGGTGGACCCGCTCCAGTTTGAAATGAGCATACAGGCGGAAGACCTTTCAGGCTATGTGCCGGCGTTTGGATGGGAAATGGCGCCAGCCAGCGATAAGCAGAAGGCGGCGTTGGAAAAGATGGGCATTATGCCTGATGAAGTTGAAAATGCAGGAAAAGCTGCAAAGCTGCTTGACCGGCTTGGAAAGCGTAGGGAAGAAGGGCTGACTACGCCGAAACAAATCCGTTTTCTGGAAGGACGCGGCTTTAGGCATGTCGGTACGTGGCGTTTTGAAGCCGCAAAGGATCTGATTGACAGGATTGCAGGGAATGGGTGGCGGGTACCGCATGGCATCACGCCGCAGGAATATATCCCGGAAAGATAAGCAGGACATGGAAGGATATGACATCTTGGAAGTTTTAACATATATAAACCCGGCGCTTCTGGATTATCAGGAGTGGGTTAACGTCGGCATGGCGCTGAAAGAGGAAGGGTATACCGCAGCAGACTGGGAAACATGGAGCAGGCAGGATGCAAAGCGCTACCACCCGGGGGAGTGTTTCCGGAAATGGGATACTTTCCGGGGGAATCTGTCTCCTGTTACCGGCGGGACCATTGTGCAGCTGGCAAGGCAGCAGGGCTGGCAGCCGGATGCCGGCCACGAGCTTGGCTGGGACGCCTCCATTTCGGATGAGGGCGTGGTGGTGGACAGGGGATGGGTGGAAGGCATGGAAATTGCGGAACCGCTGGACTGGAAGCCGGAGCAGCAGCTGATCCGGTACCTGGAGACCCTGTTTGAAGCCGGCGAGAATGTCGGCTATGTGACGCAGAGCTGGGAAAAGGACGGGCGGTATATGCCAACACAGGGCAGTTGGGACCGGACTGCGGGGCAGCTCATTGAGCAACTGTCAAAATGTGGCGGCGACATCGGTTCCGTCCTGGGCGATTACAGGGAGGAAGCAGGGGCATGGATCCGCTTTAACCCGCTGGACGGGAAAGGCTGCCGGAATGAGAACGTATCGGAATACCGCTATGCCCTCGTGGAATCGGATTCTGCAGACCTTGAAAAGCAGAATGCCATCATCCGCGAGCTGGAGCTGCCTGTGGCGTGCCTGGTGCATTCCGGGCATAAAAGCCTCCATGCAATCGTCAGGGTGGAAGCGGCGAATTATGATGAATACAGGAAGCGGGTGGAATACCTCTATGATGCATGCAGGAAGAACGGGCTGGAGATTGACCGGCAGAACAAGAACCCTTCCAGGCTGTCAAGGATGCCCGGCGCCACGCGCAACGGGCGCAGGCAGTTCATCATAGATACCAATATCGGGAAAAGGTCATGGGAAGAATGGCATGGGTGGATTGAAAGCATAAATGATGACCTGCCGGAGCCGGAAGGGCTTGCAGGCGTCTGGGACAGCATGCCGGGCCTTGCGCCGGAGCTGGTTGCGGGCGTGCTGCGCAAGGGGCATAAAATGCTGATTGCAGGCCCGTCAAAGGCGGGGAAATCCTTCCTCCAGATAGAATTATGCTGTGCAATAGCGGAAGGCCGCGAGTGGCTGGGATGGCCCTGTGCAAAAGGGCGCGTGATGTATGTGAACCTTGAGCTTGACAGGGCGAGCTGCCTGCACCGTTTCCGGGACGTATACCAGGCGCTGGGATGGAAGCCTTCCAGCATTTCGAACATAGACATATGGAACCTGCGCGGAAAGTCTGTACCGATGGACAGGCTCGCGCCGAAGCTGATCAGGAGGGCGCAGAAAAAGGATTATACCGCCGTCATTATTGACCCGATCTATAAAGTCATCACCGGGGACGAAAACAGCGCCGACCAGATGGCGAACTTTTGCAACCAGTTTGACAAGGTATGCACGGAGCTGGGCTGCGCGGTCATATACTGCCACCACCATTCGAAAGGGGCGCAGGGAGGGAAAAGGTCAATGGACAGGGCGTCCGGGTCCGGCGTTTTTGCACGTGACCCAGATGCGCTGGTCGACCTGATAGAGCTGGAGGCGCCGGACAGCCTGATGGCGCAGGAGGAAAACAAAGCAGTCTGCAGTGCCTGCATGCAGTTCCTGAACGCGCATTATACGGATTGGGAGGATGAAGTCTCGCAGGACGACATGTGCAGCCAGGCAAAGCTGCTGGAATACAGCCGCAAGAAGGCATGCGGGGATCCGGCGAAGCTTCTGGAGCGGATGGTGTCGGACGCACGCAGGCAGGCAAAGGAAAAGACGGCATGGCGCATCGAAGGCACGCTGCGGGAGTTCCCGAAGTTCCCTGCGGTAAATGTATGGTTTGATTACCCAATACACCATATCGACCGTGTCGGGGTCCTGGCGGATATCCAGCCGGATTCAGAACGGCCGGCATGGCAGAAGGCAATGGACGGCAGGAAATCAAAAGAGCAGAAAAAAGAGGACAGGATGAAGGCGCTGGAGGAAGCAATGGAGGGCAGCAATTACGGGGAACCCCCTTCTATAAATGACCTTGCGACCTTTATGGGAATATCAGAAAGGTCTGTCCGGGACAGGATCAAGGAGCATGGGGGCTATGAAACCAGTGACGGCGTTGTGCGGAAAAAAACATGATTTTATGTTTTTTGCAGAAACCGGTGTTTTGGAAAAAAACATGTTTTCTGCATTTCCGCAAAGATGGGCATTTTGGAAAAAAACGTGTTTTTTTCACTTCCGCAAAAAAGAATGATTTTGCAGGAAACATGTTTTTTTCACTTCCGCACTGTTGCGGAAAAAAACATGGTTTTATGTTTTTTTTCTTCCGGGGAAAAAAACACTACCCCTAAAGGGGTAAAAATCCCCCCCGCAAACGCGTGGGTCACGGGGGTAGGAAAGGACGGGCTAAAGCACAGCCCGCCCGTTCCCTTCCCCCTCCCCGTGACAAGGCAGGAAAAAAGATCACTTTTGCACGTTAAAGGAGTGAAGTATAAATGGACATGAAAATTATGCCCTGCACAAAGGGGGCAGGGGAATACGGATATCTTTGCCATCCGGTATGCAGCAACCTTCCGGATGCAGGCAAACGGCATCGGGGCTGGAGAAAAATCCGGTGCCCGGTATGCGGGAGGGGATGCTGGGAATCGGAGGGGCACCGCATAATAAAGGCACAGGATCCAGGGATCAAGACAGCATGCACGGCATGCGCACTGGGGAAAGGGATGGGCAGATGATGGAATTCTTTATGGCGATGGTCCCGCCGACCGTCACGCAGCAGGAGCATAAAGTCACAATGGCGAATGGGAAACCGGTTTTTTATGACCCGCCGGAAGTAAAGGCAGCCAAACAGAAGCTGATGGCGCATCTGGCAAAACACAGGCCGCAAGAAAGGTATGAGACCGGGATCCGCCTGACAACATGGTGGTGCTTCCCGGGAGGAGGGAAGCACAGGGACGGTGAATACCGGACCACGAAGCCGGATACCGACAACCTCCAGAAAATGCTGAAGGACTGTATGACGGAATGCGGGTTCTGGAAAGATGATGCACTGGTGGCAAGCGAATTGGTCGAGAAGTTCTGGGCGGACATCCCGGGCATTTTCATCAGGATCGAGGAGCTTTAGGATGGATGAGAAAAGGCAGGTATATGGCGCCATAACGGATATATGGCATCTCTGGAAAAAATACGGCGGCGGGAGGTTGGAAGACAGGCAATGGGAATCCTTCCTGCTGGATGGGCAGCAGATGCGCAAGAAGCATGAGGCGGCAGGCAAAGAGGCAGACATGCTTTTCCGGGACCTGTTTATGGCGCTGCAGGAATATTACCGCAGGAAAGAGGTGGGACAGTGAAGAAAAGGTTATGCGCCATGCTGCTGACGGTGTTGCTGCTGTCAGGATGTATGGAGCCGGTGGAGATACCGGATGCAATTCCGCAGGAGCGGATGCGCTGGCAGAACCCGGA
>DKVC01000262.1:6142-7174 GCA_002490995.1 Lachnospiraceae bacterium UBA7188
GAACCGTATAACGGGATATTTTACTGACAGGAGGGAGGAAGGAAACTTGAAATGGGGAGACGTGGTCCTGGCTGTGGCAGTCTGTACGTTTTTGACGGTTATAGGGTGGCTGCTGAAGATGACAGGATGGAGTTTCTGGGGGCATTGGTGACAGGAAATGGAGGAGTGAAAGGCAATGGGAAGGGCATTGAAATATCCGGGGAGCAAGTGGAGGATCGCGGACAGGCTTGAGGGGATGATCCCGCCGCACCATACATACTGTGAGCCGTATTTTGGCAGCGGGGCGGTATTCTTCCGCAAAGAGCCGTCGGATATCGAGATAATCAATGACCTGGATGAGGACGTGGTGAACCTGTTCCGGTGCATCCGGGATGATGCAGGGAAGCTGGCAAGGCTTGCCATGGCAACGCCGTACAGCAGGCAGGTGTATGACAGCTCTTTCGGAGGCGGCGACCCTGCCATGGACAGGCTGTGTGAAACTGACCCATACCATAAGGCGTGCCGGTTCCTGGTGCGTTGCTGGCAGGGACGTGGGTACAGGACGGCAGGGGGGGAAGGCAGGATGGAAGATGGATGTACAGGGGCGTGAAAAGATGTACGCCCTGTGGGAGTGGTACCGGCTGCCGGGCTGGATCGTTGAAACGGCGGAGCGCCTGTGGATGGTGCAGGTGGAGCGCCGCCCGGCGCTGGATGTGGTCCGGAAGTTTGATTACAGCAACGTATTCATGTACCTGGACCCGCCATACTTTTTCAAGACAAGGCATAGTGCGCGGGAACAGTATGTGCACGAAATGCAGGATGCCGACCACGATGCCCTGCTGGATACAATACTGGCAACCAGTGCGAAGGTCATGATATCCGGATATGCTTCGGAGCTGTATGACAGCAGGTTGAAAGGCTGGAAGCGGGTGGAGCTGGAATCCCATGCTGACCAGGGGAAGAAAAGGACGGAAGTGGTCTGGATGAATTACTAAATCAGGCTTTAGCGGATGGAAATCAGGCTTTAGAGGGATTGTGGAGGGAAAGGGAATA
>DKVC01000254.1:0-5911 GCA_002490995.1 Lachnospiraceae bacterium UBA7188
TATAAAACGAAAGAAGTTAAGGTATTTACCATCTCTCTCATTTTATTAAGAAAATGCTAGGCATCTCTTTTCAGGAGTATTTGAATAATGTACGCTTCGAGCATGCGCTACAATTGGTCAGACATTCGGATTTCAACATATTGGATGTCTGTCTGGAAACTGGTTTTTCCAGTAGCAGATACCTAAATCAGATGTTTGAGAAAAAGCTTGGCTGCACAGTAAAGGAGTATCGAAAGCGGGATGTAAAGCCTATAGTTTTTGTTCCATCCCTGCCAGCCGATAATGTACAGAAACGTTATGATATAGCACATGCCAAGGATATGCTTTATTCCTTGTTAAACCAGTAGTAACTATTTCACTTGCTTTTACACTTGTAACTTTTATTTAATCTGCAATATCAACCCATTTCTGTTAAACCATTTAAAATGGCACAACATTGGCACAGTTTTGCTCTTTCACCGCAAATCCATATCTGTTATACTATGTACAGTCAAAATTATGCATCACAGCCGTTTCCCCATGACAGGGAACGGCTGTTTTCATTTAGAAAGGCGGTGATTTTACTATGCACAAAGACATCGGCGGGGTACACCACTTCACTGGCAACACCCCACCCACATTATGCAGCAACCGAACAGATAATGCTGAACAGCTCCAAAAGAAAGCCTTTTCATCATCCAGATTTTTAAACATGAAAAGACTCTTAAAGGACGAACGCGGCGAAGCCAACTACTTCAGCACGGTGGTATTCATCTTCATCACCGTACTGCTGTTGGCCTTCATCATCGACTTGTTCAGCATCATCTCCACGAAGCAGCAGCTCGACCACTGCGCCGACCAGATGGTGAAGCAAATCCAGCTCTCTGGCGGCACCAATGTGGAGACCGATGCCCTGTTCCAGTACCTATGCTCCCAGATTAATGGGGCAAATAACATTACCTACACCATCGATGCCTCCTACAAGTCCCCCACCCCGGGCGGCATGAGCCGGGCCATCCAGCTGGGCAGCCCCTTCTACATCACCATCACCGGGGATGCAAGGCTGGGCGGCTTCTGGAACTTCAACCTGGTCAACATCCGGATTGTCTCCAGGGGGACAGGCGTCAGCGAGCATTACTGGAAGTGAGGTGCCTATGATGATGCCATTTTTTTCAAAAACAGCAGAACAAAACTCCGCCGAACCCGCCACATGTACCCCTAAGCGCAGACTGGCGGAACACAATCGGCAAAATGTAAACTACAGCAAGACTGCAGGAATCCTACGTAACCAGAAAGGCGACATCTCCATCTACACCTGCTTCTTTATCGTAGGCGCAGTGATGCTTGTGTCTTTCCTGCTGCTGTACGCCTCCATCCGCATCACCTGCATCAACATATCTGGGAGCTGCCTTTTGCGGTCATCGCATTGCTGCACTTGTCCATGTCATAGGCCTCCACCACCAGTTCCGTGCCGTTCTGCGCCAGCAGGGCGAACAGCGGCTCCAGGGGCTTCACGTTGTTTGCCCCCCGCCACCGCCACGAATGTCCTGCCCGTCAGGCAGTGGGCGATGTCCGCCTTCAGCAGCCCCTCGGTGACGTAGACTGTCCTGGAAAACGGATCCCCCGCAAAATGCACCGGGCTCCCGGAAGTGACGCCCCTGTCCCTGGATGCCGAGGACAGCCAGATATATTTCGTCCCGGCTTTCCCCGGAGGGTCATCCTTATCCCGGAATGGGGCATCCAGCAGGATCTGCATCCCCTTGATGAGCCCGTCAATGCCGATGGCCGGAATCAGGATGCCGGAGGCACGGCTGCTGAACCGCACAGTCCAGTAGCCCTTTTCGTGCAGGTAGAACCCCGGCACTCCCTCCAGTGTACAGCCCTGCTTCAGCAGCCTCTCCGCCAGGGAGCGGCACAGGAAGCCGGGCGGCGTGCTCCTGAAGCCAAATGTATCGATCTGGCTGTCCGTCAGCCCGCGTTTTTCGGACTTCAGGTGCGCCCGGTGGGCAGGCGTCAGGTTCAGCATCCCCAATAACAGCGAATAGGCCTGGTGCACCTGCTGGTCACTGGCCCGCTCCGCCTGAGGCATCTCCACATCGTTTTGCAGCGCAGTGTAGGGAAACTGAATTTCTGGTTCTTTCCTGGCATCTGCATATGGCGGCATGGGTTCCATCTTCTCCCATCCACCTGCGTCTGCCGGGCCGGATTTCTGCTCATTCCTACGCCTGCCCGCATCTGCCGGACAGGGATCCTCCCCTTTCCTGCGCCCTCCCACGTTTTCCGGGGAGGTTCCTGCCCTTTCGGGCAGTGTGTCAGCCAGGGTTCCGCCGCTGCCCCCATAAGGCGCCTCTTTCCTTTCCGGTTCCTCATACCCCCATGTCGTATCCCCCGCCAGGAGGGCGTCGCAGATCTCCCGGTAGGCGTCCGAGTTGGTGGTATTGTTGAGCCTTGCGTAGAGGGACAGCATGCCGCCGCCCTCGCCGCAGTAGTTGCACCGCCAGACATCCTTCGTGAAGTTGACGTTCATCTTGCCCCTGCGGTCTCCGCAGAACGGGCAGTCCGTATACATGCTGTCCGGCTGGCGGCGGCGCACCCTCAGGTGGAGCAGCTCCGCCACGTCCCTGATCCCAAATGGGAATCCCTGCGGATACGGGTCACCCATGGGCCCGCCCTCCTTTCTTTATGTTTCATCCTCTGTCCATCCGTTCAGTCCCTGCAGCCTCCTGTTCCCATATCCGGCTGCCTTCCATCTGCCCGTCTTCCATGGCGCTTCCCTCTTCTCCTTGTTTCCGCAGCCCATTTCCGGCACTGTATCCGCCATCTGTCCCTCAGGCACGTCTCCATGCACTCAAAGGAATACATGTTTTCATCGCACCGCGGGCAGTAATACGGGTATTCCTCCCGGAGCCCCGCCTCCCTTTCCGGCCGCACTTTTGAACCGCATCTTCCGCACGCCATCTTTTTGCCGGTCCCCCTTTTCAGGATGGCCCTTCCTAATGCCCTTCCGGAAATGCGGAGATGCTCTTCCGTGATATAGAACCCTGCATATCTCCCGTCTCCGTCCGTGGCTTCATAATATCTTTCCCCATGCTCCTCCCGGACATGGCCGCGCAGCTCCACATGGTGATAAAACTGTCCACGTCAGCCAGCATGAAGCGGTGGACGGGATGCTGGAGCATCTTCTTGACCTGGTAGACCTCAAAGCCTGTCTTGCGCCGGAATATCTCCGCCACCAGGCCTTCTAGCAGGTTCCCCATCTCCATGGCCACCCAGTTGCCCTCGTACCCCTCTACTTCCGCTATGCCAAGCTTGTCATAGTAGACGTCCCTTGCCGTGCGGAAGGGGGAGATGCCCATGATGGCTGCCACATCGCTGCCGCCAATCCCTAAGCGCCGGTATTCCAGCCACTGCTCCCGGGACAGGCTCTCCGTCTCTGTCAGCACAAGGGGGCTGTGCCTTTCCCTTTCCTGCATAGCCTCTGCCATAGGTCAGGACCTCCTTCCGGCCCTGCGGGGGAGGGAGGCGGCGCCGACTGCCGCATAATGGCTGCGGTTATAGTGCCGCATATCGGAACCTGTGCCAGCCTTCCTGCAGGCGGATTCCCTGGCCGGGAACCTCCCTGCTGCCCTTTCCGCAGCTGTCAGGCTTCCTGTCTGCCGGTGTCTTCCGATACTCCGGCTGGTGCTTCTGCCGTTCATGCTTCTGTTGTTTCTGCTCATTCTTTCTGCCTTCCTTTCTTTTCCGTTTTCTATTCCTCAAAGCCGCTGTGGGCGTTTGGGCGGGTCTGTTGTGTCCCCTGCTGCATCCGGCACCCGGTACCGCTGCGGTTCCTGCCGCTGGGTATGGCTGCACGGCCGCCTGGACTGCTGCACACAAAAAAGGCAGGCATAGACCCGGGCTAAAAGCCTGTTGTCCATGGCCTCCCATGAACCTGGTCCATTCCTGCCGTATGGAGCATTTCTGGTAAAATCTCTGGTTTACGCACGGATTCCGTGCCGAATAAGAAAGCCAGCAGCCCACCGCCCAAAGGGCAGAGTGGTACTACTGGCACATGGATACAAACTTGACAGCGTGTGCAATGCGGATATCTATCCGCTCTCCGGACAAGGCTATCCGGAATCCCATGGGGATACGCACAAAAATCAATTACAAGGATAGTTTAGCACAATATATTGAGCCTGTCAACATTTAAGCACAATATATAGTGTGTTGACCAAAAAAATTCACCTGCCTGGCCAACACCGGGCAGGGCGTTTCTGCATATCACGGAACCTGTCATTCCCTTCCAAAAATTTCTGTGAGCAGCTTATTTCTATACGCCTTATCCTCCGTCGCTTTTTTGGCATCCTCGGCCCGGTTATTGCTCAACAAGTAGTTCATTAAAGAAAGTATCGTATCTTCTCCCTGGATGATCCCTTTCTGGATTCCCCTGTTCTCCACCTGGTCCAATACCTCACACATAGTCATCGGCCTCCTTTCCATATCAGGGCTGTATACCTCTTCAAAACGGTTGTCCTGTGTCATGACTGCCATGAGCTGGAGCAGTTCATGTACATGTTTGATCGTGACTTCCGATGCCACATAGCTCCGGTTCTTTCGCATCTGGACAAAATAATCCGCTACAATCTTAAAGTCGCTGGTGAACATCTGTACCTGTTCGTCACTAAGGTATGCAATCTCATACAGGTTCATGCGGTAGTCGTTCACATACGGTCCTATCTCATCCGGAATGTCAAGGCATTCAAAAAGTGTCCTTGGGGTCTTCCAGTGCCTGTCATATCCAAAATATAAAACCAGTGTCACTACCGGATACCTCGGTGCCGTCCTGCCGGTTTCTTCCTTCATTTCCTTATCCGTCAGGAGCTGTGCCCGGTATGCTGCCCCATCATAAGAGAACAGCCTGAGGGGCATGTCACCGTCAATGCCTGTCTGGTTCTCCAAACCGTATAACGCAATGCGTACAAGCCCTTTCCTCCAATACTTGGCCACATCCCTCTCCTGGGCGTGCAGCCTGCCGTCCGCTTTGTAGCTGGAGACCGGGCTTTCCTCCTCCAGCTCATCCTCTTTCACGAAATGCCTGCCCTGGAACAGCAGCACATTCACGATATCAGAGAACACGTCGTTATATGCTTCCAAAGTCTTTTCAGCAATGTCTTTTTCCGCCATGTCCTTATCCTTTCCACAGTCTTCTTCCTGCTACGGTTATTATACATCAAAAGCTCTGTCTCCTCAATCTGTTTCGCTTTCACCTCATCGCTTTTCTTCGTTTTTCCTGGTTCATTTTTCTGGTATATCATGCCCCTGCCGTCTCTTTCCCGTCCAAATCCGACAGGCTGATCTGGACGGGCTGTTCCCTCCTTTCTTCCTCCATCTCCATGCACAGCTGCCCCTGCTGTGCATTGCGCTGCTGCTCCAGCTGTGCAATCCGCTCCTCTCCCAGCCACCTGTCCGCATGGCGTCTGTCCAGGCTGAATTCTTTCAAGCTCTCATACCCATCTCTCAGGAGCTTCTTCTCCAGGCGCTTTACCGCCGCTTCATGCGTCTTTTTCCTCCTCTCCTTTTTCGCCCCTGCCTCCAGTTTCTCCATGTCGGAGGCATGCACCACCCGGATCCCGCTGCGGATATCCTCCAAATCCTGCTCCAGGTCACGGGACTCCCTGCGCTCTGCCCGGACATTCAGTACCTCCACGGAGAATTCCTTCCCATAGTATTCGGCATTGAACAGCTGGCGGGAATATTCCAGGCCGACATCCCGCTCTATCCTGTCCCGGCACAGCTTCACGCAGACCCTGCAGATGTCCATGCTCACCGGATGGGGGAACAGCTTCCTCCCGCGGGTGATGCTGGTGTCCACCTGCCCCTCGAACAGGGTCCCGTCCAGGTCGGTCCTCTGGCGCCTTATCTTCAGGTCATAGAACACGTTCCCTTTCTT
>DKVC01000254.1:6149-7670 GCA_002490995.1 Lachnospiraceae bacterium UBA7188
TCCTGGTTCCATAGCCGTCTTTGAGCACGACATAATCCGGGTGGTTGTCCACTGTGTAGCCTGCCGCCAGGAGCCCCCGGGTCAGCAGGTTCTGCTTGAATTTCCGCTTTTCTTCCATTCCGCTCTCCTCCATTTTGTATTTGCAGTCCCTTGCAGGGCTGGGCAGCACCATAGGGCAGGGATATATCCAGCTGCCATTAGGTACAGGCATCCGGAAATGCCCCTTCATTTCCCGCCCCCATGCTGTCATATTCCCAGGCAGGGGCGTATCCCGAAATAGTCCTCCATGCGGTCGCGCAGTTCCGCAGCTGTCATGTCGTACTCTGCAGCTATGCAGGATTCACAGCATGGGTACTTATACGCAAGGGCCTTTGACAGCCGGGCATCCCAGCTGTTGAGCTGGTCCCCGCATTTGTTGCAGCATTTGTCCAGCCACTTCAATTTTGCCATTCTTCTTCCACCATCCTTTCCCATTTTTCAGCACAAAAAAACAGGAATGGCTCCTTTCCAGTCTCCTGGCGCCCATGGTCCCCCATGAGCCAAAGCCATTCCTGCTAATTCCAACTATTCCAATAATTCCAGCCTACAGCTGCTGAAAACGGCATGGCGCATCCCATAGCGCATAAATGTGCCGTCAGCGCATACATACAAACTTAACAGCGTGTGCAACGCGGCTTCCGGCCGCTATCCGGATGCCTCCATCCGATATACGCACAAAATCAATCACAGGTACAGTTTAGCACAATATATGGTATTGGTCAACAGAATAATCTCTATATCTTGTTTTCCTGCTATTCACTATTTTGATTCCTGCCTGGCCGAATCTATTGGTTTCCTTCGGCCCTTTTCTTCAGGACAGTAATCCCATGTGCCTTTTCAAAGGATTCCACAAACTGTTCCATGAATGCTTCCATATCTTCCACCGAAGACGGGACAGATATGGTCTTTTTATCCCTCACCGCACAGTCCCCTGCAGCCTCTCCCGGCAATATATTACTTTTTGGCGACTCGGAATGTGTCATTCGGGAAGCACATAAAGATTTGAAATTTCTATTTGTATATTCCAAGGCATAAGGTTATACTAAAAGAAAGGAAAGGAGACAGTCCAATGACCTCAACCGGAACCAAATTTAAAATAGAAGATTTATACATCGGTATGGAGATTTGCGATAAAAACCAGCTCAGCAACATATATGACACATGGATATTGCTCGTAAAAAACAAAAATACCGCAAACTATACCGTACAGTTCATCGGCAAGGAAACAAATGCGGAGTCTGATAAATTATTCACTCAGGGCAATGTAGTATGTCCCGTCTATAATGACAGCCTTGAACTGGAGGGGGATATCTACTATGAAGAATAATTTTATCCTGCTTGAACTAAACCACCGGAACGAAATAAGGGCTGATGTGAATATGACAATAAAAAGTCTGGATATCACAAAAATTGGGCATATAAACGTCAAAATCGATACCGGATGCCCCTACACCGTATACGGTAGATAGTGAGTACCTATAC
>DKVC01000166.1 GCA_002490995.1 Lachnospiraceae bacterium UBA7188
AAAGCAATTATTTTCAATTATCTTGCTGAAACTCTGTACTCCGATTCCGATTGGCCGTGAATGGCTGTTCTTCCGGGTCATGCTGTACCTCCTGTCTGGTAGAATTCAGGTTATTATTTGCGGAATAATGAGAGTGAAGTGCTGAGCCGGAGCATTTCCGCATATTTTAAAATGCGTTCATATTGTTCCTTGTTCTGGCTTAAGTGAGGGGAAATTTCGCTCAGAAATACTTCCGGTGATGTTCCGTCGCCCAGACGCAGAATATCGCAGATGCTCCGTTCTACGTCATAAATATGGTAGCTGCCAAACTCCGTCTTCACGGTTTTCATCCCTGCATGGAAATTGCTGCCTGAAAAATAATGTCTTTCTACCGGAAATCTCATATTGATCTTGCTGCGGTCTGTACGCTCTGTTGCAACGGCCAGGACTTCCGGCTCCGTTTCCGTAAGCCCCTGATAGAAACAGGCGCTTTTCATGGCAATAACTGCGCGTGGGTTACCCAGGCATACTTCTATGCACTTATAGTCCTTCGGCTTTTCAAGACCGCATTGCATCATCCAGTAATGGCCGTGGCAGATTCTTTCCAGATAATTTTCTTCTGTCAGGCATGCAATCTGGCAGTTGGAAAAGCCTTCATGTCGCAGTTCTCTTGTGCTGATATATCCATTGTATTTTTTATATAAGTTGTCCAGTCTGTGGTAAGTAGTGCTTCTCATCCGTGCCTTCTTTCTCCGTTGCTGTCCGGTTTTGCCTGCATTCAATTGTCTGCGGATTCCCTGAACTCCTGAAATTCTGGTATACGGCAATCCGGAGCCGGGCGGTGGGCGAACTGGTTTCCTGCAAGCCTTGAACTCACAGGGTATACCCTGATGAATATAATCTATTCGAATTTTTAATTACACAATATCATTTTTTGTTACACATGTCAAGAGGAAGTAAAAAATTTATTTATTTTCATATATTTCGCGATACTTTCCTGGCTTGTTTGTAGGAATCAGCATACAGCCGCAGGTTAAAGTGAAACTTCGGTGAAATTCCCCTGCCCCGTTTCTTGAAAATACGGAAACTGTGTGCTAGAATTGAGGGAGGCAGCAGACAATGAATTAAAGAAGGAAAGCACATAGTATGAAAAACAGCAAAAAAGGAATGCGGTTTTCAGGGCTGGCGGCAGCCGTGACCCTGACCCTGACACTGAGGTTGGCAGGCTGCGGAGATAAGAGCCCGTTGGACCCCGGAAACCCCGTGTCCCTGACCATATGGCATTATTATAACGGCTCCCAGCAGGCGGCGTTTGACAGTCTGGTGGAGGAATTTAACGATACCGTCGGGCGGGAAAAGGGAATCTATATCCAGAGCTACAGCCAGGGTTCGGTTTCCGACCTGGAGGCGGCAGTGAGGGATTCCGTTGCCGGAAAGGTGGGAGCGGAGGAAATGCCGGATATCTTTTCTTCCTATGCGGATACCGCATATGAGGTGGAGCAGGCAGGCGCCCTTGCGGATTTATCGAGTTATCTGAATCAGGAGGACCTGGATAAATACGTGGATTCCTACATAGAAGAGGGGCGTATTGCGGCAGACGGCACGCTGCGCATCTTTCCCACGGCAAAGTCCACGGAAATCATGATGATAAACAAGACCGACTGGGAACCCTTTGCGGAGGCCACCGGCACTTCCCTGGAGGATCTGGAGACCATGGAAGGGGTTACCGCGGCGGCACAGGCTTATTATGAATGGACGGACAGCCAGACGCCGGACATACCGGGAGACGGCAGGGCTTTTTACGGCAGGGACGCGGTTGCGAACTATTTTATTATCGGGCTGCGGCAGCTGGGAGTGGAAATTTTCCATGTGGAGAACGGAGAGGTAGAGCTGAATGTGCCCAAAGAGGAACTGCACCGTCTCTGGGAGAATTACTACATCCCTATGGTAAAAGGGTATTTTGCCGCCTACGGCTCCTTCCGTTCCGATGATGTGAAGACGGGGGATTTGCTGGCTTATACGGGTTCTACGGCTTCCGCCATGTATTTTCCGGGGCAGGTGGAACAGGAGGATGGCAGCTATGCCATTGACTATATTGCGATGCCGGCACCTGTGTTCCGGGGCGGAGAGCCTTATGCGGTGCAGCAGGGAGCCGGTATGGTGGTGAGCAAATCGGATGAAACCCATGAATATGCGGCGGTGGAATTCCTGAAATGGTTCACGGAGGCGGAGAACAATCTGCAGTTTTGCTGTGTTGCAGGGTATCTGCCGGTGCGGAAGGATGCAAACAGCGTGGAAAAACTGGATCAGGTGATTGCGGAGCAGCAGATGGAAGTGGCTCCGAAGACTTACGACTGCCTGGCAACTATTTTTCGGGAAATGGACAGCATAACGCTGTATACCAATAAAAGCTTTCAGAACGGTTACGCGGCAAGAAAAGTACTGGAATACAATCTGGCGGACAGGGCGGCCCAGGACCGTGCGGCTGTGACGGCTGCGATGGAAGCGGGGAAGAGCCTGGAGGAAGCGTCGGCGCCCTATGTGACAGAGGAAGCTTTTGAAGAATGGTACGATTCTTTTTGCAACGAACTGAAATCTGTGGTAAGTAAGGAAGTGTCTCTAAATAACTGATACGAGGTTAAAGCTTTGCCTTTGCATTTTCGGACTTTGTCCTAAAGAAGCTGTATCGGTTATTTTCCGGCAATTCCCAGGTAGGGATGTGTATGAATGAGGTTGAAGAAAAGCCTTAACAGGAGAAAAACAAGTATATTCAGGATATTTCTGGTTCCGCTTATCATCATAATGCTGATACAGAGTGCCATTACCATCGGGACTCTGGTGGTCAGGCGGACTGCCGGGATGCTGGAAGAGTACTCCAGCGGAATGATGAACAGGCTGGTGGAAAACCGGGCTGTGATCCTGCGGAATGATATGAATCAGCGGTGGGTGTCTGTCCGGGAAAACGAGGAAATCCTGGACGGAATTCTGGAGGAGTTTCTGGGGAGTGAAGGGATAAGCCTGGGCACCCTTATGGAATCGGATGAGATGAGGGGGCGGCTGCTGGAGGAGATTTTTCCGGAATGCCTCAGCTGGCTGCAAAATAATTCCACCACCGGCATATTTTTTATTCTGACAGGGACAGATATGCAGAGGGAGGCGGAATTCAGCGGTTTCTTCATCAGAGACTCCGACCCCCACACCAATCCTCTGAACTACAGGGATCTACTGCTGGAGCGGGGAAGCAAGGAACTGTCCAGGGAATGGAATATTCCGCTGGACACTGCCTGGACCACACGTTTTCATATGGAAGGGCAGGGACGGAATACAGCGGATGATTTTTTCTATGAGCCCTGGAGGGCCGGGGAGCAGTATGCGGATGCGGATACGGCTGACCTGGGCTATTGGGCCGTGCCCTTTTTCCTGGATAAGGACATTTCCGATTCCTATGAAATGATTACCTATTCTGTTCCGCTTCGGTATGAGGGAGAAGTATACGGTGTGCTGGGAGTGGAAATTTCCAGCCGGGAGCTGTATGATTATTTTCAGATAGAGGAATTGAACGAATCGAAGCAGTCCGGGTATATGCTGGCAGTGAGGCAGGAGGACGGCGGTTATCTTCCGCTGGTCGGCAAAGGAATCCTGCACAATCTGGTGAGCTCCGCTCAGGAACCGTTTATACTGCAGGATACGGCATACGAAGGGCTTTCCCAGGTAGAGGGGATCCGTCTGGAGCATCAGGATATCTATGCTGTGTCCTGTCCGCTGAAGCTGTACAGCAACAATGTACCTTATGAAAATACGGAGTGGGCGCTTGTGGGGCTGAATACGGAGGATGAGCTCTTCGGGATAAGCCGCCGGCTCTATGTCTGGATGGTGGTTTCTGTCCTGGCAGGGCTGATTTTCGGGGTGTTCGGCATTTCGCTAATGGTGAAGCATCTCACCAGGCCGGTAAAGCACCTGATGCAGTGTATCAGCGGCGGCAGGAAAGGTCTTGCAGAGTTTAAGCCTTCCAACATTCTGGAGGTGGACGCCCTGTATGATGTGGTGAAGGACCTGACAGACAGCCAGATGGAAGCGGAAAATATTCTGCTGGAGGAGAAGGAACGGTACAGGGTAGCGTTGGAGTCATCCAAAGATGTGTTCTTTTCTTTTGACATTGAGACGCATATTCTGGATATCGTAAATAATAAGACGAGAGATGGGAAATGGCAGTGCGGTGATTTCCAGACCCTTTTTATTGACCCGAAGTATATTTATGAGCCGGACATGGAGAAGGCTGTGGAGGAACTGAGCAGCAAAGAGGATAAGCTGTCGGCGGAGTTTCGGATGAAATGGCCGGAAGATGCGGATTTCGTGTGGGTGCTGCTGTCCGGCAACATGGTTTATGATGTGGACGGCAGGCGGCGGAAACTGGTTGGAAGTATCCGGGTTATCCAGGAACAGAAAGAGAAAGAGGCAGAACAGCTTCGGAGAAACGTGACGGACGGTATCACGGGCCTCTATGTATTCAGTGAGGGAATGAAGCAGCTGGAGGAGCGCTGGAAGAGCAGACTTAAGAACGGCGGAGAGGCCGGAAATTCAGGGGGCAGCAGTGCGGAAGCTGTCGTTGACGGCAGCTGCACCGGGGTAATGGCGAATCTGTTCCTGAACCGGCTGAAGGAAAGCAATGAGAAAAACGGCATTGTGTTCGGAGACATGATTCTGGAGGAAATCGGGTGCCTGATCCGCAGCAGCTGCCAGGAGCTTATGGAGCGGCAAAATGTGCAGACCGTGGCTTTCCGGCTGGACGGAGACGATTTTGTTCTGTGGCTGGAAAATCTGTCCAGGGAAGAGGCGTCGGAATTCATTGAAAATCTGCTGGGGAAAATTGCGGCGGGCTTTGACAGGGAAGTGTTCAGCGTGGAGGTGCAGGTGGGACTGGCCTGCGGAAAGAAGGATCTGGACGCCGGTAAACTGATCTGTATGGCCAGGCTGGCGCGCAGCTTTGTAAATCCGGGCATTACGAAAGCTTATGTCTTCTACGAGGATATTCCCGGCGTAAAGGAGAAGGCGCTGCCTGCTTTACAGGGACGGGAGATCAACAGTCTTGACTACGGAGAAGACGTCGATCTGGTATCCGTAGCGCTGAACCTGTTTGGCAAGGGAGCCGATTTCCCGGCGCAGATGGTACTGATGACCCGCAAGATCGGCAGGTTTTATGAAGCCGACGATGTACTGATATCCGTGCTCCGGGGGGATTTCAATTCCAATTATCTGGAGTATCAGTGGCACCGGAACGGGGAAGCCGTCGGAGAGTGTGTAAGGAAATACAGAGAGGAAGAACGGGCAGAATTTTTCGACTGGCTGGGAAAGGATGAGGTGAAATACGTTTCGCCTCAGGACAGCGGACGGAAGGTGATACAGTGCTTTCTGAATCTGAAACCCGGACAGCAGGGGATCATGCTGCCCATGTACGACAACGGAAGTTACATGGGAAATATCTGTATACTGGGTGTGGCGCCGCAGCTCCTGGAAAGCCAGGAAGCATATCATGATCTGGCGGAGCTTGGACGGGTGATCCAGGGGCAGCTGAATCAGGTACAGCATGATACTGCAAGCAAGGCAAAGTCAGAGTTTCTGTCCCGTATGAGCCATGAAATCCGTACTCCCATGAACGGTATCATCGGCATGACAGCCATTGCGCTGCAGCAGGGCCAGAGCCAGGAAAGGATTCTGGACTGTCTGCAGAAAATACGGTCTTCCTCCGATTATCTGCTGGGACTGATCAACGACATTCTGGATATGTCCAAGATAGAGAGCGGCAAGATGAAGCTTGAGCCGACTTCCTTCCATATATATGAGATGCTGGATACCATCAAGGAACTGGTTACCACGCAGGCGGCGGCTAAGGGAATAGAATTCGTACAGGATATCCGGCTGTCCCATGACATTTTCCTGGCCGACAGGATGCGCATCAGCCAGGTGCTGATCAATCTGCTGGGCAATGCTGTGAAATTTACATCGGAGAAGGGGCGTATTACGCTGGAGGTGAAGGAAGAAGGCGCGTCCGGGGAATTACCGGCGGCAGGCACAGCGGAGAAAGTGAATGTGCTGTTTGCGGTACGTGATAACGGAATCGGTATAGCGAAAGAGGATCAGGACAGGGTGTTCCGCTCCTTCGAGCAGGCTGCCGACAGGAATCCTTCAAAACAGCAGGGGACAGGGCTGGGGCTGTCTATCAGCAGCCGGCTGGTCCAGATGATGGGGAGCAATATCCGCCTGGAAAGCGAACCGGGGAAGGGCAGCACCTTTTATTTCAGGATTCCGCTGCAGTTGGGAGAGGATATGGAAGAGGATGTGCCGGAGGAAGAGATTTTCTTTGACGGATACCGTATTCTGGTGGTGGAAGACAATGAGATCAATGCGGAAATTGCGCAGTGCCTTCTGGAGGAGCGCAATTTTACGGTGGATTGTGTCTATGACGGCAGACAGGCGGTAGAGTGCATCCGCACTGCGGAGCCGGGAACTTACGATGTGATTTTGATGGATATTCTGATGCCCGTCATGGACGGACTGGAGGCAACCCGCAGGATTCGCAGCATGGAGCGGGAGGATTGCCGTACCATACCCATTGTGGCCATGTCCGCCAATGCCTTTGACGATGACCTGAAGAAATCCGTGGAATGCGGTATGAACGGGCATCTCTCCAAGCCTGTTGAGGTAGATAAGCTGTACCGGACGCTGGATAAGGTGATTCGCGGCGGAGCGGAAGGATTTTACCATATCTGATGGTGAAGGCTTCTGCGGTTCTGCCAGGCAGGGTAAAAAGCGGTAAAGTAAAAAGTTATTTCTGCACAATTCCTGGGGAAGTGTCTGCATATTACAGGAACCGCTTCGCGAACCCTGTAATCAAAGAGAAATTACAGGAACCGCTTTGCGAACATCTGCAGACAATTCCAAAAAGAAAATGGAGTCGGCGATATGGAAAATATGGAGAACAGGGAACATAAAGCAAATTGGGAATTTGCTTCTGTGAAAAGGGAATTCCCTTCTGCGAAAGAAGAATTCGTTTCCGGGAAAAAGGGATATCTGGTGGTGGAGAGGCAGCCCGACGGCCAGGCGCATATTCAGTATGCCGACAGCATTGCGTGTGAACTGTCCGGGTATCCTGCCGAAGGACTGAAATCTGTTAATCCGGAACAGATTGTAAAGAAGCTGGAAGTCAGTACGGTACCGTTGGACGATGGCCATGAGCTTTGGATTCTGGACACTGCCGACAACAGGCTGCTGCACATTGCGGAACTGGAGCATATGAATGCGGCGCTGGAGGAGGCTCTGAGGGCGGCGGAAGCGGCGAATCATGCCAAGAGCAGTTTCCTCTCAAATATGTCTCATGATATCCGTACACCGATGAATGCCATCATAGGCATGACAAGTATCGGCCTGGCTCATATAGATGAAAAGCCGAGGGTACAGGACTGTCTCACGAAGATAAAGACGGCATCCGCGCATCTGATGAGCCTGGTGAACGATGTGCTGGATATGTCCCGGATAGACAGTGGGCGGCTGACATTGAATGAGGAGCCTTTTTCACTGCCGGACCTGATACATGACATTGCTGTCATACTTCGTCCTCAGGCAGTGCAGAAGAAACAGAGCCTTCGGATGGAGATAGGGCACATTTACGAGGAAAACCTGATCGGAGACCCTCTGCGGCTGCGGCAAATACTGGTCAATATAGTGGGAAATGCAGTGAAATATACGCCGGACGGCGGTGAAATCCGGGTGCTGCTGGGTCAGCACCTGGAGGCGGAGGGAGAATCCAGGGCACAGTCAGATCGGCATTTGGAGGCGGAAGGAGAACGCACGGATCGGAAGAGCCGGTGCATGGCGGGAGGCGGGGAAGGTATCGCCTCGGAGACAGCCGGAGAACCCACGGAGCAGCTGGAACAGTCCATGGCGGCAGACAGGGACGGTATTGGCCCGGAAGCCGGCGTGCAGGAGAACGGGAAAGAAAGCAGCACGTTCCCGGGCGCCGGCAGGGTGATTCTTGACCTGGTATGTGAAGACAATGGCATAGGCATGAGCCAGGAATTCCTGAAGAAGATTTTCCTTCCTTTTGAGCGGGTGAATAACACCACCATCAGCCGGATTGAAGGCACCGGCCTGGGAATGGCTATCGTGAAGAATCTGGTGGAGCGTATGGGCGGTAAGATCACCGTGGAAAGCCGGGAGGGAGAGGGAAGCCGCTTTCAGGTTCAGATTCCTGTGGCTGCAGCGGCACAGAGCAGAAAGGATGCGGCGCTTCCGGCAGGAGGAACCGTGCTGATGGCGGAGTGCAGGGATGACAGAGTGGCCCAGATTAAAGGGTACCTGGAGGAAGAAGGTTTTCGGCTTGTCCGCACCAGGAGCGGTCTGGAGACGGTAACAAGGCTGACGGAGGCCCAGTATGAAAATCATATGCCCTGCGCAGTGCTTCTGGGACAGGAACTGGAGGATATGTCTGCATTGGAGCTGGCATCCCATGTGCGCCAGCTGGCAGGGCGCGCGTTTCCGATTCTGCTGGTATCGGAGGAGGATTGGGCACAGATTGAGTATCGGGCGGTCCGGGCCGGAGTCAATGCCTTTGTTCCGTGCCCTTTGTTCCGGAGCCGCCTGATGGAGACTTTATCCGCATGCATGTGCAGCGGACGGCAGGAGGAGGGAAAGCCTGGGAACGGGGATACGGATTACAGCAGCCGTCACATTCTGCTGGCGGAGGATGTGGCGCTGAATCAGGAAATCGCCATGGAAATATTGTCCTCCATGGGGGTCCAGGTGGAAGTGGCGGACAATGGAAAAGAGGCTTTGGAGAAGTTTGCTTCTTCACCTGAAGGGTATTATGATATCATTTTCATGGATATTCAGATGCCTGTTATGGACGGTTATGAGGCGGCGCGGCGCATAAGGAAGCTATCCAGGAATGATGCGGAGAGCGTATGGATTGTGGCGATGACGGCCAATGCTTTTGTGGAGGATATCCGGCGATCCAGAGATGCGGGGATGAATGAACACTGCTCCAAGCCGGTGGATCCTGAACGCCTGCATGAGATTCTGCGGGGCAGGTTCGGCTGATGCGGTACACGGTGAACAGGAGGCTATACTGCAGGCCGCCAGGATTTGCAGGGATGCCTTTGGGAAAATACCCGGCTGGCGGTCTTAAGGTCACCGCCGCAACAGTGAGTGCCTAAGTATAAATTCCTGACGGGGACGGTGAGAGAGAATGCGGCTTTATCAAGAGGAGTATATTGCTAATTTAAAAGAGATTGTCGCACTCACGGCGCCGGGGGCACGGGAGACGCTGTCTTTTGAGGCGTTTCTGGAGAAGTCCAACAGGAGAAGGCTGCAGGGAGAGGCGCTGGTAAAGCGGAATATGAAGCTGCTCCGGGAAGAGCTGTTTCCTGTGCTGGACCATATTTATGATGCGGACGAGACGGAGCTATCGGAGCTTGGGGAGTTTGCCGGGGAGCTGAAGGGTGTCAGGGAAGAGCTGGACGTGGGGTTATACTGCCAGATTCACAAGGCATTGCTGAGCCTGGCCAGGATGCGCAAGGATCGGAAAGCGATGATCCGGGAACTGTACTGTCTCGGCATGGGATACTACAGTTTGAATAATATGCTGGTGGGCCTGGAGCGGAAGGATACTCAGAAGTATACATCCCAGATGCGCCTGTGCTTTACGGAGGCTGCTGCTTATCTGAAATATTTCGATGAGATTGAGGACACGGAGACAAGGGGATTTATCCTTCGCTCCCGTGCCAATATGTCGCTGGGGCAGTTCCCTGTTCCGGGTGAGAAAATCCGCATGGTGAAACGGACGCTGGAGATTCTTCAGGATAAAGGGATTCAGGAGAAGGAGCCCGGGCTTCCCTGGGACAGATACATTTATCTGACACATCAGCAGATGGCAGCCAGCATTTCTTATGGCAGGGAAAATACCATGACCTCGCAGGATGTGGAAGATGTGATGGAGTCGGTGTACATTGTCTACCAGAGAAGGTTCCAGGAGGCGGCGGAAAAGAAACAGAAAATGCTGCTGCGGCCCAGCTTTTCCTATTATGTCATTGAGTATTTCTGCGGAATGTTCGGGATAGACGGGCTGCTTGCCCGGATGGAAACCCTGATGGACGGAGCGGATACGTCTGATTTTTCAGAGGAAGGGATGTACGGAATCATTTCGCTTCCAGCGTTTTACTGCCAATATCTAAACGATTATCCGGACAAAATACCGGAAAGGGAGGAATATATCAGGAACCTTTACAGGAGGGCCATGGAGTATGTGGAGGATTTCCCCAGGGAGGAAGAAAGTGAGAAACTCTTTTTCTATCTGCGGCAGCTGTGCTGTACTTTTGTGGAGGTGAAAGACGGTATTTCGTACAAAGAGTTCCTGCTGAATATTTTGATGCGTTTTGCGCCGGAGATTTATGTGCATTCAAAGGTGGTGGCGGATGCGGCTGTGGCATTCTGCAGGCTGATTATCGATGAGGAGCCGGACTTTTTTGACGACATGGACAGTATCCGGAAGATTGGGGATCCGATGGAGAAACGTCAGGCTGTCCTGGATTATGCCGGAGAGTGCGGGTTGCTGCATGATGTGGGGAAGATTAACTTCATGGATCTGTATTCCCAGACGGCAAGGCAGTGGTTCGAGGAAGAATATGAGATGGCGCACCTGCATACCAATGTGGGGGCAGCATGGCTGGGCGGGAGGGAGTCAACCGGCATGTATGCGCCGGTGGCTTTAGGGCACCATTCCTGGTATGACGGTTCCCGCGGATACCCGGAAAGCTATCGAAGGCTGGAATGTCCGTACAGGCAGATGGTTGACGTCATCGGGATGCTGGACTGGATCAATAACGTGGTGGATACGGCTACGCTGTATACGGGGGTGGAGAAGAGCTTCAGCGAAGCGGTGGATGCAGCCATAGACCTGGAAGGAAGGAGATTTTCACCGCTGCTGACGGCAAGGCTTCGGGATAAGAGGATAGCGGAGCAGATGGAAAAGGCCTTTGCAGAAGGGCGCAGAGAGGCGTACCGCCTGTTATATGAAGGCAGTAAGGAAGTGTAGAAGTTGTATCAGCTATTTTCCGGCAATTCCTAAGAGATAAAAAGAAAAGGGGCTGTTTTTCGGCAGCCCCTGTAAAGTGAAAATGAAATCCTGTCAGACGTTTACCAGATGAAGAGTTCTTCTCCTGTCAGTTTCCAGATTGCCTCGATGAAGTAATAATCCCCGTAAATGATGGAAAATTCATGCTCCTTATCATGGAATGCCGCAGTACATTTTTCCAGGATATTGTCGCAATTGTCATCCCAGTTGCAGCGGTTCTCGTATAATGCGGTGAGGAGCTTCAAGGCGGCGTTTCTGTAAATGCGGCTTTCCGTCAGGCCGAGTTCGCCCAGCTGCTCCAGCGCTTTTGCAATCTCTAAAAGTCCGCAGGCGGCGATGGCGGAGGCGGTGGAATCTTCCAGCGTGCAGTCGGCTGGCTGCCTGAAGTCCACGGGAATCAGCCCGTTTTCCGGTGTATTTGCAATAAAGTAGTTTGCGACTCTCTTGGCGGTATTCAGGTAACTTTCATTCTTCGTGTGAAGGTAGCTTAAGGTAAAGCCGTACAGCGCCCATGCCTGTCCTCTTGTCCAAGAGGAGCCTTTCGCGTAGCCCTGGCCGCCGAAGGTATCCTCATATTCGCCTGTGACGGGGTTAAAAGCCACGATGTGGTTGGATGAGCCGTCCTCGCGGATGAAATACTTCTGAGCGGTGTCGGCATGCATGGTGGCAATCTGAAGGTATCTGGGGTCTTTGGTTTCCTCATATGCCCAGTACAGCAGAGGAAGGTTCATCATGCAGTCTATAATGGCCCAGCCGGCTTTGCTGCCGTCGCCGTCGTCGTTCCAGGCGCGGATGAAGCGTCCCATGGGATTGAAGCGTCCGGCCATATCGTTTGCGGCAAGCATTCCCCTGTTAAAGGAAGCCTGACTGCCGGTAACCCTGTAGTCGGCTACCGCTGTGGGGAGCCACCGGAAACCGCTGTCATGGTCCATTCCCCTGGCAATCATCAGGTTGGCATCCAGTTTTTCCTCATTTTCCAGGGCGATTTCTTTGTAGAGCTCCTCGCCGGTGGCATGGTAGAGCTGCCACATCATGCCGCCCCAGAAACCGTTGGTCCACCAGGTGATTCTGTCGCCGGACCAGTCGTCAAATACGCCGTCCTTTGTGGTGTAAGGGATTTTGTGGCGGCTTCTGGCGGCTGCCAGATACATTTTGTGTTTGATTTTTGCGGCTGCTTCCTGAGCAAAGTTCTGTTCGGTCATTTTTTCTCTCCTTGTCTTTTATTTATACGGTATGTCAATGGAATTTGAAGTATACTCGCGAGCGTATCCATTTTCCAGTTCTCTGTTCTATAATACAGAAGCGCTCTCTTGTTATATGTACTTACCTTAGGAATTGTCGGAAAATAACCGCTGCAGCTTGTTCAGGCAAAAGCCTGAAAATACAGTAAAGCCCGCAATGAACTTGCAGCGGTTATTTGTAGACACTTCCTTAGGCATGGTGTGACTTATTTGTGGACATCAGGAGCCGGTGAAAGCGGCATGCATAACATTTCGTATCCGGCCTGTATGTTATTATATTAAATTGACAGGATTTCCATAATATCTTATAATACTATTTACTAACCTTTTTGATGATTATATGCGGCTTTATACTTGTGGGTGCCAGTTTCCTGAAAAGGGTTGGATTGGCAGGATTTGGCTGAGAGGATTTGGGAGGGCAGATTCTATGTACAGTGTTTCGTCAGGGGGGTGCCATTCCAGGCATCCGCTGGATTATTCCATGTTTCGGCCCAAGGGGCTGCCTCATTATCTGCTGCTGATCGTGAAGTGTCCTGCATTGTTCCGGATTGGGGCGGAGGAGGTGCAGACGGAACATAGCTGCGCCATGCTGATCCGGCCGAACGTGCCTTATCAGTACCGCAGCATCAGCGGTGAGTATACGGATGACTGGCTGCATTTTGACTGTGACATGCCGGGTTTTCCGGAGAGGACAGGCCTTTTGTTTCACCGTCCCATTCCCATTGGCAGTGCCGTGGAGTTTACTTTGTATATCCAGCAGATTATGTGGGAGAAGAATTATGCGGCATCGGATTTCCGTGATGAAAATATCGATATGCTGATGCAGGTGCTTGTCAACAATCTCATCCAGGCGGTGCGCAGAAAGGACAGTTCCCAGCCATATAATCCCTATGTTGCCAGGCTGCAGAACCTGCGGCTTTCCATGCAGTCGCAGCCTTACAGGAATTTTACTGCCCGGGAGATGGCGGAGGCTCTGGATGTGAGTCCTTCTTATTTTCAATATTTATATAAAAGCTTTTTTGGGATTCCTTTCAAGACGGATTTGATTAATATCCGCATGGATTACGCCAGGGGGCTGATTCTGCATACGGATTTAAAGCTGGAACGGGTGGCCCGGCTGAGCGGATATAACAGTGAGATTCACTTTTACAGGCAGTTCAAGGAGAAGACCGGAATGACCCCAAGGGAGTATCTGGCAAAGGCAAGGGGAGAGAATAATGGGTGACGAGGAGAAAAAATAAAATTTTTTATTGATTTTTTCCGGGAATATGGTATACTAAGGGCATGGGGCATTAGCGCAGTTGGGAGCGTGCCACACTGGCAGTGTGGAGGTCACGGGTTCGAATCCCGTATGCTCCATTACAACGCGAAGTTCCGAACCCGGCGGAATCATACCTGAGGAGTTCGGAAACTTCGCGTTTTGTTCCATGCATGAAGATAAGCCGCAAGTTCTGATTTTCCAGTAAAATCAAGGAACTGCGGCTTTTTCCATGGGCAAGGTGTCATGACAAAATAGTCTGCTTATTTGCATTAACAGTACAGCTTTCCTGCGCGAGTGTCTTCAGGAGCAGATTCCTGATATAATCCGTCTGAAGGTGCTCTGCTTCCGGCAGGCTTTTTTTGCTGATAAAGCCGCCGCCCATGGAGGCATGTCCGCCGCCGTTTCCGATATCCTTCAGGGCTGTGTGCAGCAGGTTTCCAGCATGAATTGCCGGATTTTCCGAACGGACGGAAAGTTTTACACCGTCTTCCCGGAAGGAATATACGACGGCCACCTCTATCTCAGCCAGGGAAAGCATGAAATCTGAAATGATTGCCACCAGGGCGTCCGGGCATGAAAAAGGGATGTAGGAAAAACCTACCTTATCATAGAGGGTGATGTTTTTAATTGCAGCCCCGCACGCTTTCAGGTCGGTAAATTCCAGATTGTTTTTTTCCAGAATTGTAAGCTTTTCCTGGTCGCAGAGCGGGAAAAGGTAGCCAAACATTTTAATGTCAAGCTCCGTCACGCCCCTTGTAAACTGCAGGGTATCCATTTTGATTCCATATAGCAGCGCGGTGGCCGTATCACTGTCCGGCGTATTCCCTGACAGGGCATAATATTCCGCAATTAATGTTGCGCAGGCGCCCGTGATGCGTATATCCTGGTACTGGTATTCAACCGGGACAAAGGTGGGATGATGGTCGATACAGGCTATTTCATCCCCTGTCAGATCAGTAGCATTTCCCCCATATTTCTGCATATCCACACAGATGATTTTGTCTGTCTCACGCATGTCTTTCACCAGGTTCTCGTAAGGGAACATCCGGATGTGGCAGGTGTCCAGCAGCTTGGAGGCGCTCAGCTGGTCAATCCTTCCGTCATAGCAGAGTTCCGATTCGACCCCATAAATGCGGAGCAGCTTCTGAAGGCCGTACGCGGAGGCGATGGCATCCGGATCCGGAAAATTGTGGGTCTGGATATAGACAGGGTGTTCCTGACACAGTCTGGCAAGCTTTTTTATATCATGCATCTTTCATTTCTCCTCTGATGTATTTGTCTGATTTTGCAGCTGTATGTATTTTAACATCTTTGCTGGGATTTGCCAATATGCTGCCCTGCTTTGACAGTGTTGACTGTGGCTTAAGAGAAGGAGGTTTTAGGGAAGGGGATTGGGGCGAATTTGTGGATTTTGTACGATGGAGCTTGACTGAAAATCAACAGAGAAGCAGGTTATGATATATGGATAAAACAAAAATCTGGTTACCAGGTACGGAAGTCAGGGAACTTAATAGTTCAGAAACTTTTGTGTTCAAAGAGGAAAAATTTGAGAAATATATTGACACAGTGTCAGGACGCATGTATAATACAATCACTGACACAGTGTCAATGCCAAAATGATCATGAGGCTACAGATATGAAAAAGAATATAGGACCGCAGTTAGCATTATACGCGATGCCGGTGACCGTTATCGGAGCCATGAATGGGGATAAGCCTGCATGGACGCTGGTGGCGCATGTTGGCATCATCGGCTATGACTGGGTTCTGGTAAGTTTTGCAGCGCCGCATTTCATCAATTGCATTATCAGGGAAAACAAAATGCTTTCCATCAATATTGTGGACAAGGGCATTTTGCCGCAGGCGGATTATTTCAGCTCTGTCAGTGGGTAAAACGGATAAAAGCAGTATCTGAAAACCGGTGCCGCAATCGGGAAATGTTTGTCACTTAAGAACGGGGAAAGCATATAGGAGGCGTACTATGCCAAAGGGATCAGAAGAACTGATAGCGGCAAGGAAAGAGGAGATCATAACAGCCTGTGCGGAATTGTATAAGACTATGAGCTTTAAGGACATTACCATCAAGGAGATCGGGAATGCGACTTCCTTTACCCGGACTTCTATCTACAACTATTTCCAGACAAAAGAGGAGATTTTCCTTGCCCTCCTGCAGAGGGAATATGAATTATGGAACGGCAGGCTGAAGGAAATCCGGGCAGGGCATGAAGGGATGACCAGGGAGGAATTTGCAGACGCGCTGGCCCATTCGCTGGAAGAGAGGAAGAACCTGCTGAAGATTATGTC
>DKVC01000297.1 GCA_002490995.1 Lachnospiraceae bacterium UBA7188
CATAAGTTGTAAAGTGGTGTACATTTTCCAAACATAAAAGAAATATTTGCCGAAATAGAACATGAGGTGGGACATGAGGGTTGCGATTTGTGATGAGGATAAGGAAAGCTGCGCGCAGCTGGGGCAATTAATCCGGAGACAGGAGCCGGAGTGCGAAGTAATGTATTTTCATTCGGTGGGACAGTTTCTGGAGGTCAGGAGGCATTTTGACATTCTTCTGCTGGACATCCAGACGGAAAACATGCGAGGGATGGAAGCAGCAAGGGCGCTTCGTATCAGCGGGGATGACACGGTGCTGATCTTTGTGACAGCGCGGAAGGAATATGCCGCAGAGGCGTTTGAAGTCTCGGCTTTCTATTATCTGCTGAAGCCGGTGGATGAGGGGAAATTCTGCGAGGTATTTCAGGGAGCCTGCAGGGAAGTACACAGACTGGAGAATGCAAGAGGAGGACAGCTGTTTTTCCAGACAAAAACCAGGAATTTTACCGTGCAGAAGAGGGATATTCTGTATGTGGAAAGCGCGAAGCGGCAGGTGGAGATTCATACCCTGAAGGAAAATATCACGGTCTATGCCACTATGAAACACATGGAAGCGCAGCTTGGCAAAGAATTCTACAGGTGCCACAGAGGATATCTGGTGAACCTGGCTTATGTAGCGGGCTACGGGAACGGAACGGTCAGACTGCGCAATGGAGAGAATGTCTACCTGGCCAGGGAGAAATATTCCGGTTTTGTCAAAACGTATACAGAATATCTGAAAAGGAAAGGGGCAGCGCTTGTGTAGGAAGGATGGGATTGGGGATCCATGGACAGTCTTTGCATATGATGACGAAGTACCATGCATGATGAAAACCGCAGAAAATATATGGACAGCTTGATGAACTGAAAGAAAAGAAGCGGAAAAGATACGAAGGAAGAAAGATAGCAACAGAAGGGAGAAAGATAGAAGCAGAAGGAAGAAAGATAGAAGCAGAAGAAAGAGAGATAGAAACAAAAGGAAGATAGATAGAAACAGAAGGAAGATGGAAACAGAAGGAAGAAAGATAGAAGCAGAAGGAAGAAAGATGGAAGCAGAAGGAAAGAAGACAGAAACAGAAGGAAGAAAGAAGGGAATGAAATGGTAAGAATCAGAACAGGAATGCGAAGGGCTACCACACAGATGGTAAGTATGTCAAAAAGGAGGGCAGGACTGTCTTCCAGGCGGAGTTCCATGCTGAGTTCCGTGCGGAACAAAAGGAACGGGATTCAGGCAGGTTCCTCCTGGATGGATGTGATGAACGCAGGCAGTACCCAGAGCACCAGGCTGACCCGGGGAAGCCACGAGAGACTGCAGAAAGCATCTTCTTCACTGGTGGAACAGACGGGGCTTTTGGCTGAAAAGGCAGATGCCGGAGAAAAGGGACTTACAGATGCTGCGGCGAAAGTGGTGACGGAGTTTAATGATACACTGAAATGTTTGAAACAGGCTTCAGGCGTATTGAATGATTATTACCGCCAGTCCATGAAGGAGACAGTCCTGGGTCAGAAGAGGGAACTGGAAGCAATCGGTATTACGGTAGGAACAGACGGCAGCCTTTCACTGAATAAAGAGAAATTGTCGGAAGCAGACGGGGAGAAGGTAAAAAAACTGTTGGGAACATCCAGTATTTTTGCCAAAAGGGTGAATGCGGTTGCAACCAGGGCGGCCGACAATGCCAGGGCAAGCGCGGAGAGCGTATCCAGCCGCTACACTGCTTCAGGCGGGCTTGCAAGTTCCTATCTGAGCAGGTATAATTTCAGAGGATGAAGTAAGCTGCCGCCTTGCAGCCGAAGGGCGGTGATGTGGTTGAAAATAAAAATCAGGACAGAAAGGAATAAAGGAGAAACGTGAGGATTGGTGCAGATATTACAGGAATGGAATCCGCAATGAAGAAAAGGACTTCACAGGGTGTAAACAGACGGTTTTCGGACATGAATTCGGAGGCTGTATCCTATGGGAACAGTGTCTGGGCGCATGGCGGAAGCAGGCTGCAGGAAAGAACCGATACGGAGGAGGAAGAGAATGTATCGGCGGAAAACGGGAAGAAGGAGGTTTCCGGGGACAGATCGGAGGCTGAGAAGATTTACCAGGCAGCCGTTTCGGGAAAACCGAATCCTATTGAGAACCTCAGGGAGGCGCCTAAGGTGCCTTACGGGTTTCTGGCGAAAGACGGTACGATTACCTACAATGGAGTCTGCTTTGTATGTGACGAGGAGACCAACAGCATCTGTCTGGGAGATATGACGGATAAGAAAAATGTACTGAACATTCCTCTTTCAGGAGGCGGGCATCTGAAGGTGAACCGTAACAGTATCGGGCTTCTGTCCAAGGCTGCGGGAATGTTTACGCCGGAGGATTTGAATCTGATCATGCGTGCAATCAGCGAGGACACGAGAGTCCAGGCTATGCAGGAGGAGATTGAGGATGAAAAGGCGAGTATCGGGAATAAACTGGCGTCGAATGAAGAAGGTGCAGACCCGGATATGGATAATCAGTCTCTGGAGAAAAATGAAGATGATGGGACAGCGGTTTAACCGCTGTCCCTTTTTCGTTTAAGAATTTTGCAGAAATAATTTTAACTGCACTGTGAAAAAGGTAAATTCTGCACTGATAACCAGTCTGAAATTCAAAAGTTATTTCTAACACTTTGGTTCAGAAAAAGGGTTCAGGAAGAGGCATTTTACGGCTTGCCATTCATATGAAGGCTATGGTAGAATGGATTATAACAGTTCAATGATTGTCTTTCGCAGAAGAAGGGAAGCAGAACAGCCGGATGAAAGCATACATGGCGAATCCGGCTGTTGCGGCGACAGATAAGTCTGTGACGGAAAGAGAGGGATTGCCATGCAATATGACATTATCATAGTAGGAGCGGGTCCGGGAGGGATTTTTTCCACCTACGAGCTGACAAAGGAGGCGCCGGAGCTTAAGATAGCGGTTTTCGAGGCGGGACATTCACTGGAAAAGCGTCATTGCCCCATAGACGGCGATAAAGTGAAAAGCTGTATCGGGTGCAAATCCTGTTCCATTATGAGCGGATTTGGGGGCGCAGGCGCGTTTTCTGACGGAAAATACAATATCACCAATGACTTTGGAGGCACTCTCTACGAGTATATCGGAAAGAGACAGGCCACCCGGCTGATGGAATACGTGGATACCATCAACATGAAATACGGCGGGGAGGGGACGAAGCTGTATTCCACAGCCGGGACTCATTTTAAGAAGCTGTGCCTGCAGAACCAGCTGAATCTGCTGGACGCTTCCGTGCGTCATCTTGGAACGGATATTAATTTCATTGTGCTGGAAAATTTGTATGCGGAACTGAAGGACAAGGTAGATTTTTATTTTGACACTCCAGTGACTGCGATTGAGCTGACGGATGGCGGTTATGCGGTTAAGTGCGGTGAAACCGGGTATACCTGTGAAAAATGTATCGTGTCCGTAGGGCGCAGCGGCAGCAAATGGATGGAGAAAATCTGCGGCGAGCTTGCGATTCCCACGAAATCCAATCGGGTTGACATAGGTGTGCGGGTGGAGCTGCCTGCGGTGATTTTTTCTCACCTTACGGATGAACTCTATGAGAGCAAGATTGTATACAGGACTTCCAAGTTTGAGGACAGGGTGAGGACTTTCTGTATGAATCCCTATGGTATTGTAGTAAATGAGAATACCAACGGCATCGTTACCGTAAACGGACACAGCTTCGAAAGCCCGGAGAAACGAACGGAAAATACGAATTTTGCACTGCTGGTGGCAAAGCATTTCTCTGAGCCTTTTGAGGACAGCAACGGCTACGGAGAGAGCATTGCAAAACTTTCCAATATGCTGGGAGGCGGCGTCATTGTACAGCGCTTCGGGGATCTGGTGAGAGGGCGCCGCAGCAACGTAAAGCGAATTGAGGAAGGGCTGGTGACGCCTACCCTGGCTGCAACGCCCGGGGACTTAAGCCTGGTTTTACCAAAGCGGATTCTGGACGGAATCATGGAAATGATCTATGCACTGGACAAGATTGCGCCAGGCACAGCCAACGATGACACTTTGCTCTACGGTGTGGAAGTGAAATTCTACAATATGGAAGTGGAGCTGGACGAGAACCTGGAATGCAGGCACAAGGGGATGTACATCATCGGAGACGGCAGCGGGGTGACACATTCGCTTTCCCATGCTTCCGCAAGCGGTGTGTATGTGGCGAGGCATATTTTAAAGGTCAGGTAAATCTGTTTCTGAGGGATGCAGACCTGTCGGCTGTTTTGCATGGATATTCCTGCCAGAGGAAACCGTAATTCCGTATGTAAAACTGACACAGTTGTGTTTACGCAGAGTAAGGAAGTGTCTACAAATA
>DKVC01000236.1 GCA_002490995.1 Lachnospiraceae bacterium UBA7188
AGGGATTTTCGGAAAATCGGTTTTTACGGATGTGATTTCGGAATGGAGCGGCTGGGGTATATTCTGATTCCTTATCTGATCAGGCAGAAGCTGGAAGCGCTGAAAAATCACCGCCTGCGTCTCTCAAGCGGAAGCTTTCCGCCCAGAAAAGACGGCGGGCACGGGTGGTTTATTGTGACGGAGTCTGCAGGCGCTAATGAGGAGCCGTGGAAGTATAGTACCGGATGCAATGTCAACAGTACCGGGGAGGGACATATTTATTTTTACTGGGTCAATCAGTTTTACGACCGCCGGGTGTACCGCAACGGCGGAACCGCATGGCTTGCAGAGCAGGGAATCCCACAGAAATGTCCGGGCGGCGCTGTACCGGAAGGGCTGATTGCCGAAGAGGATATGGTACGGTTGATACAAAATCACCTGGTCAGGAAAAAGGAGGGCGGTTATGCGCTGAATTTTGCCTGCTTTACCCGGAAGCAGTTTGACGATTTCTGCGCTTTGTACAAAGCGGAGGACGGGAAGCTGGATGATATGCTCTGCGACTGGATTCTTTCCGTGAGGAAGAGCTTCGAAGGCTTTGTTCCGGCACGTCTTCACGGACAGATTAATCAGTGGATTTCTGTCTACTGCGGGGAGCTGGCCGGGCATGTGACAGAGGAGCTGATACGACGGGGAAGGCTGGAGAAGCCTGGAACCCTGGAGGAGCCGGAAGCTCAGCCTTTTGTAGATGGCGTATTTTATGTGGAAGGGGACTTTATGCTGATATAGTATGAGAACCTGCCCGATATACCTTGGGTGACATGCAGGATTCAAGGTTGCGAAATTTGATTTATTAGGAAATCATCATTGTCCGGGACAATGGATTCAGAAGGGCATGGTGGAAATCCTGAGACCTGAAAATAATACAATGCAGTTGATTTCAGGATGACTGTCTTTCCCGAAAAGCATCTGCAACTGCCGGTTGACAAATTTCCAAGCGCAATTGCTGGTTGTCAACCGGCATTTCTGTTATGATTAGCATATGGATCGACATGGCATGACAATTATGTCAGAAAGGCGCAGAAGCGCAGAAAGGGTAAGGCAGGGAAAATAATATGATGCTATCAGAAAAAATCATGACATTGAGGAAAAAGAAGGGCTGGTCCCAGGAGGAACTGGCGGAGAAGCTGGACATATCCAGGCAGTCCGTCTCAAAATGGGAGAGCGCGTCGTCTGTTCCGGACATTGACAAAATCATCCAGCTGAGCCACATCTTTGGCGTCAGTACGGACTGGCTGCTGAAAGATGAGGAAGAGACGGAAGTAGTTCTCCGGGAGGAAGAATACGAGGAAACGGATGTGAAGGTAGTGTCCATGGAAGAGGCAGGACGCTTTATTGAGCTGGAAAGAAAGCTGGCAATCCCCAGGGCTTTGGCCACGGCACTCTGTGTTCTTTCGCCTGTCCCGCTGATTTTGCTGAGCGGGATAAGCGAGCTTGGGAATATGGCAATTACGGAGGATATGGCAGGGGGGACGGGTGTAGCGGTTTTGCTTATCCTTCTGGCAGTGGGTGTGGCAGTGCTTGTATTTTCGGAAAACCGTCTGGAAAAGTATGAATATATAGAAAAAGAAATCATTACGCTTCAATACGGCGTGAAAGGAATGGCATCGAAGAAGAAGGAGGAATTCTCAGGGATATACAACCTGTGCATTACGTCCGGAACCGTGCTCTGTATTCTGGGTGTGGTGCCGCTGATGATGATGGCAGCATTTTCCGCGGCAGATATCGTCTATATATATGGTGTCTGTATCCTGCTTGCGATGGTCTCCGTGGCAGTCCTTATGTTCGTGTGGGCAGGCTGTATCAGGGGAAGCTACGATAAACTGCTTCAGGAAGGGGATTACACAGCGGAGAAAAAGACAGTTGAACGGAAGACTTCCTTTTTCCCGGGAGCGTACTGGTGTCTGGTGGTAGCCATTTTTCTGGCATGGGGATTTCACGGGGATTCTTGGAAGACTGCCGGGATGGTATGGCCGGTGGCAGCTCTGATTTTTGTGGTAATCCAGTGTATTTTGAAAGCGATTGTAGGGGCGAGGCAGGGGAAATCATAAGGAAAAGGCGGAAATCCCAACCTTGAAATGAAAGGGGCTTCATGGTACAATGAGCATACCAGAGGAAGCGGGGGCTTTCGATAAGACATACTATAGGAAGCAAGCGCCGCTTCCTATAGTTGAATGCGGCGCAAAGGGTGCATCTTTTATCGGAAGCTCAACAGAGAAAAGAAAATTGGGGTGAAGGAGATACGGCTTGGAGACAGGGTTTTGATAGAGGCAGCGGTTTAAAAAGAAACGGGGAAAAGGCATGTACAGAGGGGATTCATAATGAGGATATGGATGCAGTGAGGCGGGAGGCAATGGGCAGGACAAGAAGGATACCGTGTATTCTGGGTATCCTGTTTACAGTTTTCGCTATAATGTGCGGTATAGTATGTTTTAACATGGGAAAACGTGAGGTAAAATTTGAAATGGTACTCTGCTCCCCGGAGGGTGACGTGGTACCGTTTTCAATTGATGCAGTGTTGGAAAGCAGCCTGATTGCTCCCAGACAATACATCGGTACGCTGTATTTTAACGGAATGGAATATGCGGCACACCAGAACGCACAAAGAGTAAGCAAATTATCTGTAATGCTGGACAGGTTTACAGAACGGCTTAACGATGTAACATATGCAGTCTTTTTACGGACCGGAGTGTACGGGGTATCTGATAAGGTTATTATAGAGGATGTTCTGTATAATGAGGAGAATGACACTTATAGGATTTGGCTGTATTACCATGAAGGGGGAGCGGAGAAGGCGGAGGAATACTTTGGGCCAGCGTCCTCTGCGGAAGAAGCTGGGAAAATCAGAGATGCTTTTTTTGATTATTATGATGAAGAAAAATAGAGGAGACTTTATAGAAAAGAGAGTAGCACACAATGCTATTCTGAAATGAAGAATGAATATATGCCCACAAACGCAAATAATTGCCATCTGCACAGTAAATGTTGAACGCATCGGCAATCCAGAGCAAAAAAGCAGCAATTAAATGCGTTCACGAGTATAAGAAGGGCGAGGACGGAAGATTGAAAGTGAATTTGGAGCCGACAGAGATCATAAGGCGATATGTCGGCTTTTTTCATGCTGTCAATCAATCTAAAAGGGTTACACAAACTTTAGGACAGTCTAAAAGAAGTTGATTTTGGGGTTCCTGATTGGGAAGTCTTGCAGCAGTCAGGGGATTCAGCGGAAAAATAGCCCAGAGAAAGCGTTAAAATTTTTAGAACGTCAGAATATGACGCAATAGAATGATATACTATAGATAGTTGTCAGGCAGCTCAGCCTTGCAGAAGGAGGGATATCATGGATAAGGTTACAAGGATATTGATGCTGTACTCCAGGCTGATGCAGGGAGAAGTGGTTAACAAGACAAGATTCTGCCTTGAAACAGAGTGCAGTTCAAGATCATTTGACAGGGACATTGAAGATATACGGTTATACCTGAGCGAATCCTATAGCGCCGGTGAATTGTGGTATGACAGGTGGGAGGGTGGGTATCTGCTTACAGAGGCAATGCAGCCGCCGCTGGAAGATGCAGAATATCTGTTAGTGGAAAAGGTGTTGTCAGACAGCGGGGTATTGCGAAAAGATGAAATGGATGAACTTCTCCTGCACATAGCATTACATACAAAAAATGCAAGGCGGGCAACAGTGAAAGAAAAACATGCGATAGACCGGTATATAGAGCCGGAGCATGGGAAACCGCTGCTTAAGATGGTTGAAGACTTGAATGCTGCGATTGACAGCCATCAGGTAATACGGATATACGGGGATAAATTTGATCCTGGATATAGGAATATAATACCTTGCGAGATACGTTGTTATGATAAGAAAATATGGCTACTGGCATTAGCTGCAGAGAAAGATGCACAGGAATTACTGATTCCGCTGGAAGAGATAGAATCCTTTTCCATTATACGGAATCAAAGCATAAAAGAGAAACAACAGACGGAAAGCTGTGTAAAAATTTAGTCAGGAGGTACAGTATGGGGATAAGGAAAATACTTTTTTCACTGGAGATGCGTAGCGGAGAAAAGGTGCATACACTGGAAGAACTGAAAGAAAAATTTGACACTGGCCGGGTTCTTGAATATGCCGGCAGCGGACAGCTTGTAAGGTGGCTCCGAGACAGAAAAGCGAATGATATGGCAGACAAAATCGAATCTCTGGATCATACGTCAGAGGAATATGCCAGGAGAGTATGCGAAGCAATTTTGGGCGAGGTCAATGAAGGCGTCCTTAGACAGATTGAGGAAGCAGGGGCGCAGAAAGTGAAAGCTGAAAAAGATGTGGCTGAAGAGGATAGTTTTACCGGAACAGAGTATGAGAACAGTGTTAAAGAAGTAATATCACCGGATCTGCTTGTGAAAGGCAACCAGATTTGTGTTATCGAAGGGAATCATTTGATGGTATGCAATCACAGTAAATCCTTTTTTCCGTGTAGTTTTGCGGAGATGGATCATAGCTTAGTGCAGGAGGCGGGAAATGCATATTATCTGTGTAAGAGTTATTTGTCTACGCAAGGCAGTCAATATTTTCTGCATAGAATAAATCTTATGACACAAAAAGAGGAGGAGATATGCGAGATTGGAGATTCCAGGCTGTTGGGTGTGAGGAATCATAAGCTGTTTTATTGGACTGTGCCATTTGGGCAGGATTTTGAGATAATGGAGATGGATTTGGGGACACTGCAGAGACGCCGGCATAAAATAAAGACTGCTTTAAGGCCTTATGATTTCTATATGCATGAAAAAAGGAAATATCCCTGCATAGACGAGAGAGGGGAGCACTTGTACTGCCGTATGGAATTACGTAAAGGGATTGACGTACTGGCATGCGCTGTCGCAGATATTGATTTGGAGAATGACACAATCTCAGAACTTATTTCAAAAGAAGGCAATGCATACTGGAACGATAGTACAAGTGATGCTTGTTGGGGAACTGGCAGAAGTTCCTTTCTGGTGTATGATGAGATAAGCCGTGAATGGATTGGGGATAATAATGGGCGAATTGTCCTTGACAGCAAATGTATTTATTATGACATGGATACAGGAAAACTCTGCCGGCTTGACAGGCTGGAGGATGCCATTCATTCCTTTGCGGAGCGGCCAGACCACCGTGTATTTAAGATATGCTGCGGCGAAGGGAGGATTTACTGGTTGGCAAGCATTGAAGAAAGTTCAATGGATGGACTCCGGCATGTAAAAGAAATCAAAATCATGGAGTATGATATTGCTGCAGGCATATCGTCTCAGAAAGCATATCTGAACTGCAGACATTGGGCAAAAGATTGCGCATCGAGCCTGGATATTTTTGTTGGCAACAATTATTTATATATGTACAATTATCAACACAATTTAGGCATGTATAATTATTGTGAATCCTGGCGGTTTCCTCTGGATACCTGGAAGGTGGAAAGGCTGGTAAAGAACGGTTCGGAATACATATATGAACAATGAAGGTACAAGTACAAAAGTAAAGTAAACTTTTGTACTATTGAATTGGGTATAAGATTGCAAAAAGCAGGAAGGAGAGAATGTGCATGGAAATAAATTTGAAAGAAAAAATGATACAATACATCTACGCAGGATTCCCGGTGATATACATGGACACTTTCGAGGAGGATAAGGTCGACGCCCTGATCGAAGCGATATCAGGAACATTAGGCAGGGAAGTGTATGAGTGGAACGGAACCTACGGTTACATTGATTTTGAGACGAAAGCGCCAATGATTGAGGACTGCGCGTTGGAAACGATGCTGGAGCAGCTGAAGGAAAAGGAGCTTTTGGAGAATAAAATCATTGTCTTAAAGGATATCCATTCCTACCTTGAAGACATGGGAGTAGTCTCAAAATTAAAGGGAATCGCAAAGCTCATCAGCCAGGGAACAGAGGCAACGATTATTATTGTGTCAGATATTCTGGTAATTCCCAGGGAATTGGAACGGTACATTACAATCGTGGAGATTGACTATTTGAACCATGCTGATATAAAAAAGATTATTCAGAATTTTGTATCAGAGAATGGACTGCCGGAGCTTGAAGCGGCCCTGCTGGATGAATTTGCCACAGCGTTCAAAGGGTTGACAGAGTTTGAAATCCTAAATCTGCTTGCGTTGTCCTATGCGAAGGACGGCGGACTTGGCAAGGCAGATTTAAGCCTGATATTCGACCAGAAACAACAGATGATAAAAAAGGCGGGCATTCTTGAAATGATTCCGCTGAAAGAAAGCATGAGAGACATTGGGGGATTAGAAAATCTCAAAGACTGGCTGAAACGAAAAGCGAAGGTCTATAAAAATATGGCAAAAGCAAAAGAATACGGCGTGGATATGCCCAAAGGCGTGCTGATCGCAGGTGTGCCGGGATGCGGGAAATCATTAAACGCGAAAGCTGCGGCAAACTTGTTTGAAGTTCCCCTGTTACGATTGGATTTGGGGCGTCTGATGGGGAAATATGTAGGCGAGTCCGAGAGCAATATGCGAAATGCTATCGCCCTTGCGGAAGCAATCTCTCCCTGTGTACTATGGATTGACGAATTAGAGAAGGCGTTTGCCGGAATTGGTGGTGATGGAGGCGGTGCGGAAGTAACAACCAGATTATTTGGAAATTTTCTGACCTGGATGCAGGAAAAAGAAAGCCCTGCCTTTGTGGTTGCGACTGCTAACGATATTACGAAACTGCCGCCGGAGCTGATGCGTAAAGGAAGGTTTGACGAAATATTCTATGTGGGACTGCCTAATGATAAGGAACGTGAGAAAATTTTTCAGATACATATCGGAAAGCGCAGGCCGCAGGATCTGCCATCTATCGGGATTCCGGAACTCGTTGCAAAGACCAGGGGATTCAGCGGGGCAGATATAGAGGGTGTGATCAAGGATGCCATTGAATCCGCTTTTTCAGATGGAAAAGACAAGCTGGAAACAAAGGATATATTGACGGCAATCAGCAACACAAATTCCCTGATGGAGATTATGAAAGACAGCCTGGAGACAATGACAAAATTTTATGAAAAAAGCAAATTTAAGAGTGCGTCAAGGTGAGGTAGGAGCGATGGAAGAAAAGAAAAGGATGGGTGAAAGCATACCGGAAACTGTGGAAAAAACGGAATGCAGAACCGAAGCAGAAGAGTGCATCACTGAGGCAGAGGCGAAGTCATTTATCTGCCTGTTCCGCCAATGTTTAAAGTCATATAAAGAAAAAAATGCGGTCATGACAGATGAGGAATGGCTGGCGCAGTTGCTTAAAAGCGAGATAAAAGGAACAACAGACGAAGAAGCGTTAGAGGACGCAAAAGAGATTGTTAGGGCGCTGCATGAGTATGACGAAAATCTGAAATCCGTAAACGAAGCGGCACTGTCGGGGAAATCGAAGGAAAGCTGGTTTGCGGATAAAATGCAGGAAGCGGCTGTCGGGATGTCAGTCCAGGAATACGGTCAGGCATTGCAGGCTATGGACGATATCCTGGATCAGAAGAATATGGAAATTGCTGACGCACTGTCGAGAGCAAAAGACGGGCATATTATGATGAGCCGGAATCTGGACGGCAATATTGCGGAGAATCTGATTGCCGGGACAACGGAACTGAATGGCCTGTTGCAGGGTAAGAATATAAAGGTGGATGTCCTGCAATCTTTTACGGCAAATTCCGTGGATGTAAGGGCGACAAATCTTGACACTGGCAGATATCAGAATTATCAGCTGAAATTTGGCAGGGACGCCAAAGCTACGATTGCATTATTGGAGAGGGGGGATTACTCCAATCAGCGGATTATCGTTCCATCCGACCAGCTGGAAGAAGTACAGGCACATTTTACCGGGAAAGGTTCTGCAAAATCAATTTCTGACCATATAGAAGCCTTTGGTGTGGAAGGAAGGAAATTTACGAAAGAAGATGTCAAGGCGTTACAGAAATCTGCCCAAAAAGACGGCATTATGCCGTCTATGGATTATTCCCACTACCAGACAAAGGAGCTTGCCCTGTCTGTCGGTAAGAGTGCGGGAGCTATGGCATTGCAGTCGGCGGCTGTTGTCACAGGATACAATATTATTTCAAAGGCTGTAAAAGGGGAAAAGATTGATTCGGATGAACTTGTAGAGAATGCGATCAGGGCGGGGGCTGACACATCAGTAAAGGTTGTAACGGCAGGTGCGCTGCAGGTAGCAGTCAGAAGGGGGATTATCCGCATTCTTCCAAGAATGACACCAGCAGGGGTTATCGCTAATATAGCGGCGGTTGGTATTGAGAATATAAAAATATTAGCCAGGGTCGCAGGCGCAGATTTGTCCGTGACAAAAGGACTTGACCAGATGGGGCGAGTTTCTGTTTCTATGATGGCGGGCTTGTGCGCAATCAAGGCAGGGACGGTTATTGGCGCATCCCTCGTTGGCTGGATTCCGGTTGTAGGTCCAGCGGCAGCCGTTGCAGCAGGTTTTGTCGGCGGTATGGCAGGATATTTTGCAGGCTCAAAGATTGGCGAGGCTGTTTACAATGGGGCGAAAAAGATAGGGAAAGTTGCTGTCGGCATAGGGAAAGCGGCTTGGAATGGACTGAAAAAGTTGAGAAAAGCAGCAGAAAAAGTGAATTCTTCACGTAGAAAAGGTCCGATAATCCGGCTATAGAATAAACGTCATCCATATATCCCGTCACGCAGAAAACACTGGCGGTTGCACGGGGAAAGAAGGGAATCCGTATGGATGTCTATTTGGATGATGGAAATGTTGAAATGTGAAATAAGGTAGAGTATAAAGAAAGAGAGGAGATTAATGCCAATGTTTTATACATATGGCTATTTATTCTATATACCGGTGAATATTGTATATTTTACCGTGATACTGGTATATGGAATGAGAAAACAGAAGAGTTATCCTTATTACGTTTTTTCGCTTATTACATCAATCTATATCAATAAGGCAATCGAACTGGTTTATTTTCCCATGCTTCTTTTGGGAGAAGAGGAATGGAGAAGTATTCGAAGTATCCGAAGCTTTATGGATTTTTCATTGGATTTTGCCCATATGGGCGGACTGCGGCAGATTGGTGGAAATATTCTGGTGACGGTGCCCATGGGATTATTACTGCCGTTTCTGTTTGACTTTTCAAAAAGAATGCTCTGGGGATGCATCATTTTCCTGTCCTGCATGATGGAGCTGATTCAGTTAGGGCTGATTGTGGTTTTTCACTGCGTATCGAAGGCGTTTGATGTGAAAGACATTCTCCTGAACCTGGCGGGAGGGCTGCTGGGGATTGTTTTGTTTGAGGTTCTGGCAGCGGCGGTGAGAAAAGTCATACACCCTGAAGTAAAAAACAGTTTCCTGAAGTATATTTATGGGCAATGTGGGCATTATTCCCGGCAGTAAGGTGGTGGTGTGAAGGTATGAAGGTGTGAGGAAGCTCTTGACAATGCAGGAAAGCATGTTATACTGGATTGACACCTTAATCATATTTGCAGGGCGAAAAGTAACAGGGAGGGCATGAGTTATGAATTCTGACACAGACAACCGGAAAAGGGACGTTGTGGTACCCTTAAACCTGATCTGCGATGCCATAGATATGGCAGATGATGCGTGGCAGCAGTATCTTGATATTGAGGAGATGGAAATAGTCAGTGTCCCGGAATATCCTTTTGGAGGAGATGACGAGGAGGAGCAGGAACTGGCAGATATGATAGAAGAAGGGTGGCTGACCCGGTATTTCGGGCTGCCGTCCAGGTTTGATATCGACGAATACAATATTATGGAGGAATTCATCTGGAGTCTCCCCGAAGGGAAAGTGCAGGATACCCTTGAAGGGGCAATCCGTGGAAAAGGCGCATTCCGCAGATTTAAGGATGGTGTACACAGATTTGGCATTGAAGAGGACTGGTATGCTTTTCAGGATGCCCGGCACCGTAAAATTGCAATAGAATGGTGTGAGAGCCACGGCTTCGGATACAGCGGCGACGCAGCGGAGGACAAAGCTGCGGAAAAAGGAACGCAGAATGAAAATGCTCGGCCAGGCGAAACGCAGCAGCGGGTAACTGCAGTAAAAGGAACGCAAGATGAAAATGCCCGGCCAGGTGGGGCGCAGCACAGGAATACGGCTGAATACAAAGCAGGAAAACGAGTACAGAAGGAAGCAATCCGGATGTCCGTACCGGAAACCGGCGATGAAGAAAACCTGGCCTGGGAAGAAATCAGTACAGAGCATATTGTCCGGGACGAATGGATTGATTTCAGGCGCTCTGCCTACAGATTCCCGGACGGGAGCGTATTTGAGCCCTATTACAGCTACAGCCGCAGAGACTACGTAGTGATAGTTGCATCGGATGAAGAGGGCAACTATCTCTGTGTCAGGCAGTTCCGCCAGGGGATAAAGGAAGTGACCACGGAATTCCCGGCAGGCGGTATCGAGCGGAAGAAGGACATTCCGTGGTCAGATGGCAAAGAATATGACGCAGGGCGTTGTCAGGCAGGAGCGGAGGACAGCGGGGAATATGGCGCAGAACGCAGCCAGGCAGGGGCGGAGGATTCACTGGAGGCGGCGAAGAGGGAACTGCTGGAAGAGACCGGCTACGAATCGGAGCAGTGGAGACATTTGCTTACCATACCCTCAAATGCCACCATAGCGGACAATTACGCCTATATTTTTGCAGCGGAGAATTGCCGGAAGTCGGGCAGCCAGAATCTGGACGAGACGGAATTTCTGAACGTCAGGAAATATACCCGGGCGCAGATCGAAGAGATGATATCCCAGGGCAAATTCCAACAGGCGGTTCACGTTATGGCATGGCTGCTGTCTCAAAGAAAATAAAGACTGCGCAGAAGCACTCACCCGTTTGGAGAATTTATGATTAAGCGCTAAGCACAGAACGGAAAATACAGGAAAATGCGTAACGTACTACCTTCAAGCTCCGCTGAGGCATCTCCGCCCATGCGCTTCATTAGTTCTTTTACGATAAACAGCCCCAGCCCGGAGGAAGCTTTCCTTCGGGCAGTGTCGGCTTTATAAAACAAATCGAAAATCTGCTCCGGATCCGGCACACTGTTTTCCGATACGGAATTTTCGAAGATCAGGCATCCACGTATTCCGGTTTCCCAGGGCATGGATTTGCCCGACGCTTTGTCCCAGGGCATGGATTTATCCGGCGCTTCGTCCCAAGGCATGGATTTGTCCGGTGCTTTGTCCCGTGGTATGGATTTATCCGACGCTTTGTCCCGTGGTATGGATTTATCCGACGCTTTGTCCCGTGGCATGATTTTATCTGACGTTGCTTTCGGGCAGGGGTTTCCTTTTTGTGTGCTTTGCGTGTTGTATATTACCTGCTGAGTAATCACAAGATTGCCGGCGCCGTGAATCAACGCATTCTGCAGCAGATTCAGGAAGATACGCCGCAAGGCATCTTCGTCTGCCAGAACCCGGAAGCCATCGGATTCGAATCGCACTTCGGGCTCTATATTCTGCTCTTCAAATTTCGTGTAGAAGCCAAGCAGGCAGTCGCTCAGCAATGGCAGCACCTGTATCTGCTTCCTGTTTTCATCGGAAAACGTGAAATCCTCATTTGCAAGCTTTGTATACAGGAACAGCTTTTCCAGCATATCTGCCAGCTCCTCCAGCCTGCGGCCTGCAACGGACAGATAGTGGTCTCTCTTTCCGGCATCATCACACTCCCGTGCAAGCTGCAGGTAACCGGAAGCTCCGGTGAGGGGCGTGCGGATATCGTGAGCCAGGTTCGTGATATTCTGTTTCAGCTGTTTTTCTGCCCGCTCATACTGAATATGGTTCTGGTCTCTGGCAGCGAGAATCCGGTTCAGGTATCGACATAGCTGCAGCAGGGAGTTTTGCCGTGTGAGCGCAGTCAGCTCCATGTGGCTGCCGCGCTCTATTTCCTCAAGCTGACGGCAGAGGGAGCGGATATCTGCGCAGAGCCTCGCCAGGGCTATGACCAGAATAATACAGGCTATGGAAAGCAGGATGGTCAGGATGTACATTTTGGTTTCGCTCCTCTCTGTGGTTAATTCCTTTTCGGAACAGCGGTTTTCAAGATCACCGGAATTTATACTCAGTAACGCTTTATTTTGCCGATAAATTAATGTATAACGAGCAAACGCACTGTTTCTGGCATGAAAAAACAGCATGTAATTGCGTTTGCGAGTATACGAATCTGTTCACAGCGAACATATTCAAAGCAATCAAAGCGACTGCTTAAGATTTTGGCGCAATGCGCACTCGAAAACATTTCGCGGAAGCGCCCATAAACTGTGCAGTCAAATGTCTTTCCTGGTAAGTACGACAGCTGACAGGGCGGCGTACAGTGCCAGGAAAACGGCTCCTACGGCGTAGCCCTTTAAATCCCCGAATCCGCTGTAGGCGTTCGGCGCGTAACGCTGGTTATAGTAAAGGGTGTAGGAGACCCATTGATTCAGCCCGAACAGCCCGGTGATGTAATTGACAAGGATTACCAGGATTCCGCTGCTTAAAAGTGAAACGGCCAGGGTGCCTGCGGCAGCGTTCCGGGTGAATGTGCAGAACAGGAGGAACAGCGCCGCAAAGCCCATGGTGACCACAAAACTGAGGCCCAGGTAGAAAAGAATATCTGCGGCAGGGGCGGCGGGCACCAGGTTGTGGAACAGTACATTCAGCAGCAGGCAGAAGCCGAATTCTATTGACAGATAGCAGAGGTCCAGAATCGCCGCTGCCATCAGCTTGCTGGCGATATATGTCCATCTCCTGCGGTGCAGGGACATGATATTTTTCATAAATCCGCTGCTGTAATCCGAGCAGAAGAAAAGGGCGATGACGATTCCGAAAAGGAGGGCATATGCTCCGCCGTCCATTCCGATTTCGCGGAACATAAGAAGGGTGTCATACTCTTCCAGCATGGATTGATCCATAACTCCTTCCTCTCCCGATTCCCCTGTCTGGGAGCTTCCGCCCTCATCCACAATTGCGGTCATTCCGATTCTGGCTGCCGTTTCCTGCCCTTCCGGGGTACCCATCAGCCAGACCATCCAGAAACATAAAACCGATGCCGCCATCAGGGATGCCAGGCAGATATAGACTGATTTGCTTCTGAGCAGCCGGTATAAATCCATTCGCAATAAATTAAACATATTCTTATTCTCCTATCTTATTTTTGAGAGCGCATTTATATTTGTTTTCCGGCGCATTATTTCCGGCTGCCGTCCATGCGTGCCAGGAAATAATCCTCCAGGTCCATATGGTGAAAACCGGAAGAATAAACCTGTACACCGTTTTCAATGAGAAGGTGGTTTACGCCGGAACCCTCTTTCAGTCCGTATAGGCGGATATTTGTATTGTCGCAGACTTCTGCCTGTACCTCCGGCATATTCTCCGTGATCAGCGGCAAAGCACGTTTTACATCGCCCACTTCTATCTGGAAATAGTCGGCGCATTTCTGCTCCAGCTCTTCCCGGGTCAGCTGCTCCACCAGGTTTCCCTCTTTGATAATTCCGTAATGGGTGGAAAGCTTGCTGAGCTCTCCCAAGATATGAGAACTGATAATAAACGTTTTTCCACCTTCATTTAACCGCTGAATCAACTGCCGGATTTCCCGGACTCCTTCCGGGTCCAGACCGTTGATTGGCTCGTCCAGAACCAGCAGGTCCGGATTTCCCAGAAGAGCCAGGGCAATCCCCAGGCGTTGTCTCATTCCCATGGAAAACAGCTTCACCTTTTTATTTCCGGTGTTGTTCATTCCGGTGGCTTCCAGTGCGCGCTCCACGGCATTCGGGTCGGCCAGTCCCATGCATTTTGCCTTCATGACGGCATTCTGCCTGGCGGTCATATGAGGGTACAGGCCTGCGGACTCGATCAGGCAGCCTATCCGCCTGGCGGTGACAGGGTCGCCTGCGCTTTTTCCGAAGAGCCGGATTTCGCCTTCCGTGGGTTTGGCCAGACCGCACAGCATTTTCAGTGTGGTGGATTTGCCGGCGCCGTTTCGCCCGATAAAGCCGTATATGGCGCCCTCCTGTACTTTCATGTCCATATGGCTGACGGCCGCCTTCCCCTTATAGACTTTGCTCAGGGAAATGGTTTCCACAGCCAGGACAGCCTGCTTTTTTATATCTTTTTCCATTCCTTTCTCCTTTCGCAGTACCTCATTTCTTCGTAACACTTCCGTGGGAGTTGCATCGCTTCCGCAGTAACTGCATCATTTCCTTAGAAATCTCAACTTCCTCAGGAACCGAATTACTTCCGCAGGAACCGCATTACCTCCTCAGGAATCATTACTTCCTTGCTATGTAGACAGTCTAATATATGGTGTTATAAAAATCGCTCAGGAAAGTTTAAGAAAGGTTAAAGTTTCATATTCAGAATGCAGGAACCCTTAAGCCCGGAGGCGTCGGGTGGGGATTTCAATCAGGTAAGCTTGAATCCCATGCCCCACACCGTCTGGATATAGGAATCAGTCCCGCTTTCCTTTAATTTGGAACGGATATTGCTGATGTGCACATTGATGGTTTTGTCTTCTGCCAGATAATCTTCACCCCATACGTATTCGTAAATCATCTGCTTGGAAAAGACGCGTCTGGGGTTGCGGATCAGCAGTTCCAGAATCAGAAATTCATGGCGGGTCAGGGTGACGGGGATTCCGGCGGCAGTCATTTCCATGGCATCCGCATCAAGCACCCAATCCCGATAGTGATATGTCTTACAGGAAGCAATCCCCGTGTCGTTTTCTTTTTTTCCTGCCTGCCGGCGCAGCTGCACCTGAATCCGCACCAGAAGCTCCGGAAGGTCGAATGGTTTGCAGAGATAATCCTCCGCCCCGGCAGAAAGCAGACCGACTTTGCTGTCCAGGCTGTTTTTGGCGGAGATGACGATGACGGGGGTCTTTGGGGAAAATACCGGGATGAGCTCCTCGCCGACGATGCCGGGCAGCATCAGATCCAGCAGCACCAGGTCGAACTTCTGCATGGAAAAAAGGAGCTTTGCCTCACTGCCGGAAAAGGCCTGAGTGCAGCGATAGCCATGGTTTTCCAGGTATTCCCGTAACATTGTATTATTGTCTGCATCGTCCTCCACGATAAGTATCTGTTCCATGGAATGCGTTTCCTCCATTGATGTGAAATATCCGTTCTTTTCCGACACTTCCTTAGGAAGTATAAGTTAGCGAAAAATAAATGTCAAGTATGGGTTGCATTCTTTCCCTTTCTCGAATACAATAGAAACAGTACATAAGGAAGTGCCTGTCAGGCAATTTCCAGGGAGCTGCCCGATAAAAGGCGGCAAAAGTACAGATAAAAGGGCGAATGAGAGACAAGAAGCAATATGGATACGAATCAGATGATTATCATTGTAAGCCTGGCGGTTGCGGCAATGCTGTTCAGCGCGGTGCTCTATCTGCGGCAGCGGGCAAGGAGAAGTAGGCCTGAAGAATACGACCTGATGGAAGGTCATGAATTCGAGCATTATTGTGCGGAACTGCTGAAGAAATGCGGCTTTCAGGAGGTACAGGTCACCAGGGGCAGCGGCGATTACGGCGTCGATATCCTGGCGGAGAAGGACGGCGTTACCTATGCTATTCAATGCAAGTGCTATAATGCACCGGTAGGGGTCAAGGCGGTGCAGGAGGCTTATGCAGGCAGGGATTATTATGACAGGATGGTAGGCGCTGTGCTCACCAACCAGTATTTTACCCAGCCTGCCCTGGAGGCTGCCAGAAAATTGAAAATTCTTCTGTGGGACAGAGGTTATCTGGAGGATATGATTGAGGATGCGGAGCCGTGACAGGCTCAGAACCGGCTCTTTTCCGCTTCCGTCACATCATAGGCGGCAAGACGCTCCCCCAGAGACAGGAAATCCGAAGGCCCGCTGTCCAGGAAGAAAAGGTGGAAACGGTAATCCGTATAATCCGCGCCCCAAAGCTCCCGGGCTTTTTCCCGCAGGGAGAGGATCTCGAGATATCCCAGGTAGTATTTGGGATAATTGCCAGGAGTCTGTACAATATAATTATAGATGGATCCTGCGGCATCAGTATCCCGGATGCCGTATTTTTGCAGCAATTTCGCAATCTGCTCAAAGGATGCGTTTTCATAGTGTATCATCACATCGATCAGGGAATAAAGGCATAGCTGCAGGCTGCGGTTCCGCGCTTCCAGCCGTGCGGTGAGGGCAGCCATTTCCTGTCCGTTTTCCGATAAAAGTTCTGCGGCATATTCATAAGCATGAAATTCCACATATACAGCCCAGCCTTCCTGATAACCGCCGTACCACAGCAGTTCCCGGGCGGGACGTTCGCCTGCGGCAAGGGCGGAGCGGTTATGGTAGACAGTTTGATACAGATGCCCGGGGTAGCCCTCATGAGCCAGAGTGGTATATAATTCCAACCCGTCAGGCGTTTTGCTTCGGTTGATATAGATGCTGTTGGAATCCGTGTCGTCCAGGGGCGCCGTCAGGTAGAAAGCCGGCGCGCAGTATGGCTCCAGGCTGCCGGAAACGGCTTTGACCGCAATGGAAGCGGTGTTTCCGGGTAGAGCAGGGAAGTTGTCTCTCATCCGGCGCTGCAGGTCGCGCAGCATCTGCGGTGCATCCTTACAGGGAAAAGGCTCCGCGGTATTATTTGCGATATATTCGATGATTTCAGGATGGTTTTCGGCCAGTTTTTTGATTTCGCCGTATTCTTTTGAAAATTGATTTACCAGCATTTCACGGATTTCCGTCACCGGGCGGTAGGAACCGGTTTCGGAGATCAGGAGCTGCTCATAATAAGCCTGCCCTTCCGGCAGAGCAGCCAGCCCGGCGGGCAGCACGGAATCGTCTTCCAGAAGAAGGAGCCCGTCCCCCAGCGCTATGTAAGCGGGAAGCAGTACTGTCTTTAACAGCCTTTCGTTTTGTGAAATATATGCGTCTGCTTCCCCTGCGGTGATGACCCGTTCTTCGACCAGAGAGGACAGACGCTCCTGAAATGTGGTCTGCAGAAAGTGGGTGCCTTTTTCCAACTCGTCTTTTGTGACGATGGTGTCACATTGCTCCCTTACTTCCTTTAAGAAAGAAGCGGGCATGATGAAGCCGGCATCTGCCTTTTCCTGCTCATAGGTAAGGAGAGAGGTAAAATAATCATCCGTCTGATCCAGGAGGGCCAGATAATCTTCCACATCCCGGCGGCTGCGAAAGGGATATTCTGCCAGAAGGATGGGGAGATTGGACTGGGTACCGGAAGCGGGGGAGAGAGGTTCACTGTAATAAGGATAATCGCTCAGCACCAGGGAGTTTTCCAGGGTTCGGATTAACAGCTGCCATAAATAAGCATCTGAGGCGGAAAGCTTATCCGGGCGCAGTGCCTTAAGCGCAGCCAGCGTATTTTCCGTTTCCGCCTGGCTGCGCAGGGCACGCCCGGCATCATAGCAGGAGAGTACAGGCTCATAGTCATCAATGCCGAAGTTGGCAGGATTTGCCAGCGTGTAGTGCATGCTCAGCGTATTGGATCTCATTTCTCCGGCGAACAGTTCCGCGGTAAGGCTGGTGAAGCGCTTTTCATCGCGACGATAGGAAAAGAGGAAAATGACCATGCAGGAAAAGGCCAGCAGAAAGCCGATGCCGAAGAGCATCTGCCGGAAGGAAACAGGGGAGTGCTTTTTCACATAATCACCTGAAAGTTTTGCATTGGTATATTATATGAGGTACGGAGAGCTGCCATGCAGAAAATCAATCCATTTTCTTTCCCGGCGTTTTGCCTGTATTATTTTCCACAGGAAGGCACAGCGCGGAGCGGAAGAATTCTACAAAACCGTCTCCAACCGCGACTTCATCACGGATTCTTTCTTCCAGGTCATAAAAATATTTCCCTGTTTTCAGGTCTATGGAAAGGCTGTCCAGAGGAAACCCTTTGTGCAGTACTAGAGAGTGGGGAACAGAGGTAATGAGAAAAGGCTCTCCGCCCAGACTGCTGTCTATGGATTCAAAGATATGTTCTTCGTCCAGCACCAGACAGATGGCATTTTGATACCTTGCTTTCAGCGGACCATATTTTTTTGCCAGGTTACCATAATATAGAAGCATTTCATTGTCTGTGAGATATTTCCCGTTTATCGTCCTCACATGGACGCCGGGCTGAACATCATTGGGAACTCCCTCAAAATAGAGGCCGGAATCGCAGGAAAATACCGGGAGGCCGAAAGCGCCATAGTACGCAAGCGCTTTTTGCCGGGCATTTTCCAGAGGAGTATTTCCGGTTTCCGTAACCTGAGGTACGTTTTCTTTCATGGCATCAAGACCCACAATCTCCAGATCCAATCCGGCCAGCCAACGCTGCATGGCGCCCAGCTTGGCCATGTTTCCGGTTCCGTATAGCAGCTTCATTTTCATGTATCTCCTTTCATGAGTTGAATTTGCCTGTTATCTTATCATAAAAGAACGGATGAAACAAGGCTTCCGATGTTTTCTTAGGAATTGTCGGAAAA